>JAXSOX010000015.1:0-17280 GCA_037926525.1 Aquificaceae bacterium | reverse complement strand
GAAGATAAAACCTTACGTGGACAAGAGGCTATCTGAATTCAAGGAGCTTGGGAAGACTGGAAAGACCACCTTTGACTTTAGACCCTTTGCCAACTATTCCTATGAGGCGGACATATTCTCTGAGCTATGCTTTTGTCTTCTTACCGCTAACTCTTCCGCTCTTATGGGTATAAAACTGCAAAGTCTTATAGGTATTGAGGGTTTTAGGAGTATGAGCTTTGAGGAGCTTGAAAAGACCATATCTTCTGCAGGGCATCGTTTTGCTCGCCAGAGGGCGGAAAGAATAGTAAAAGCGAGGGAAAAGTTTGAAAGGGTTATGGAGCTTCTTTCTGGTTCAAAGGAGGGGAAGATTATAAGAGACCTACTAAGCGATACCTGTTCCAAATACAAGGTGGAAGGCTTTGGTCTTAAGGAGGCATCTCACTTCTTGAGAAACATAGGCTTTGAAGATGTGGCAATAGTGGACAGGCACATTTTTAGATACCTCAAGGAAAAGGGTCTCCTGCCAGACTACAAGACCATTACAAGACGCATATACCTTGAGGCGGAGAGAAAGCTTGAGGAAATATGCCAAGAGCTTGGAATGTCTCAAGGAGAGCTTGACCTTTATATTTTCTACCACAAAACGGGCAAGGTGTTAAAATAATCATAAAAGGAGGTGGAGCCATGCTTGTGGAACTTACAGAAGACCTAAAAACCGGTGTGGAAGAGATGGACAAGGACCATCAAATGCTTGTGGACTATCTCAATGAAGTTTATGCACTCCTAAGGGAGGGTAAAAAAGAACAAGCTATTAGGATTTTTAAAGAGGAGCTACTCCACTATGTGAACTGGCATCTTACAAGGGAGGAAAAATTTATGGAGGCTATCGGATATCCGGAGCTTGAAGCTCACAAAAAGACTCATGAAATGTTTAGAAAGGTAGTATATGACCTATTGCCAGAGGTAGAAAACGGAGATGCGGAAGCTTTTAGAGAAGCATTGGCTATTGCCTGGGGATGGCTTATGACACATATAGGTAAAACGGACAAGAAATACGGAGAGTATGCAAAGGAAAAAGGTTTGATATAATATATTATGTTAGTCCCCGTAGCTCAGAAGGACAGAGCGCGAGATTCCTAATCTCGAGGTCGGAGGTTCGAATCCTCCCGGGGACGCATTTGCCATGATGGAAATAAGTGTAGTCCAGGGAAGTCTCCTTGAGGTTCAGGCGGATGCCATAGTAAACCCTGCCAACTCTCTTGGTCTTATGGGTGGCGGTGTGGCTGGAGTGATAAAGAGGTTTGGTGGTGAGGAGATAGAGAAGGAGGCAGTTTCAAAAGCTCCTATACCTGTGGGTTCTGCGGTTTTGACCTCTGCAGGAAAACTGCCTTTTAAGGGCGTAATACACGCACCTACTATGGAAGAGCCTGCTATGGAAACCACAGAGGAAAAGGTAAGAAAAGCGGTAAGGGCGGTTTTGGAGCTTGCGGATAGGATGGGTTTTGAAAGCATTGCCATGCCTGGTATGGGAACGGGTGTGGGAAGACTTCCAAAGGATGTATCCGCAAGAGCCATGATTGAGGAGATAAGGAATTTTCAACCAAAGAACCTCAAAAGGGTCATACTTGTAGACCTTGATAGGCAAATGGTAGAAGAGTGGAAAAGGCTTCTGTGAATGCGTCTTGTTCTTTCTGGTGGGTGGTTGGGGGAAGAAGGTCTTTTTAAAGCTAAGGTAAGGGATTTAAAGGTCTATAATTCTCTCAAGGATTTCAAAAACTTAGACTATGGCTTTGCCTTGTTTTCTTATTCTCTGAGCTCTGAAACCTTAGGCTTACAGATAAAAAGCGGAGACTTTCCACCTATTGTATGTCTTGAGATTGATGGGTTTGAGAGGCTCTCTTACGAGCAGAAAGAAATAAGACTTGAGAGGGTTTCCTCCTCCTTTACTGCAAAGGACTACATAGATGCGGTTAAAGAGGTCAAAAGGCTCATATCAGAAGGTGTAGTCTACCAAATAAACCTTACCTGTAGGTTTGATTTTTCAATTTTTGGAGACCCTCTTGACCTCTTTGTAAGATACTATATGCGTCAGCCAGTGCCATACGCCTTTTTCCTTGACCTTGAGGACTTTTATGTTATAAGTGGCTCTATGGAGCTTTTTCTAAAGAAGGAGGGAGACCTTATCCTAAGCAAACCTATAAAGGGGACAGCAAAAAGCAGGGAAGACCTCATAAAAAGTGAAAAAGACAAAGCGGAAAATCTCATGATAACAGATATGGTAAGAAACGACCTCTCAAGAATAGCTCTGTGTGGAAGTGTGGAGGTGCCTGAGCTTTTTAAGGTAGAAGAATACAGGACACTTTTTCAGATGCATTCAACAGTGAGGGCAAGGACAAACAAAAGTCTGCAGGAAATATTGAAAGAAACCTTTCCACCTGCTTCTGTGGTAGGTGCTCCCAAAAGAAAGGCGGTGGAGGTCATAGACCAGTTTGAGCCTCACAGCAGAGACTACTACTGCGGAGTAGGTGGGCTTATAAAAGGCGGGGATTTTCTCCTAAGTGTGCTAATTAGAACTGCCATAGGCTCAGGTAGAAGGGTTTCCTACTTTGCGGGTGCAGGCATAGTTTGGGATTCCTCTCCAGAAAGAGAATGGCAAGAAGTGCTTTTAAAAACGCAAGCCTTTGACCCTGTGTATTAAAATTCATAAATGCCTTCAAAAGACATAGCTCTAAAGGACATCTTTGAAGAAATCCCACACAGACTTAGCAAAATACTTGCACCAGCACCCATAAAAGAGCTACTGCCTACCAACTTCCCTTCCACAGAGCTAAGAGTGGACTTTTTAGCAAGACTTGAGGACGAAAGCATACTGCATATAGAATTCCAATCCTTCAACGACCCTAACATGCCCTTTAGAATGCTACGCTATTACCTTGCCATATTAGAGAGATATCCAAGCAGTCCTGTAAAACAGCTCCTTGTTTATGTGGGAAACAGAAAGCTTAGAATGAAGTCAAAGTTAAAGCTTAGAAACCTTAGCTTTAGCTATGAGATGATTGACATAAGGCAGATAGACTGCAGAGTGCTTTTGGAAAGCCCAGACCCTATGGATAGGCTATTGGCATGTTTGTGTAAGGTAGAGGACGAGGCATATCTGATAGAGAAACTCATAAAGACCATGGAAGGCATGAACGAGGAAGAGAGAAAGGACTATCTATTGAAAGCCTTGACGTTGACGGAACTAAGACCTAACTTAAGGATAAGGCTCACGGAGGAGGTCAAACACATGCCTATAGTGGTTAGACCTGAGGATATAAGATTGCCAAAGAAGAAGTTGAGAAAGGATATTTTGTATAGGCTTGGACTTGAAGAGGGCAAGCACATTGGACTTGAGGAGGGTCTTATAAAGTCCGCACAAGAGATGCTTATAGCCATAATTGAAGGTAAACTTGGTTATGTGCCTGAAGAAATAGCAAATAGGGTAAGGGAAATAAAAGATGTGGAGTTTTTGAGGTCTTTAGCCAAGAAGCTGGCTTCTACTTCTGAGGATGTTATGCAGGTTTTAGCTATTGAACTGAGAATTTCATAGACCAATTCAAAACTCATAGTGTCAAAGCTCACAGGGGAGGTCAAGCACATGCCTATAGTGGTTAGACCTGAAGATGTAAGATTGCCAAAGAAGATGTTGAAAAAGGACATTCTTTATAGACTTGGACTTGAGGAAGGTCTTATAAAGTCCACACAAGAGATGCTTATAGCTATGATTGAAGGGAAACTTGGCTATGTGCCGGAAGGTCTGGAGGAAAGGTTAAGGGAGATAAAAGATGGGGAGTTTTGCATGCTTTGATTAAAAAGTTGATAAGCTCTGAGGATATTTTGGAAGTTTTGAAAAGAGAGCTAAGTCTTTGATGTTCTCTTAATCTTGAAAAACTCCTTTAGTAATTTTTTTGCTTCCTCCATAGGTAGATATTCCCACTTTACTCTGTGGTTAAAATATGGCTCATCAAAGAGGTTAAACCTACTCATAACCGCACCATACTTTTCATCTAATGCAAGAAAGACAACCCTTTCTACCCTTGCTAACACCATGGCGTAGGCACACATGGGACATGGCTCAAGGCTTACATAGACCTCACAGCCATAGAGGTATTTCTCACCGAGTTTTTGCATAGCTTCTCTAAGGGCGAGCATCTCTGCATGTGCGGTAGGGTCTTTTAACTCCTCTACTCTGTTGTGGGCTTTAGCTATGACTACTCCATCCTTTACCACCACACAGCCTACAGGCACTTCAGACCTTTCAAAACCTTCCCTTGCAAGCTCAAGGCATGCTTGCACAAACTCCTGCATTGTATTAAATTTAAACCATGCTTACAGTAGCCCTTGCCTTGTGCCAAGTTTTACTCTTTGAACAACCCGGTTGTGCATCCTGTAAAGCCAGCTACAGGGAGCTTAGCAAATATCCAAACCTAAAAGTAGAGGTTTACGATATAACCAAGGATAGGGAACTGGCTAAAGCATATGGAATTATAGGCTCTCCAACGGTCATATTCTTGAAAAATGGGCAGGAAATAGGCAGAGTTTTTGGATATATGCCACCCATGATAAAATCTCTGGCGGAGAAGTGTTCCTGAATGTATTACCTTCTCAAAACAGAGCCTTCTGAGTATTCTTATGAGGACCTTCTCAGGGATGGGATAACACGATGGGATGGTGTTAAGAACCCTCTTGCACAAAAGTATATCAGCTTTATGAAAGTGGGAGACCTCTGCTTTATATACCATACGGGCAACATAAAGGCGGTGGTGGGACTTGCAAAGGTAATTTCTGAGCCCTATAAGGATGATAATAATCTCTGGGTTGTGGATTTAGAGCCTGCGGGTCTTTTGAAAAAGCCTGTAAGTCTCAAGGTTTTAAGGACTGAACCGCTTTTTAAAGATTCCCCTCTCCTAAGGATGCCAAGGTTATCTGTTGTGCCATTAAACAAAGAGCAAGCAGAAAGGATTATGGAGCTTTCAGAGGCTTTCAATTAGACTTCCCGCTTGCACTATTTGACTGTTTGACACCACAAGGTCTGCACCGAGCTCTTTGGCTTTTTTCATTAGTTCTACGTTTTTATGCCCACAGTAGGCTATAACCTTTGCACCCAAAGCCTTTAGCTCAGCAACCTTTTCCACAGGAAACTGCTCAAGGCTTATAAGAACCATATCCTCACCTTCGTAGTTGGTGCCAACCCTTACTTCATGACCACCGAGGGATGACCTTATCCTACTAAGAACTATTAGGTTCTTTTCCATGAGAAGGATTTTCATGCTTTAGCTCCTCCAGAGATTTTAGAAAGCTCTTTTTAAACTCTTCTTTAAACTTGTGAGACCAAAAGGCTACCTTTAGGGTATTACCTTCAAGCCTTGCCCACACTTTGCGATGGACTGTATAAAAGGCAAGAATCATTCCACCCACAACCAGTATAGACCCAAGCCATATTATGGGTGTGCCAGGCTGGCGCGAAACCTGAAGACCACTAAAAAACTGAGGTTCAAAGTCCACAAGGAAAAAGACATAGGGAAACTCCGCAAGCTGTGGTATCTGAGACTGAGCAAAAACTGTAAGCTCTGGCGAGTAGACCACAGGCACATCGTAAGCCTTCCCGTCCATAAGAACCTTGACCACAAGGGCAGGCTTGAGCTCTCCTTGAAAGCCTTTTTGCTCGTCTTCTATGTTTAGAGTAGACCTATCTATTGCCAAAAGCATGTTTTTAAACTCGGACACTTTTCCAGCTCTTAGCTCCACTTCTCCAACAAAAGCCTTCCTTGGGTCTTGGGGTGCGAGCTTTTTGTCAAAAATAGCAATCTTTACCCTTCCTGCGTTTCCCGTTAGTCCATAGGTTGCTTGAAATATTCTATATGTGCCAAAGTCAAAGGGAGAGTTTACTGCGGTCATGCCCTTTGCTACAATTTTTCCATCCTGAATTATCCTTATATCGCTTTCAAAGCTCGCTATAGCATCTTTGAAAGGCGTTTCTTTAGTTTTTCCCTTTCTTTGAAACTCTTCTTCGTAGCTAACTATTCTGAAGTCCTCCAACTCTATCTGAAAAGGTAGCTTTATAGCTTTCTCTTTGGCAGGTATGAGTAGGGTATCACTCCTTGAGCCTTCGGGAATTATAACTGTTCCCCTTATGCCCCATATGGCATCTATTAGTCCACCCGCCATTATAACAAGGAGACCTATGTGAACCACATAAACGCCAAGACGAGCATACCTTCCCTTTTCTCCATAAAAGTAGGTCTTTCCGCCTTCCTCTTCCATAAAAACCCTAAATCCGAGCTTTCCCAAAAAGCGTGCTACCTTTTCCTTTGAAGGGTTTACCTCTATGGATATGGCTTTTAGGTGTCTTTCCATGTTTTCATCCAACCTCTGAAACCTTTCCTTTGTAAAGGTCTGGACCCATACTCTTGGAAGTCTTTTGTAGGAGCAGGCTATGAGGTTTATGGCAAGGAGCACTATTAGTCCGATGTAATACCATGAATGGAAGACATCCGTTATCCAAAGTCTCCAAAGCCAATAGCCTATATCCGCACCAAACCTGTCAAGGTAAAACTCTATAGGTTGGTTTTGCTGAACGTAAGTGGAGCCAAGCATAGAAAGAATGGCAAGGAGTATCATTATAAAAATGGCAAGCCTGAGGTCTGCAAGGAAGTCAAAGAGAAAGGTCCAGAGGTTTTTTTTCTTCGCATATTCTTCTTTTAGGAAACTGTAGACGCTCAAGGCGTATGAGAAAAGGGCAAAGGTGAAAAGGGCGGACGTGCCACCAAGGAGTGCAAAGTAAAGAATGCCTCTCTCCTCAAGGTGAAAGAGTCCAACTATAACGGTGGCGGTAAAGAGGAGAAAGGAAGCCACCAAGAAGGCGTAGCCTCTATAAGCGTTTTTTACCTCAACCATGACAGATAAAAATATAAGGTGTATAATTACAGAATGCTAATCTTTGAGCTCTCTTCAAAGGGAAGAAGGGGCTATCGCCTGCCAGAGTTGGACGTAGAAGAGGTTAACCTTAAAGAGCATCTTGGTGAATACTTCCGAGAAGACCTTAAATTTCCAGAGGTCTCCGAGCTTGATGTGGTAAGGCATTATACAAGGCTTTCTCAACTTAACTACGCCATAGACACTACAATGGTTCCTCTTGGCTCTTGCACTATGAAGTATAACCCAAGAATAAACGAAGAGCTTGCAAGCCTTGAGGGTTTTTTGAACCTGCACCCTATGACGCCAGAAGACTATGCTCAGGGAACTTTAAAGCTTATGTATGAACTAAAGGAGCTTCTCAAAGAAATAGGTGGCTTTAGAGAGGTTTCTCTACAACCTGCGGCAGGGGCTCATGGAGAGCTTTTGGGTCTTTTAATGATACTTGCCTATCACAGAGATAGGGGGAACTTCCATAAGAGAAAGGTCCTTGTTCCAGACACCTCTCACGGCACAAACCCTGCAACCGCTTCCTTGTGTGGTTTTGAGGTAATAACGGTAAGGAGCAACAAAGAGGGAGAGCTTGATTGGGAAGACTTTCAGAAAAAACTAAGCGATGAGACCGCATGCCTCATGATAACGAACCCTAACACTTTGGGTATATTTGAGAGAAGGATAAGGGAAATAGCGGACGCTCTTCATGAAAGGGATGCTCTTTTGTATATGGACGGTGCTAACATGAACGCCCTTGTGGGGATTGCAAGACCAGGGGAGTGGGGTGTGGATGTGATGCATTTTAATCTTCATAAGACCTTTTCCACACCTCATGGTGGTGGTGGTCCAGGTGGTGGTGCGGTAGGTGTCTCAGAAAGGCTCGTAGACTACCTCCCTGTCCCTCATGTGGTCTTTGAGGATGGTAAATACAAGCTTGACTGGGATAGACCCAAAAGCGTGGGTAAGCTCCTTGCCTTTTACGGACATGTAGGTGTCTTTGTAAGGGCTTTGGCTTATATACTCTCTTACGGCTCGCAGATAGACTTGGTTTCAAAATACGCTATCCTCAACGCCAGATATTTGAGAAAGCTCCTCAAAGACCTCCTACTTGACCCCTATGAGCATGTCCCTTGCATGCATGAGTTTGTCTTGTCCGCTCAAAACCTCTTAAAGTGGGATGTAAAGGCTATGGATGTGGCTAAGGCTCTATTGGATAGAGGCTTTTATGCACCCACCGTATACTTTCCACTTACGGTAAGGGAAGCTCTTATGATAGAACCCACAGAAACGGAAAGTCCTCGGACCCTTGAAAGATTTGCTAAAGCCTTGGAGGAGATAGTAAAGACCGCACAAGAAAACCCCGAACATCTCAAGTCCTCTCCTCACAAAACGCCAGTAAGAAGAATAAAAGAAGCAGAGGCAAACAGAAAGCCAATTCTTAGAGCCTCATTGGCATAACCACACAGAGGTATGGGTCCCTTTCTGTGTCATCGGACTCAATAACCACCGCACTATCTGGGTCAACAATCTTTATCCATACCCTATCCACATCAAAACTGTCAAGGGCTTCAATAAGGTATTTGCCGTTAAAACCTACCTCTACAGGCTCACCGGTGTAGTCCACATCCACCTCATCCCTTCCCTCTCCATACTCTGGGTCTGATATTTCAAGAAGGGCAACGTGGTCGGAAAAGCTAATCTTCACAGGAAAAGCAGAAGACTCCGCTATGGCAGAAAGCCTTTTTAGACTTTCAAGAAGAGCATCTTTTCTAACAACCACCTCATGGTTAAAGTGTTTGGGTATGACTATCATATAGTCTGGGTATTCACCTTCCAAAAGCCTTACTGACAGGCTCCAGTCCTCTCCAACAAAGTGGGCAAAGGACTCATCCTTACCAGATTGGACAACACCAATATAGTCCTTCATAAGACCTTGAATGACCTTTAGGCTTTTTCTTGGTATAAGTAGCTCCATGGGAAAAGGGGAATTCCTCCAAAAGAGGGCAAGCCTGTGTCCGTCTGAACCCACAAAGTGAGTCTTTCCATCCACCTCGTGAACATAAAGACCCTGCAGTGCATAACGAGCGTCGTCTTTTGATATAGCGTATTCCACTTTGTCTATTGCCTTGATAAGGTCTACCGAAGGAAGCTCTGTGGAGGTTTCTGGTTGAGGAAACTCTGGAAAGTCCTCTGGGTCAAGGGTCGTAAGCCTAAAGGTGCTCCTGCCACCTCCTACAGTTAGCTTGTCTTCCTTTAGCTCAAGGTAAACGGTAGCAACAGACATATTCTTTATCACGTTGGTAAGCTTATCTGCGTTAACCGCTGTTTTACCCTCATCTTCTATCTCTGCGGATATACGCAGGGACAGGAAGTTTTCAAGGTCTGTTGCCTTTAGAGTGAGAAACTCGTCCTCTGCGATAAGAAGAAAATTGTTTAGTATGGGCAGAGCGGACTTCTTCTCTGTGGCATTCTTTGCCTTCTGAAGGGCGGATAAAAACTCTCCTCTGTCTATTCTTAGTTTCATGTCGTATATTATAACCTACAACTGCTATGAGGGCATATCCATCCTATCTGAACTTAAGCGAGGATGAGTGGCTTACTCGCATAAACAAGGCTTTTGAAATGCTTTCTGATTGCAGAGTATGCCCTCATAGGTGTGGTGTAAACAGACTGAAGGATGAAAAGGGATATTGCAAAACTGGCAGATACGCTATTGTAGCGGACTACTTTCCTCACAGAGGGGAAGAAAAACCCATAAGAGGCAAAAGGGGTTCTGGAACGGTGTTTTTTTCCTATTGCAATATGAGATGTGTTTACTGTCAAAACTATACCATAAGCCACTTGGGAGAAGGCGAGGAACTAAGACCAGAAGAACTTGCGGAGGTCTTCTTAAAGCTCCAAAGACTTGGCTGTCATAATATAAACCTTGTGAGCCCATCTCACGTTGTGCCTCAGATACTTCAAGCTCTGTATATTGCGGTAAAGGGTGGTCTAAGAATTCCTATAGTGTATAACACTTCCTCTTACGACAGCCTTGAAAGCCTTAGGCTTCTTGATGGTATTGTGGATATATATTTGGCGGACTTCAAGTATGGAGATGACCTTGCTGGCAAAAAATACTCAAAGGTAAAGGACTATCACAAGGTAGCCCTTCAAGCGATAAGAGAAATGTATAGGCAGGTGGGAGACCTTCAAGTAGACCAAGAAGGCATAGCCATAAGGGGTCTTTTAGTGAGGCATCTCGTCCTGCCACAAGATATAGCCAAAACAAAAACTGTGATGGATGAGCTAAGGTCCATCTCCCCTCGCATGGCGGTTAATGTAATGGACCAATACATGCCATACTACCAAGCCTACAAGTATCCTGAACTTTCAAGAAGGATAAGCAGAGAGGAGTATATAAGAGCCCTTGAGCATGCTAAAAACTTGACGCTTATATTAGACTGAATAAGTTTTTTCTAAAACCCATGGTAAAGCAAAGAGAACCCATAGTTGCCATAGCAACCCCCTTTGGTGAGAGTGCTATCGGAGCTATAAGGCTTTCTGGACTTGGTGTGTGGGAAAGGATAAAAGACCTGTTTATACTCAAAGGGAATTTAAAGCCAAGGTATGCGCACTTTGTAAAGTTGAAAGACACAGACGGTAGTGTGCTTGATGAGGGAATTTTAATCTTTTACCCATCTCCAAAGAGCTACACGGGTGAGGACATGGTGGAGCTTTTCCTGCATGGAAACCCTCTCATCTTAAAAAAAGCCCTTGAGCTTTTCCTTTCAAAGGGTATAAGGTTGGCAGAGCCTGGAGAATTCACCAAGAGAGCCTTTTTAAACGGAAAGTTGGACCTTCTGCAGGCGGAGGCGGTAGGAGACCTTATTGGTGCTAAGTCCGAGCTAAGCTTAAAGTCTGCCCAAAGACAACTCCAAGGAGAACTCTCTTCGCTTATAAACTCCCTTAGAAACAGACTTCTTGAGCTTCTTGCCTATGTGGAGGCGGACATAGAGTTCTCAGAGGAGGACATTCCTACCCTAAGCAAGGAGCAAATAATAAGCCTTCTTAAGGAAATTCTCAAGGACATAGATAAGCTTCTCTCAACGGTAAAAACTGGAGAGTTTCTCAGAAGGGGCATAAACCTTGCTATAGTTGGAAAGCCAAATGTAGGTAAATCCTCTCTCTTTAATGCTTTGCTTGGCAAAGAGAGAGCCATAGTTACAGACATTCCCGGGACTACAAGAGACTTTTTGCAAGAAACTCTAACTCTTAAGGGCATACCGGTAAACCTCATAGATACTGCGGGCATAAGATACACCCAAGACCCAGTGGAAAAAATAGGGGTAGAGAGAAGTCTACAAAAACTCAAGAGCGCGGACATGGTTCTCTTTGTGGTGGACGTTAGCAGTCCCCTTGAGGAAGAGGACCTAAACATATATTCCATGGTCAAAGACCTTGAGCATATTGTGGTGGCTAACAAGATAGACAAGGGTGTTGAGGAAGAGGTGTTTAGGTCTTTCCCTGAAGCTGTGGGTGTAAGTGCCTTAACTGGCGATGGATTGGAAGAACTAAAAGATACCATTCTGCAAAGGCTTGGTCTTCATGTAAGCAATAGCTTGCAGGTTTATATAACCGTTAGGCATGAAAACCTCTTGAAAAAATCCTCAGAAGTGTTAAAATCATTAATATACAAATTGGAGAGAGAAGACCTGTTCCCAGAGATACTCATGCTTGATTTGAGGGAAGCGCTTAGCTATTTAGAAGAAATTCTTGGAGTTGTTAGCACAGAGGATATTTTAGGTAGCATATTTTCAAGGTTCTGCATAGGAAAATGAAGGAGGTTTTGAAGTATGGAACAAGTTCAAGAAAAAAAGATTTATACTCTTGAAGAGCTTAAGAAGCTATCCCTACAGGAGCTACAAAAAATAGGCAGAGAGCTTGAGCTTTCAAGGGTAACTGGGCTAAGGAAGGAGGAGCTTATAGAGAAAATACTCACTGCTCAGGCAAAGGAAGAGGGGCTAAACTTTATAAAAGGTGTATTGGAGATTCTACCCGAAGGTTATGGCTTTATTAGAAGCTCTGAAAACAACTACATGCCCAGCTACACTGATGTCTATGTGGCACCCTCTCAAATAAAAAAGTTTGGACTAAGAACGGGTGATACAATAATAGGCTTTGCAAGACCGCCACAGGAAAAGGAAAAATACCAAGCACTTATAAAGATTGAATCCGTTAACGGATTACCACCAGACCCAGATATTCTTAAGGCAAGACCACAGTTTGAAAAACTCACCCCTTACCATCCAACAGAGCGGTTCAATCTGGAAACATCTCCCACAGAGCTATCTACGAGGGTTATAAGCCTTATAGCGCCCATAGGAAAGGGACAAAGGGGTATGATAGTGGCACCACCAAAAGCAGGAAAAACGGTGCTTTTGCAGAAAATAGCAACAGCCCTTATACAGAACCATCCTGAAGTGCATCTGATAATCTTGCTCATAGACGAAAGACCAGAAGAAGTTACAGAGATGAGGAGGATTGTGGGTGATGGTGCGGAGGTTATTGCCTCTACCTTTGATGAGCCACCAGAAAGACACATGCAAGTGGCGGAGCTGGTAGTGGAAAAGGCAAAAAGACTCGTGGAACTAAAGCAGGATGTGGTAATACTTTTGGACTCTATGACACGTTTTGGAAGGGCGGCTAACGCAGTTACCCCACCCACGGGCAGAGTTTTGACTGGTGGTATAGAGGCGACCGCACTCCAAAGACCTAAAAAGTTCTTTGGTGCTGCACGGAACATAGAAGAGGGTGGTTCTCTAACGATAATAGCAACCGCTCTTATAGAAACTGGTTCAAAGATGGACGATGTTATATATGAAGAGTTTAAGGGCACAGGAAATATGGAAATACACTTAGATAGAAGGCTAATGGAAAGGAGGATATTCCCAGCCATAAATATAGAAAAGTCTGGCACGAGGAAGGAGGAGCTTTTGCTTGAAGATTGGGAACTTCAGAGGATATGGGTCTTAAGGAAGTTTTTGGCTACGATGGATGCTATAGAGGCTATGGAGTTTCTCCTCGATAAGCTTAAAAAGTTCAAAACTAACAGAGACTTCTTAAAGGCTATGCACTCGTGATAAGCCTGCTTGAATACCAAAAAAACCTTGGAAAGGGGCAAATAAAGGCGGTAAACTTATTGCACGGTGAAGAGGAATACCTTGTAAAAAGCTTCCTTGATAAACTAAGGGGAGTTATACCCGTAAGGGTTTTGTGGGGTGATGAGCTAAGTCTTGAGGACTTTGTGGGTTTCATAGGCACGACTGGTATGTTTGCAAAGTCAGAGGCACTGTTTATTTACATGGCTGAAGAGTTCTTTAAGGGTATAAAAAACTATAAGAACCTAATTAGCCACTTAGAAAGGTTAAAGGACAAAAAGGTCTTTTTTTACGTAAGTTATAAGTTAAGTGATAAGGACCTTCAAAAGGAACCCTTTCTGAGCTTGTCAAGGTTAGGGGATGTTATATATGCGGGCAAGTTAGATAAAAGAAGGGTAAGGGAGCTTGTAAAAAACAAACTTCAAAAGGAAGGTATAAGTATAGAAGACTCTGCCCTTGAATATCTTTTGGAAGCAAGCTCTTACCAGCTTCAAATCCTAAAGGCTGAAACAGATAAGCTAATACTCTATGGAAAAAGGAACATAACCCTTGAAGACATCAAGTCTATGGTGATTGCAGAGCCTGAACTTAGCCTTTTTGACCTGTCTGATGGTTTGTTTCTCAAAGACTACGAAAAAGCTTTAAGTTCTATCAACTCTATACTAATGTCTGGCATGCATCCATTGCAGGTTTTAACCTTCCTTGTCAACTACACTTTAAAGCTATATACCGCTAAGACCTTAGTGGAAAATGGCTGGGATGTGGAAAAAGCTCTTTCTGAGGTGGATGTAAAACACAAGTTTCAGGTTCTAAACTTCAAAAGATACCTTAGCGCAAATTCTATTGATGACCTTGAGCTATTACTGAAAAAACTTCACTTGCTTGATATAAGCATAAAGGTCTACTACTCTGACCCAGCACAAGCCCTAAGGAAATTTGTGATAGAATACATGCTACATGAGGAAGGCACATATAACCAGACAGACACGGGAAACCAAAATAGAGTTGACGCTGAACCTTGACGGTGTGGGAAACTATAAGGTGAAAACACCAGTAGGTTTTCTAAGCCACATGGTAGAGACCCTTGCAAGGCATGGAAGGTTTGATATTGAGCTTTACGCAGAAGGAGATGTGCACGTCTCTTACCATCATACTGTAGAAGACGTGGGTATAGTGCTGGGTATGGCTTTTTTGCAAGCTCTTGGAGACAAAAAGGGTATAAACCGCTACGGATATGCTATAGTGCCTATGGACGAAGCCCTTGTTCTTGCAAGTATAGACATCTCTGGCAGACCTCTCTTTTTCTACGAAGACTTAAACCTAAGGGGTAAGATAACAGACTTTGACTTTGAACTCATATGGGAGTTTTTTAAAGGCTTTGCCTTAGAGAGCAGGAGCACTCTTCACATTAAGGTTCTCTCTGGCAAAATTCTTCACCATGTGGCAGAAGCATGCTTTAAAGCCTTAGCCCTTAGCCTTAGACAAGCGGTAAGTATAAGTGGCAATCTTTTACCCTCAACTAAGGAGAGCCTTTGATTACTGGTAGATTATAAAACCATATAGGTTTAAGGCACGGAGTCTTCTAAGTTCTCTGAGAGCATCTTCTCTACTTTCAAATTTTCCGTAAAAAACTCTATATATGCCTGAGCTTTCCACGATCACAACATCCTTTAGGTTTAGCTCTTTTTCAAGCTTTTCTTTCCAAGCCCTTGCGAAACCAATAGAGGAAAAAGCTCCCAACTGTATTCTGTAGTATTTTTTGTCTTGTTGAGTGGGTTCTACTTTTTGTGATTCCAGATTTGTTTCTGCTTTTGCCTCAGGTTCCTCTGAGGTTTCCCTTTTTTGTTCTTGAGCTTCACCAATTATCCTACTTCGTGGAAGTTCCTGAGTTCTTGGTTTAATCTGTGCCCTCTGTTCCGCAATAAGCACAAGGCTTAAAAGCTCATATGCTCGGGATTTTAGATGACCAGGGGCTTGCTTGTCTTCAATGACCACTCTTAAGTAATTCCTTGCATTGGAGTAATTACCAAGCTCATATTCCGCTCTGGCTAAGCCCAAGTATACGACCGGGCTAACTATTCCGTTATTTACTAGACGTTGATAGACATCCCTTGCGGATGCGTAGTCTTCTTCTTCTTCATAAAACTGTGCAAGCTCAAGTTGAGCGTCAATAAACATGGGGTTATAGGCAACCGCTCTTCTGAGGTTAGCAAGATAATCCTCTTTTCTATCAATAGCCTGATAGACCTTTGCTAAGGAGTAGAAAGCCATGTGCTTTTGAGGAAATGCTTCGTCTTCAATAACTTCTCTCAGAACCCTTATAGCTCTCTCATAGTCCTTCTGTCTATAGTAGAGAATTCCTAAGTTGAGCTTTGCTTCCGTATATGTTTTATCCACTTGAAGGGCTCTAAGAAAGGCATTCTCTGCCCTTTGGTATTCTTGCACCTCCATATAAGCTAACCCAAGAGCATTCCAAACCTTTGGTTCATTGGGTGCAAGCTGTGATGCTCTAAAGAAGTTGGCTATAGCCTCTGAATAGTTTTTGGCTATGTAAGAGGACATGCCAAGGTCATAAAAATATTGCCACTGGGATTTAGAAACATCTTCCTGCTTTGGAGCGCAGGAAAAGATAAAGAGTAAAATCAAGAATGTAAATTTCCTCATTGCTTAATTATAGCACCTCCAAAGATTCCTCTCAACTTTCTTAGTTCACTATCTATATCATCAGTTTTCACCAAAATCCTAACCTTATAGAAGTTATCTTCCTCAACTATATTGACCCTATAACCCATTTTTCTTGCCCTTTCCGCAGTTTTCTTTGCACCCTCTTCATTCACGAAAGCTCCTATTTGCACCGTGTAAGTTTTTAAGGTGGCTTTTGCAACTTCTCTACTTTCTCTAACTTCCCGAGGTTTTTCCTTAGACCTTTCTTCTTTTGCTTTTTGAGAAGGTTCTATTCCTTTTTCCTCCCTTATCTTTTGAGCTATCACATCTCGCTCCTTGGTTTTTGGAGCTTCCTTTATTTCTTGCTTCTCTTCCTGTTTTTTAACTTCTGCTTTAGGCTCTAATTCTGCAGATGCAGGAGGTTGTTGAGGCTGTGGAGCTTCTTCTCTTTGTGGTGAGGGCTGAACTACAAGAGGCGGGGGCTGAACATTATCTCCTTTTGTCTTTAGACGCTCTTTCAAACCAAGATAAAAAAACACCAGAGCGACAAGCACTCCAAGAAATATTATGAGCCTCTCTCTTTTCACAGCTATTCTCCTTATATGAGATTATTATAAACCTTTGAACCATCTCAAAGTTGTCTTTAGACCCTCTTCGAGGGATACCTTAGGAAACCATTCCAGCAATTTCTTTGCTCTGCTTATGTCCGGACACCTTCTGGGTGGGTCATCATCTCGTGGCGGAAGAAACTCAATTTTTGAAGAAGACCCAGAAAGTTCAATAACCCTTTTGGCAAGCTCCAATATGGAAACCTCTTCAGGATTTCCCAAATTTACCACCGTGCCAGCAAGACCTTCTCTAACAGATAGTCTAAAAAGTCCTTCTACAAGGTCATCTATGTAGCAAAAGCTCCTTGTCTGTGAGCCATCCCCGTATATGGGTAGTGGTTCTCCACTTAGGGCTTTCTCTATAAAGGTGGGTATTACCCTCCCATCCTTTCTTCTCATGCGTGGACCGTAGGTGTTAAATATCCTTGCAATCCTCACATCAAGTCCATGTTCTCTGTGATAAGCCATACACAACGCTTCAGAAAACCTCTTAGCCTCATCGTAAACGCTCCTTGGACCCACTGGATTTACATATCCCCAGTAGTCTTCTGGTTGAGGATGGACCTGTGCAGAACCATAGACTTCAGAAGAGGAGGCAAAGACATACCTTGAACCCTTTAGCTTGGCAAAACCCAAGGTGTTGAGAGTGCCAAGGGAGTCCACCTTCATGGTGTGTATGGGATGGTTCATATAGTCTACAGGAGAGGCAGGACAGGCTAAATGGACTACGAGGTCCACTGGACCTTCTACGTATATGTAGTTAACCACGTTGTAGTGTATAAAGCGAAAGTTTTTCTTCTCAAAAAGATGGGCTATGTTGTCTGGACTGCCAGTGAGAAAGTTGTCCATGCCTATAACATAAAAGCCTTCCTCTAAGAACCTCTCCGCAAGATGCGAACCTATAAAGCCTGCCGCACCAGTTATCAAAACTCTCATCT
>JAXSOX010000014.1:0-17300 GCA_037926525.1 Aquificaceae bacterium | reverse complement strand
CATATCCAGAAACCTGTCAAAGAAGATATGGCTCAAAGCCCCTGCTTAGTGCGGAGTTTTACCACGAGGTAGGCTTACGCATCCTCATAAAAAAGGTAGTAGAAGAAGGTGCAAAGATGGACTACGCTCTAAAGCCAGTGTTTTCCTATTCCTACAGGCACTATATGAGAGCCTTCTTCATAAAGGACATAGGACCAAAAAGGACCAACGCTCTTATAAGACAAATAGGCTTTTTGCTCTACTGCGATAGGTGTCTATACAGAGAGGGTGTGCAGGTGGAAGACATAAGGCATGAGTGTCCTCACTGCAAGAATAGACTTTTGGTTGCAGGACCTCTTTGGCTTGGAAACCTCTGGGATGAGGAGCTTGTCCAAAGGTTATGGGAAACGAGAGGCATGGTAGAAATCTCAGAAAACACCAATAAGCTCTTAAAAAGAATAAAAGATGAGTCAAGAGCTCAAACCTTGGGCTTTTATACTATCTCTTCCATATGCAAAGCCTTTCGCATAGGACAAGCACCCACTATAGAAAGGTTTTTAGAGGTCTTTGAAGGCACAAGAACACATTTTAGCCCCGAGGGTTTTAGAACATTACTTAGCCACGAAGAGGTGCTAAAAAGAGCCCATGAGCTATTATAGAGAACTTAAGGACTTTATACTGCAGATAAAGGGAGACTTTTTTCTTTCGCCAAGAGATAGGTGGTTTTTGAAGTTTCTTGAAGAGGAAGGCTACCCCCTTGAAGTGGTGAAAGAAGGTATAAAAAGGTTTTTCCTTTTCCATCCTCCAAATAGAGCCTCAAAGCTACCACTTTTTATGAGCTTTGAGCAGATACAAAAACTGAAAAGGTTCTATATCAAGAAAACTTCACAAGGTCTGGACTGGAAGGAAAGGTTTCTCAAAAAACTAAGGCTTGCGGAAGAGATTTTAGGAAGAAAGATACAAGTAAAAATGCCAGAGGATATGCAAAGTGCGGAGGAAATCCTACAAAGCCTTTCTTCTGAAATAGCCAAAAAACTGTGGGATGAACTAAGCAGGGAGCAAAAAGCAAGCCTTATGAAGAAGTTTGCAAGTTTTAAGCAAGACCAGGAGCTTTTTAAGGCTATGATAAAAAGGGAACTCTTCAAGGAGAAGGGTATAAAGAGTTTATCTTTGTTCGTGGATTGACTCAGCCATAGCTACAGCCTTCATAAGAGCTTTTGCCTTATTTACAGTTTCTAACCACTCCTTTTCTGGGTCAGAGTCCGCCACTATGCCTGCACCCGCTTGAAGAAAAACCTGGTCTCTTAGTAGCACCGCAGTTCTTATGGCTATTGCCATATCCATATTTCCTTCAAAGGATATATAACCCACCGCCCCTGCGTATATGCTTCTTCTTTCCTTTTCAAGCTCCTCTATTATCTGCATGGCTCTAACCTTGGGTGCACCAGACACTGTCCCCGCAGGAAAGAGAGCCTTCAAAACGTCCACCGCAGAAAGACCATCCTTTAGCTCACCTATTACATCGCTCACCATATGCATAACATGAGAATACCTTTCTACCCTCATAAAGCCCTCTACCCTTACGCTTCCTGGCTTGCTTACGCGTCCCACATCGTTTCTTGCCAGGTCTACAAGCATTAAGTGTTCCGCCCTTTCCTTCTCATCTTGCAGGAGCTCCCTCTCAAGAGCCAAGTCCTCCTCGGGAGTTTCTCCCCTCCTTCTTGTCCCCGCTATGGGTCTTGTTTCTATCCTGCTCCCCTCAAGCCTTACCAAGACCTCTGGAGAAGAGCCTATTACCTTTAGGTCTCCAAAGTCCATGTAATACATATAGGGTGATGGGTTTAGAAATCTCAAAGACCTGTATATACCCTCTGGCTCTCCAGAAAAGACCTTACTAAACCTTTGAGACAAAACCACCTGCACTATATCTCCCTGCTCCACATACTCCTTTGCCCTTTTTACCAAACTCATAAACTCCTCTTTTGTGTAGTTTGAACGCCATTCTTTGAGGTCTATAGCTCTCTGAGGAAAGTGCATAGGATAGACGCAAGTAGTGAAAATCCTCTCTTTTATGTCTTCTATGAGCCCTTTTGCCCTTTCATATTCTCTTGATATGTCCCTATCTGCATGCAAAGGCACTATAACCTTCAAACTACCGCTTAGATTGTCATGCACCACCACCACATCACTAAGGATAAAGAAAAGGTCAAAAACCTCAAGAGTGTCTGGCTTTTTATCCTCTATAGGCTCGTAGCACTTTATAATGTCGTAGCCCACATAACCTGCAAAGCCTCCCCAAAACCTTGGAAGGGATGGGTCATGATAGGCTTTAAAGTCTTCAAGTAAGAGCTTTATTGGTCTTAGTGGGTCTCTCTCTTCAAAGAGCTTAACCCTTCCCCCTTCGTATAGGTATGCTATTCCACTTTTCCAAGCGTAATGGAAGGTATTTGCAAGTATTACGAAAGAATACCTACCCCATTTAACTCCACCCTCCGCACTCTCTAAAAGCAAGCTATACTTCCAACCTTCTTTGAGCTTAAGATAAACAGAAAGAGGCGTCTCTGTATCCGCCATAAACTCTGCGTATAGAGGTATTACCTTGTAGTCCCTTGATAGTCTATTTACCTCTTCTTGGCTTAGGTTCATCCTTCAGATAAGGGTCTATTATAACAGAAGGCAAGGTTTATGGGTTAAACTGAATTATAAATACGCAGGGGGGTGACCAATGATAAGGAAGAGCTATCAAGAAGGCAGAAACATATGCGTGGTGAGCTTTTATGTGAAAAGGGATGAGGCACAAAGGGTTGAGGTTGTAGGTGAGTGGAACGATTGGAAACCAGAACCCATGCGCAGGAAAAAGGATGGGACTTTTTGGATAAGCAAGAGACTAAAGACTGGCAGGAGCTATCGGTTTAAATACCTTATTGACGGACAATACTGGGAAAATGAGCTGTCCGCAGACCAGCAGGTTCCTAACCCCTTTGGCACCACAGACAGTCTGATTATTGTTTGAGCCTGATAACCCACTTAGCTGTGGAAAGCTCCTTTGGTATAATTTAAATTACCATGATAAGAGTAGGTATAAACGGTTTTGGTAGGATAGGAAGGTCCTTCTTTAGAGCCTGCTACGGGCACGAAGACATACAGATAGTAGCGGTAAATGACCTAACAGACACAAAAACTCTGGCACACCTTCTTAAGTATGACTCGGTGCATGGAAGGTTCAAAGGACATGTGGAAGCCAAAGACTCAAGCCTTGTAGTGGACGGAAAGGAGGTCAGGGTCTTTTCGGTAAAAGACCCAGGGGAAATACCATGGGGAGACCTGGGGGTTGATGTGGTTATTGAGTCTACAGGAGCCTTCACAAGTAGAGAAAAGGCGGAGCTTCACCTAAGGGATACAGTAAAGAGAGTAATAATCTCCGCACCTGCCAAAAATCCAGACGTGACCATCGTCCTTGGTGTAAACGAGCATATGTATGACCCAGAAAAGCATAGGATAATATCCAACGCCTCTTGCACCACCAACTGTCTTGCACCAACTCTTAAGGTGCTTCATGAGAAGTTTGGAGTGAAAAAGGGCTACATGGTTACGGTGCATGCCTACACCAATGACCAAAGGGTTCTTGACCTGCCACACAAAGACCTAAGGCGCGCTCGCTCCGCTGGAATTAACATCATCCCAACCACCACAGGTGCTGCAAAAGCCATAGGTGAAGTTATACCAGAATTAAAGGGTAAACTTGACGGCACTGCAAGAAGAGTGCCGGTGGCGGATGGGTCTTTGATAGACCTCACAGTTATCGTAGAAAGACCACCCACATCCATAGAAGAGGTAAACACCGCCTTCAAGGAAGCATCAGAGAGCTATCTTAAGGGCATTTTGCAATACACAGAAGACCCGATAGTTTCTCAGGATATAATAGGCAACCCACACTCCGCCATCTTTGACGCAGGGCTAACGCAGGTTATAGAGGATATGGTCCACGTGGCTGCATGGTATGACAACGAATGGGGATACTCCTGCAGGCTCAGAGACCTTACCTTACTTGTGGCAAAAAGATAGCCAAATATTAAGGTTTGGTTTATAATTATACTTTCCACGGGGTGTAGCTCAGGTGGGAGAGCGTTGGCTTTGGGAGCCAAAGGTCGCAGGTTCAAGTCCTGCCACCCCGAGGGCCCGTAGCTCAGCTGGACAGAGCAAGGGATTTCTAATCCCTAGGTCGGGGGTTCGAGTCCCTCCGGGCCCGCTTTTTTTTCTTCATGGATGGGGTTTTAGCTCAAAGGTTTTAAAGGGTATCCCTTCCGTAGACCTTCCCTTTCATGGCGAAAGCCAACTTAGGTATGAAAGCCTTCAAAATCTTGCAAGAGAAATAGCATTAGGTATTCCAGAAAACTCTATACTCATAGGCTGGTCTCTTGGTGCAAGCCTTTCTTTGCTTATGGCTTATATGTTCCCACAGAGGTTCAGAGGACTTGTGCTTATAGGCGGTAGTGCGTGCTTTGGTTGTTTATGGGACAGGAGAAACCTAAGAGGGTTTCTCATAAGGCTTGAAAGAGAAGGAGAGAAGTTCCTCAAGGAGTTTAGGGGTTTATCCTATCCAAAAGCCTTTGAAGACCACATTGACCTACAAGGAGCAAAAAGAATTCTCAAAGACTACATGGAGCTTGACATAAGGCACATACTACCACACATAAAACAAAGGGTCATTATCCTACATGGCACGCATGACCCTATAACCCCTTTTTCCTCCGCGCTTACTCTTTACAACATGTTAAAAAGGGCTAAATTAATAACCTTCTTAGGAGGACACTTTCCGGAGAATGAAGGTCTTATCTTTGAGGTTCTCAAGAGCCTGTAATAGTTACGAAGAGTGGGCAATCCCTCAAAGATACTCCGCACAGAGGCTAAAAGCTCTTGAAAAAATAGAAGGTTCTGCTCTTGACATTGGCTGTGGGACTGGTATTCTCAGCGAAGGGCTTGATAATGTGGTTGGTATAGACATAGCCTTTGGTATGGCTAAAACATACAAGGAGAAGTTTGGCAATGTAGTGCTCGGAGATGCCCATTACCTGCCTTTCAAAGACAGGAGCTTTGACTATGTAATAAGTAATTTTGCCCTTCATTGGACTGACCTAAGGAGGACCATACCCGAAGCCTTGAGGGTTTGTAGAAGACTTTTTCTGTGTGCCATTCCCGTAGATGGAAGCCTGCCTCAATTTGGCTTTCCCTTCCCAAAGGTAGAGGAGGTATTAAACCTTCTTGAAGGTAAGGTTAAGCTAAGACACCTTTTCCTTGAAGATGTCCCTATACCCTTCAGAGGGTGGGATTTGATAAAGTTTTTCCATTATACGGGTTCTTCCTTTAACCCAAACCTCAAAGGTGGTATAATCTCAAGAAAGAGGATTGAAAGTATGATTTATGAGATTGACAAAGCGGTCTTTAGGGTTCTATTCTTTTCTTGTGAGGTTGGGAAATGAGGAGGAGGAAAATGGTGCTTTTTACCGCTCTTTTTATGAGCCTCTTGCTCATCTTAGGCTGTAAGGCACTGCATGTTCAGAAGGTGGACGCGCCACCCCAACAACAGAATAAGCCCGTGGTTTCCTCTCAGGTGCTTTCTCAATTTGAAGAAGAGCTAACCGCCATAGTGGAAGCGGTATCACCTTCTGTGGTAACCATATTTGCCACTCAAGAAGTTTCGGGTATTGAAAGTCCTTTTCCTTTCCCTTTCCCATTTCAAATACCACCTCAAGAAAGAAGGTCTTTGGGTTCTGGTGTGATAATAGACTACAAGAATGGTAAGTTTTACATACTCACAAACAGCCACGTGGTTCAAAACGCAAGGTCTATAAGGGTCAGGTTTGACAGGCACACAGAAAAGAGGGCAAGGATTGTAGGCACAGACCCCAAGACAGATGTGGCAGTGATAGAAGTGGATGGTAAGGATATTCCAAATCCAGAAAGCAGGATAGCAAAGCTCGGTGATTCAGACAAACTTAAAGTTGGTCAGTTGGTTATAGCCATTGGAAACCCCTATGGGCTTGAGAGGACGGTGACGGTGGGTGTTATATCCGCCTTAAGAAGGACAATAGGCATAACCCAATACGAAAGCTTTATTCAAACAGACGCTGCAATAAATCCTGGAAACTCTGGAGGTCCGCTGGTGAACATAAGGGGTGAAGTTATAGGCATAAATACCGCCATATTGGCGGAAGGTCAGGGGCTTGGCTTTGCCATACCAATAAACTTAGCCAAGTGGGTTGCAGACCAGCTAATAGCCAAGGGCAAGGTCACAAGAGGATGGCTCGGTATAGTTATACAGGATATAACTCCCGAGATGGCAGAAAGCCTTGGAGTAAAAGAAGGTGTGATAATAGCCCAGATAATGCCTGGAAGCCCTGCGGACAAGGGAGGTCTTAAGGTAGGTGATATAGTGGTTGAAGTTGACGGTCAGAAAATAAGCGAAGTGAGAGAGCTTCAGTTTAAGATAATGAGGACAGAGCCGGGCAAAGAGATAAACCTTAAAGTGATAAGAGATGGAAAGGAGACAAACCTTAAGATAAGGGTAGGGGAAATGCCAGAGGATAGGCAAGTGGGGGAGGCTGAGCAGGGTCAGGCGGACCTGGGTCTTGTGTTGAGAGACCTAACACAGGAAGAAGAAGCAAGGCTTGGAGTTAAAGGAGTTCTTGTAGTAAGGGTTGCCCCTAACAGCCTTGCCATGCAGAGCGGTATAGCCCCAGGAGATATTATACTTAGAGTTGGCAACAGACCAGTCTCTAACGTGAGAGAATTCCAACAGAGCATAGAAGCCCTCAGACAGGCAGGCAGAGAAAGTGCTCTACTGCTTATAAGAAGAAGAGACAATAACCTCTTTATTGTCTTGAGGTTAAGATGATGATACCAGACACTGAACAGGAAATAATAAACCAGTATCTTAAGAAGGTATCCAAGATACCCCTCCTCACTCCGGAGGAGGAGAAGGAGGTTGCAAGAAGGGCAAAGGAAGGAGACCAGCAAGCTTTTAGAAGACTTGTGGAGTCAAATCTTAGGTTTGTAATAAGCATAGCAAAGCAATATTTAGGCTATGGTCTCCCTCTTTCCGAGCTCATCGCTGCAGGTAACCATGGGCTTATAGAAGCGGCAAAGAGGTTTGACCCAGACAGAGGTGTGAAGTTTATTTCCTATGCGGTTTGGTGGATAAGGCAAGCCATAATGCAGGCACTCTCTCAGCAGACTGGTGCGGTAAGGATTCCCATAAAACAGTCCCATCTTATAAACCGCATAAGCGGTATATACAGTAGGCTATATAAGGAACTTGAAAGAGAACCAACCTCTGAAGAGATAGCCTACGAATACACCAAGGAAGTGCTCTATAAGGAGCTGGAAAGGGAGCTTGGGCGTGAGCCTACGGAAGAGGAGATAGAGAAAAGGATAAAAAAAGAAGGCTACAAGATAAGTCCTGAGGAGGTAGATAAATGTCTTCAACTTTGTAGAGTGCCACTGTCTTTGGACGCTCCCGTTGGTGAGAACGAAGATACCTTCTTCGTAGACTTTCTCAGTCAACATGGCACTGCGGACGTGGAAGAGAAAATAATAAACGAGGTGTTAGAGAAGGAGATAGAAGAGCTTTTGAACAAACTTCCAGAGAAGGAAAGAAGGGTTATAGAGCTAAGGTTTGGTCTAAGAGGTGAAGAACCAAAGACCTTAAGAGAAATAGGTGATATACTGCAAATATCCAGAGAAAGGGTGCGTCAGTTAGAGACAAGGGCACTTAGAAAGCTCAGAAATATGGCTATGAAAAGACATCTAAAAGATTTTCTAAGCTAATGGTCTCGGGTGTTCTTCTTGTAGACAAACCAAAGGGTCCTACCTCTATGGAAGTCCTTGAAGGCATAAAAAAGCGCTTTAAGGTAAAGGTAGGACATGCTGGCACTCTTGACCCTATAGCTACTGGGCTGTTGGTAGTTCTTGTGGGTGAGGCAACCAAGTTCTCTCAGTTTTTCATAGGACTTGATAAAACCTACGAGACAACCGCAAAGCTGGGTGAGATAACAGATACCTATGACGCAGAGGGTAAGATTACTCAATCAAGACCAGTGGAAGTTTCCTGCCAAGATATAGAGGCTGTGTTAAAGACTTTTACAGGAAAACTCCTTCAAAAACCTCCACCCTTTTCAGCAAAGAGGATAGGTGGCAAAAGGGCTTATGAGCTTGCAAGAAGTGGTTTAAAGGTTGATATAAAGCCTGTAGAGGTTTATGTATACAAGGCTGAGCTCTTGGAATGTGAAATACCCTTTGTGAAGTTCCTTTTTGAGGTTTCCTCTGGCACATATATAAGAAGTCTAATTCACGACATTGGACTGGAGCTCTCTTGTGGTGCTCATATGGTGGAGTTAAGAAGGTTAAGAGTAGGTAGTTTTAAGGTGGAAATGGCGGTGTCCTACAACAGGCTCTTGTCTTTGGAAGACCTTTCTGGGCTTTTAATCCCAGTGGGAGAAGCACTAAGTTTTATGCCAAAAATAACTCTTGAGGGTGGACTTTCAAGAAGAATAAAGCATGGCTCTGTCATAAGGCTAAAGGAAAGCCTTGAGAAAACCTTTGTAAGGCTCTACGAATATGATACCTTTATAGGAGTGGGTCTTATTGAGGGCAATACTCTCAGACCCTACAGGCTTATGCAAGGGCTTTGAGTTTTTCTTCTATATCATGCTCCACCAAAGCGTCTATAAGTTCGTCCAATTTACCTTCAAGCACATCTCCAAGCTTGTATAAGGTTAAGTTTATCCTATGGTCCGTAACTCTATTCTGTGGAAAGTTGTAGGTTCTTATCTTTTCGCTCCGCTCACCTGTGCCTACCTGTTGTCTTCTTTCCCTTGCAAGCTCCTCTTCCTTTTGTCGTTCATAAAAGTCTTTTAGTCTTGCGTAAAGTATCTTTAGTGCTTTTTGCTTGTTTTGGAATTGAGACCTTTCGTCTTGACAGGATACGGTTATGCCTGTAGGAAGATGGGTTATTCTTACTGCAGTTTCTGTAGTGTTTACGTACTGACCACCTGCACCGCTTGCCCTAAAGGTTTCTATTTTTAGGTCCTTTGGGTCTATTTGAATCTCCGTCTCATCCGTTTCTGGAAGGACTGCCACCGTTGCAGTGGAAGTGTGTATCCTTCCTCCCGCTTCGGTTATTGGCACTCTCTGGACTCTGTGGACTCCGCTCTCAAACTTAAGCCTTGAATATACACCCTCACCTTCTATAAGAGCAATAACCTCCTTGTAGCCTCCCAAACCAGTCCTATTGGCAGATAGGATGCTAAACTTCCAACCCTTTTCTTCCGCATACTTTCTATACATGTTTAGAAGGTCTGCCACAAAAAGCGCTGCCTCTTCACCACCTACGCCCGCCCTTATCTCCAATATAACGTTCTTGCTGTCCCTTGGGTCCTTAGGAAGTAGCAGGACTCTTATGTGTTTTTCTGTCTTCTCTAACTCCTGCGTAAGTCTTTCTAT
Source organism: Aquificaceae bacterium (assembly GCA_037926525.1). Lineage (GTDB taxonomy): Bacteria > Aquificota > Aquificia > Aquificales > Aquificaceae > Pampinifervens. The sequence continues at coordinate 7,820 of JAXSOX010000014.1, read as the reverse complement.
CTCTTCTTTTGCAAGGTCTTTTAGCTCTTCGTTTTTCAAAAGCTCTTTTGCCTGCTCAAGGTCAGAGAGCAGTTTTCTATACTCTTTGTATGCCTTATAAACTTCTTCTATATCCTTTAGCTCTTTTCCAAGTTTCGTGAGCTTTTCCCTGTCTGAGACTACCTCTGGACTGCTAAGCTGATACTGTAGCTCCAAATACTTTTGCTCTATGGATTTTAACCTTTCCTCAAGCTCAGGGCTTAGCATTATCCTTTGCCCTTTAGCTCCAAAAAGGCTGGCTTTACCCTTAGCTTACCTGTATAAAAGGGATGGCAGGCATTACAAGTCTCAAGGTAAACAGTCCCGCCTTTTGTGGAAAGCAGTGTAAAGCTATTGCCACAACCGCATACAAAATGAGTAGGTTTAAGCTCTGGATGTAAGCCCTTCTTCATCCTTTCACCTCCGTGAAACTATCTATTATAACAGATTTTAGGTTCTCCACCGCAGTCTGCAACTGGTCAAGGCTTTTCACACTACCCTGCACCAAGTCATCCCTTCCACCACCACCGCCACCAAGATACTTAGAAACCACCTTCATAAGCTCCCTTGCGGAAAGCTTATCTGTAAGCTCCTTAGAAAGTGCTATAAGGCATGACGCTTTTTCTCCCCTTTTGCTAATTAGAAAGACTACCGCTCTGTCTGTGTTGTTTCTTATCCTGTCCGCAAGGACAAGCATGTCCTTTGGCTCAACCTCCTCAAGCACGCCAAAATACAAATCTATCTCTCCCACCTTTTCCTTCTTTACCTCTGAGAGGTTATCCCCAGCAAGTAGCTTTTCCTTTAGTCTGCTTATTTCCCTTTCCTTTTCCCTTAGCTCCTCTGTAAGTTTTTGCACAGCCCTTGGAACATCCTCTGAGGAAACCCCAAGAGACCTGGCAATTTCAAGAAGCCTTCTCCTCTCCTCAAAGGCATGCTCTACCGCCCACCTTCCCGTTTTTGCAATAATGCGTCTTACACCCGCACCTACCGAGGATTCAGAGACTATCATGAAATATCCTATGTCCCCCGTTCTTTTCACATGAGTTCCACCGCAAAGCTCCTTTGAAAAGTCCCCCACGCTAAGGACTCTTACCCTCTCTCCATACTTTTCCTCAAAGATGGCAATAGCACCGCTTCTTATGGCGGACTGGTAGTCCATCTCCTCCACCAACACAGGCTGGTTTTTCATTATCTGCAGGTTTACAAGCTCCTCCACCTTCCTTATTTCCTCTTCTGTGAGAGGCTGAAAATGTGTAAAGTCAAAACGCAGATATTGGTCCGCTACCAAAGAACCCGCCTGACGCACGTGTTCGCCAAGCACCTCTCTCAAAGCAGAGTGTAAAAGATGCGTTGCGGTATGGTTTCTTTTTATGTCCTCTCTCCTTTCCTCCTCTATGCGTGCAAAGACTCTGTCTCCAAGCCTTATTGACCCCTTTGACACATAACCTATATGTGCTATCACACCCTCTACTGGCGACTGGGTATCCTCCACAAAAAAGAGACCCTCCGAGGTTTGTATAATACCCCTGTCTCCTATTTGACCACCCCTTTCTGCGTAAAAGGGAGTTTCCCTTAGAAACACTTCGCCCCTCTCTCCTTCCCTTAATTCAGAAACAAGCTCACCATCCTTTAACAGTGCTATAACCTCTGTGTGTAGGCTTGTCTCTTCGTAGCCCAGAAAGGTAGAGGTTTTCCCAAGCTCCTTTAAGTGTTGATAAACAGGCTTTGTAGCCTTTACCTCTATCTTAAAGTGTTTTCTTGCCTTTTCCCTTTGCTCTTCCATTTCCCTCTGGAAGCCTTCCATATCAACCTTTAGACCCTTCTCCCTTGCCATGTCTTCAAAGAGGTCAACAGGAAAGCCATAGGTATCGTAAAGACTAAACACAAGATTTCCTGGTATAAGACCCTTTTCCGCCTTTTGAAGAATCTCTTCTGCGTAAGGCATACCTCTTTTGAGAGTGTTTATAAACCTCTCCTCCTCCGCCTTGACTACAGACTTTACAAAGGACTTTAACTGAAGAAGTTCAGGATAAGGCTCTTTCATTATGTCCACCACAAGGTCAATACCCTTATAGAGAAAAGGCTCTTCTATTCCCAGCTTGTAGCCATATCTCATGGCACGCCTTAGAATTCTTCTTATCACATAGCCCCTGCCTGCATTGGAAGGAAGAACACCATCACTTATGGCAAAGGTCAAAGCCCTAAGATGGTCCGCTATTACCCTTAAGGCACTATCTGTTTCAAAGTTTTCCCCATAAACCCTTCCAGAAAGCTCTTCACCAAAGGCTATAAGAGGTCTTATAAGGTCTATTTCAAAGTTGGTCCTTGTCCCCTGTAGCACGCTGGCAACCCTCTCAAGCCCCATACCCGTGTCTATGTTAGGCTTTGGCAAAGGAGTCAAGTTTCCCCTTTCATCCCTGTTGTATTGCATAAAGACCAAGTTCCATATTTCAAGGTATCTCTCCGGCTCGTATTCTGGACCCCTATCCACATATATCTCGGAAGAGGGACCGCAGGGACCCGTATCACCCATCTGCCAAAAGTTGTCCTCCTCCCCCATTTTCCATATGCGGTCTTCCGAAAGCCCTATGTGGTCTCTCCATATGAGAAAGGCTTCCTCATCCTCTCTAAAAACGCTTACGTATATCCTCTCCTTTGGTATCTTTAGATATTCGGTAACGAACTCCCAAGCGTATTCTATGGCTTCCTTTTTAAAGTAGTCTCCAAAGGAGAAGTTTCCAAGCATTTCAAAAAAGGTATGATGCCTTGAGGTAAAACCTACGCTTTCAAGGTCATTGTGCTTTCCAGAAACCCTAAGACATTTTTGGCAAGAGACCGCCCTCGTGTATGGTCTTTTTTCTATGCCAAGAAAAACATCCTTAAAAGGCACCATACCAGCGTTTACAAACAGAAGAGTTGGGTCCTTTTCTGGAATAAGGCTTGCGGACTTTACCCTTGTATGCCCCTTTTTTTCAAAAAAGCTCAAGAAAAGCTCACGGATTTCATGCCCCGTCATAAGCATAGAATTATACACAAAGTAGTGCTACAGGCAAGCTCTTGGGTTATATTTATTAGCATGGGTTATGTTATCAACACCATAGAAGACCTTGAGAGGATACTCAGAGAAAACCCCGAGTGGCGCGAGAGGATAAGAAGTCTAATACTGGAAGAGGAACTAAGAAGGCTTCCTGCAAGGTTTGAAAGGTTTGTAGAAGAAGAGTTCAGACCACTTAAGGCGGACGTGGAGATTCTCAAGAAAGACGTAGGAGTTCTTAAGATAGATGTGGCAAAGCTAAGAGGAGAAAGTTTTGAAAGAAAGGTTAGAGAAAACGCACCTGCCTTCCTTGGCAGAGTTATAAGAAGACTAAGACCTATAGACAAGTTTACCCTTGCGGATATACTGGACGATGCTATAGATAGTGGTCTTATAGACGAAGACATGAAAGACTTTGCTCTAAAGGTTGACTTTGCTGGCAAAGGAAGGCTCAAGGAAACTGGAAAGGAGGTTCATGTAGCCCTTGAGGCAACTTTGACCCTTTATCCAGAGGATGTGGAAAAGGTCTTCAAGAGGGCTATGATAATCTCAAAGGCGGTAGGACAAGAAACCATTCCTGTGGTAGTTTATCTAAACGCAAAGGAAGAGGCTCTCTCCCTCGCAGAAGAGATAGGCGTTTTGGCAGTAAAGACGGTGGCGGAAGAAGCCTAAGAGAGTAGTCTTTCAATTTCCTTTCTTGTCTCTTCTACGATTTCTTCGTAGCTCTTTCCTTGAGGTTTTATAGGCTTTCCGAAGACCACCTCTATCTTTGCAGGTTTTGGAAACTTATCGTATAGAGACAGGGATTGGTAAGTCCCTTTTATAGCGGTAGGCACCACAGGCACATCAAGCTCTTTGCTAAGTATGGCAAAGCCCTTTCTAAAGGGTAGAAGTTTTCCATCCCTCGTCCTTGCTCCTTCTGGAAAGATAACCACTACCTTACCAAGCCTCAAAGCCCATGCGGTTTTCTGGAGAGACTCTTTTAGCCTTTTGTCTAAGTTAACCGTTATCACATGAGCAAGCCTGCCAAAAACTGCACTCAAAGGGTCTCTAAAGTATTCTTCCGCTCCAAGGAAGTAGGTTTTGAGGGCTATATCTTGTGGCAGTGCACAAGCCAATACAAAACCATCTAAATAGCTGGCATGGTTTGGTGCAAGTATAAAAGGTGGTTCAGGCAAGTTTTCAAGCCCACGAACCTCAAGGCGGTTGTATAGTTTAAAAAAGGTCTTGAGAATTAACCTGCCTGTGCCAAAGGCAAAAGTATACTCTTTTAACTGGTATGGCTTTCCTTTGAGGAGTATATCCTTCCAATGGACTTCTGAAAGCTCAAGCTTTTCCTTCCTTTCAGATACAAGCCTTACCACATCTTGGACTTTTGGGTTGTTTATTAGGTCTTCTTCGGAGACAGAAACCCCAAAGGTAGATTCAAGAAAGCTAAGAAACTCCACCTTTCCCAAAGAGTCTAACCCAAGGTCAAGCTCAAGATGGTGGTATCCCTTTACTTCTCGCTGAGTTAGCCCATGAAGAAAGCTCCTTATAGCCTGACCCTCTTGAGTGTTCATTATTGGGTCTTCTTGCTCTTCCTTGCTGTAAGCTTCCGTAGACTGGTATATTTGAGGAAGTAAAAACCTTCTTAGTTTTCCAAGTCTGGTTTTTGGAAGCTCTTCCTTTACCACCCTAAAGCCCCTTATTCTTTTCCATTCTGGTAGCTTTTGGTTTACCTTGTCAATAACCTGCCATCTGACAAACTCTTCAATGTTTAAAACTCCTTCCCTCTTCAAAAGCTCAAAATCTGGTAAAAGTAAAGCCTTTACGCTTCCCTCTATTTCCAAAACCGCCACCTCTTTTATCCTACCCTTGCCTTCCAAGAGTATGAGGTTTTCAAGCTCTTCCGGATTTACCTTTTTTCCACCAGAGAGGACTAAAACCTCCTTTTTCCTGCCAGTAATGTAAAGGTATCCCTCTTGGTCAATGTATCCAAGGTCTCCAGTGAGAAGCCAACCGTCCTTGAAAGCCCTCTGTGTCTCCTCTGGTTTTTTGTAATAGCCCTGCATTACGTTCACACCGCGCACAAGCACCTCTCCCTCTTCGCTAATCTTTACATAAACCCCCTCTATTGGCAGTCCTACAGAGCCGAGTTTAGGCTTTTGAGGCGGATTAAAAGAGACTATTGGAGACGTTTCTGTAAGACCGTAGCCTTCAAGGATGGTAAAGCCAAGCCTGTTTAGGTCAAGGGCAACCTCCAAGGGTAGCTTAGCACCACCACTTACTAAGTATCTGAGACTTCCTCCAAGGGCGTCATGAACCCTCTTAAAGACCAACCTTCTTAGCCCTTGCCCCATATAGGGAGAGAGTTTGAAGAGAAGCTTACCAAAAGGGTTTGCCATAAGCCCTTCCATTATCCTCTGATGCAAAAGCTGATAAAGCCTTGGCACACCCACAAGTATGGTAATTTTGTGCTCTTTTAGCGTTCTAAGAAGCTCTTCTGAACTTAGCCTTTCCAAAAAGACTACCGTTGCACCAAGATACAAAGGCACAAGCAAAGTAACCATTAAAGGATATGAATGATGAAAGGGTAGAAGAGCAAGGGTCTTGTCCCTTTTGCCTGCAACACCCACCTTCTGGATAGCCCTTATGTTAGAAAGCAGGTTCTTAAAGCTAAGCATCACCCCCTTTGGCTGTCCAGTAGTGCCAGAGGTATAAAGAATCAAAGCGGTTTCTTCCAAACCTCTGCTTATAGGTTTTTCACGAGGTTTGGGAAGTATAAGGCTATCAAAGTTGTAAAGAAGGGGTTTAACTCCAGACTCTTGAAGGGCTTCCCTAACAGACTTCTGGGTTTGCTCTGAACAAAAAACCACAGCAGGCTCTGTTTCTTTTAGGATGTATAGTATCTCCTCCACGCTTGACATAAAGTCCACAGGCACTACCACCCCTCCCCTTTGCCAAGCACCATAGAGGGCATAGACCCATTCAGGTCTATTCTCAGAACATATAAGCACCCTCTCACCGGGCAATATATCTGTTAGCTCCGCAAAGCTGGAGATGTTTTCTCTAAGGTCCGCGTAGCTTATTTCCTCTCTACCCTTTATAAGGGCTGTTTTTTTGTGGTCTTCAACCTCTGGTAGGACTACCCCCTCCTCCAGCAACAGCTTCATAGAGAAAAATTTAGTCTTCTTCCTTCTTGTCTTCCCTCTTGTAGCCTGGCTGGTAGTGAGATATGGCTTCCTTTGTGAAGGTTATGCGTGTGTTGGCATCCACCTTAAGAGTTACGGTATCATCCCCTATCTCCACTACCGTGCCCCATATACCGCCTGCGGTTACAACCCTATCACCCTTTTTGAGGTTTGCCAAAAACTCCTGATGTCTTTTTCTTGCCTTGTTCTGAGGTCTTATGAGGAGAAAGTAAAAGAGTGCAAAAAGCAATATAAAGAATATGAGTTGAAAAAGCAACGCTCCCACTGGGCTTGAACCATGCCCTGTTTGTTGTGCAAAAGCTATGTCTATCATAGTAGCTTATTATCTTACAACATTTTATTTTTGTCAAGATTTAGAATAGTCTTCATAGGTTTATGAAGCTATTGATTACCCTTCAAAACCTCCAAGTTAGCACTACTACAGCAGATTAGCTTCTCAAGATGCCTTCTTATCAGCACCTCAAGAACTTTATTTTTCACAGTGGTAAGTTTCGAGCCCAAGAGAGACACTCTTGGTTTAAGAAAGGTCAAAAATTACCATCTTTATCTCCGTGTAGTCTTCTATGGCAAAGCGTGGTCCTTCTCTACCTATGCCAGAGTATTTAACACCGCCGTATGGCATATGGTCCGCCCTAAAGTTAGGTCCTTCGTTTATAAGCACTCCACCCGCTTGAACCTTCCTTATAAATTCCCAAGCTATGTCTATGTCTTTGGTAAATACTCCCACCTGAAGACCATACTCTGAATCGTTAACCATCTGTATGGCTTCTTCTACTTCCTTGTAGGGGTTGACTACCACCACTGGAGCAAAGGCTTCTTCCCTATAGAGTTTTGTGTTTGGAGGGACAAGAGAAACAATCGTTGGCAAAAGCACAGAAGAAACCCTATCTCCACAAGAAACACCACCAGTTATAAGTTTTGCACCTTCATGAAGAGCTTCATCTATCCACTCCTGAACTCTTTGAACTTCAGAAACCCCTATCATTGGACCCACATCCGTGTCCTCTTGCATGGGGTCTCCCACCTTAAGCCCATTTACCGCCTTTTCAAGCTCCTCAAGAAATTGGTCAAAAAGCTCCTCGTGGACAAAGACCCTCTGCACAGATATGCAAACCTGACCTGCTATAGCGTATCCTCCCAAAACAGTTTTTTGCACCGCCTTTTTTAGGTCTCCATCCTTGTGGAGCACTATGGCGGAATTTGACCCAAGCTCAAGCACCACCTTTTTTATACCTGCCTGACGGGTTATTATCTCTCCTATCTTTCTGCTACCTGTAAAAGATACCACCCTCACATCAGGATGCATTGTCATAGCCTTTCCCACATCACCGTAACCAGGCAGGATGCTAAGGGCTTGTGGAGGAAGTCCAGCCTCAAGCAGAACTTCACCGAGCATAAGGGGAGTAAGAGGTGTCCTCTCTGAGGGTTTAAGGATTACCGCATTTCCGCAGGCAAGGGCTGGTGCTACCTTATGCATGGAAAGGTTTAAGGGAAAGTTAAAGGGTGTTATGGCAGAGACTATACCTACAGGCTGGCGAATATAAAATCCTACTTTACCCTTTCCGTTGGGATGG
>JAXSOX010000013.1:0-17363 GCA_037926525.1 Aquificaceae bacterium | reverse complement strand
CTGTAGACCTATCCTGCACCACCACAGAACAGGAAGAGATAAGAAGTAAAAGAACGGGTAAAAACCTTTTCATAGCCTTCTGAATATGATAGACAAAATTAGTCCGTTGAGGTTTTGCATGAGGCTAAAAAGGGCACCAGGAAGAGCAGACTCTGGAGGAAAGTATCTGAGGGCAAGGACTGTAGCCAAGCCAGAGTTTTGCATCCCCACCTCTATGGAAAGGGTCTTAGCATAAGTTCTGTCAAAACCTACCACTTTTGCAAAGATGTATCCAAGAAGAAAACCCAAAAGGTTGTGAAGCAGGACAAGTATAAAAACCTGCATAGAAAGTTCCTTGAGCCTCTCTGAGTTTATGGCAAAGACGGTGGCGATTATAACCCCTATAAAAAAGACCGCAAGGTATGGTAATAGAGTCTCAAGATGCGTAATCCTTGGGAAAACCCTTCTTATAAGGATGCCTACCAAAATTGGTAGGAGGACTATCAAGAGAAGGTCTAAGACCATGGAAGCTAACGGCAGGTCAACCCTTGTCCCTACAAGCACATAAGTGAGAAGGGGTGTCATTATGGGAGAGATTAGGGTAGAAAAGGTTGTCATACTTACAGAGTAAGCAAGGTTTCCGCCTGAGAGGTAGGTTATTACATTAGAAGCGGTGCCACCAGGGGCAGAGCCAACCAAAACAGAGCCATACATAATCTTCTCATCAACTCTGATTAAAATAGCAAGGATGTATCCTAACAAGGGCATTATGGTAAACTGCAAAAGCCCAGCGTATATTATTCTCAAGGGCTTTCTAAACACTTCGTAGAACTCCTCACCTCTTAGTGTTAAACCCATGCTTAGCATAATAAGGGCGAGAAGATAGGGAATAGTTGGCTTTAGTTGTAAGAAAGCCTCCTTTACATAAAGCCCCAATAGGCTAAAGGCAATTAGCATACCCAAAGTTATAATTGCCTGCATACTGCTATAATATACCCATGAAGCTCCTGCTCCTTATCCTTTTAATCTTTAACATAGTTTCTGCCAAGGTGGTAGCGCGCATAGATAAGGAGCAGATAACCTCCGCTCAAGTACAGCAAGCTTTTAATGCCTATTGGAGAGAAATATTACACTTACCCATAGCCAGGGCTACACACAGAGACCTTCAAGAGTTTCTTGTAGAGTATGTAAGAAGCAAAATAATACAGATGGAAGCAAAGAGAATGGGCATCTCCGTTAGCCCACAGGAATTTGAAGAGTATGTGGAGAGACACGTAGGCAGTAAGCGTTTAAGTGAGGTGGCAAGTGAGCTTATAACCACTGAAATACTGAGCCAGAAGATAATAAACAGGGTGGCAGGAGTACTTGATATTAAGGAGGGACAAATAACCGCCTACTACTATCTCAACTTAAGGGATTTTAAACTCCCAGCACAAGTTCTCTTAGAAAGATATACCGCAGACAGCCTTGATGCAGCTAACGAAGCTTACTATAGTCTTTCAAGGGGTCAAGCGGTAAAAGATGGAAGTGGTGTAAGAGCAGGTCAACCCATGTGGTATTCTATTCAGACACTGCCAGAGATAGTAAGACGTCAGCTCTATCCCTATGACACTGGTAAGACCACAAGACCTATAGAGGTGGGTGGGAGTTATGTTATCTTTAGGGTGGCGGACAGAAGGGGAAGTGGTATAATGCCCCTTGAGGAGGCAAAGCCCATAGTAAGGGAAAAGCTCCTCAGAGAAAGAAGAAAGGAGGTCTTCCAAAAATGGTTTCAGGAAGTTTCAAAAAGATACTCGGTGGAATTTTACTTTGGACAACTTTGAGCTTTTCTGCGGCTCTTGTAGACAGAGTGGTAGCTTCTGTAAACTCAGAACCTATACTTGAGAGCGACATTAAGATGGGCATGCTTTACTATGCTACTACCAACAGGAAAGACGTCCTTGATAAACTCATAGAGGATATGCTACTATACCAGTTCCTAACAGGAAGAGGTATGCAGGTCCCTCCCGAACTTACGGAGCAAGCTTTGGGAAACATTGCAAAGGCAAACAGAACCACTATTGATGGAATAGCTCAAGAGCTTGCAAGAGAGGGTCTTACCCTTCAGGACCTTAGAAGATTCTTAGAGAGAGAAATTTTAGCTAAACAAGGGCTTATTGCCTTTCTTGAAAGGGAAGTTAAAGTTTCTGACTTGGAGCTTGAGTTGGAAAAGCTCAAAAGTGGTAATATAAGGGTGGTTAGAAACATAGAACTTCTTGTAATAGATAGAAGGGATGAAGGAAAATTAAAAACCATCTTTAGCCCAGAAAAGGGACTTGATGCCATAGCTAAGGAAATGGGAGCAAGCTTAGAAAGACTAAGGGTTGCACGTGGGGATTTGGTGGAAGTTTTGGACAAGGAAGTTTGGAAAGCAAGCCCAGGAGAAATAGTGTTTGCGGAAGACAAGGACCACGTGTATATAGCAAAGGTCCTATCACAGGAGGAAATAGCTGAAGGCAAAAGCCCGGAGGAACTTAGAGAAGAAATTCTCCTGAGAAAAATGGAAGCAAGAAAACAGGAACTTCTTGAAAGGCTAATAAGAAACAGCTTTATAAAGATAGTCAAGTAGCTCTGAGAGGCTGTCAAAGACCAGGTCCGGAGTAAAGTTTGCCCTTGACAGTTCTTCTTTTTTGTATTTACCCGTGGTCATAAAAACTGTTTTTATACCGAGCTCCCTTGCACCTACAAGGTCTGTATATATATCGTCGCTAACTAAATAAACCTCATCACCCCTTAGCCCTTCAAGGGCATATTTGATAAACTCCACAGAGGGTTTGCCGAGGTTTGGTAGTTCTCTGTTGTATCCACAAGCATGGGCTATAGCAAGGGCAGTTGAGCCAGCACCGGGAAAGTAAAGCCCATCGTCGTCCTTTACTATCCTGCTTAGGTTTATGGGAATTAGCTTAGCACCTTTTAGAAAAACCGCAGAAGTGGCAATCTTTAGCTTGTTAAAGTCAAGGCTTCTGTCCTGACCTATCACTACCGCATCCACCATATGGTCTTGAGCCACTTCAAAACCGAGAGCTTTTATGTATTCTTCCACTGTAGGCATGCCTATAAAGAATACCCTTTTTATGCCTTGAGCTTTGAGATGATTTCCAAGAATAGATAAGGGCGAGATGAACTCGTCTTTTTGTATTTCTATACCTTTCTCTCTTAACTTCTCTATAAGTATATCCGGAGGTCTTGTAGAGTTATTAGAAACCACTCTGAAGGGTATACTTAGCCTTCTTATATTTTGCATAAACTCTATAGTGTCCTCAAAGGGGTTCAAAGCCTTATCTTTTACCAGAACACCGTCAAAGTCAAGCAATAGGACTGGGATGCTCATTGCTTAAAGGGTATACTAATCCAAAGTTCGTCAAAATCGTCTTTGTCCTTTCTTATATCTACTTCTATTTTCTTGACCTCAAACTGCGGATATTTAGAGAAAACTGATATGAGATCGTCCCTAAGTCTGTCAACAAAGTTGGGTGGAAGTCCTTTTCTTTCATAAGATAAAACAAGAGTAAGCCTTCTCTTTGCCTCATCCTTGCTCTTACCTCTATTGAATAAAAGGTCCCATATCATACCTATCTCCCTAAGAGCTTTTCAAGAAGCCCTTTTTTCTCTCCATAGCGGACCATAGGAATATTTTCACCCTCAATCCTTTTTGCCATGTCTATAATAGCCTTTGATGCGTTGCAATCCTTTGAAAGAACTATAGGTTCACCTCTGTTGGTAAAGTCCACAAGCTTTGGCTCTTCTGGCACTATGCCTATAGGTTGTGCTTTTAGTATGTCTACTATGTCTTCCACTGAGAGCATTTCACCCTTTTTCACACTGTCCCACTTTATCCTGTTTATTACAAGATAGTATTCTTTCTTGCCCATGTTTTCTAACAGCCCTATTATCCTGTCCGCATCCCTTATAGAAGAAACTTCAGGATTTACTACTACGAGTGCTTTATCCGCTGGCAAGGAGGCTATCTGAAAACCCTGCTCTATGCCTGCGGGAGAGTCTATGAAAATGTAATCGTATTCGCCAGACTCCTTTACCCTGCTTATGAGGTCAACCCATCTGTCTCTATCTATAGCATCCTTATTTTTTGTTTGGTTTGCGGGAAGTAGCCATAGGCTCAGCCCCCTTTTATCTTTTACAAGTGCTTTGTGAAATTCCACCCTGCCCTCAAGTACATCAAGCACATCATAAACTATTCTGTTTTCAAGCCCCAGTATCATATCAAGGTTTCTCAGCCCTATGTCCGCATCTACTGCAAGAACCTTTCTTCCAAAACTTGCCAGAGCAACGCTTAGATTAGCTGTTATGGTAGTCTTACCTACGCCTCCCTTTCCAGACGTAACCACAAAAACCTTACTCATCTATACCCTCTCAAGTATTATATTACCATCTTCAACTTTTGCAATTTCAGGATAGCCCGGGGATTTTCTCTCCTCCTCATCTAATATGGCAACCTTTTTCCCTATTCTTATCTGCTGTGGCTCCATTTCCAGAGCAACCACCACAGCATTTTCATCCCCCAAAGCTCCTGCTATGGCAATACCTCTCAGCTTACCAATCACTATTATGTTCCCTGTTGCTACTACCTGTGCATCCTTATTTACGTCTCCAAGCATCAAAATATCTCCGTTGTGTTCCACCCTCTGACCAGACCTAAGGTGCCTCTGAACTACCAGTAGCCTTTCCCTTTTACTGTCTCCCAAACCTGCAGAGCTGAGCTTCTTTACGCTCTTTATGTTTCTCTCTGTAAGGGCCTTTTCTATTCTTTCAATTTCTCCCTTCTTAAGCAAACCCTTTCCATCTATTAGCACATAACTACCTTCAAAAAGTTTTGAGGAGACTTTCTGCCTTATCTCTTCTACGAGGGAATTTACATCTCCCCCTTCTTTTATTTCCACCAACACAACAGGAAGGGTTATGCCTCTTATCTCCACCATGTTTTTATTGGCTCCGGGGGAGGGACTCGAACCCCCAACCTGACGGTTAACAGCCGCCTGCTCTGCCGGTTGAGCTACCCCGGATATTGATATTATATTATACACCTTGTTCAACCCTTTGGTATACTTTTATCGTGCTAAGAAACTGGGATGGGTGGATATTATTCAGCGTCATTGCCCTGTTTTTAATGGGTGAAGCTGTAATAATAAGCGTAAATGTGGTCCCATATTTGATGGATTCCTACCAGGAGTTAAGCATATACAAGAAGCCACTTATTCAGATGTCGGTTTTCCTCCTTGGATTTTCCCTGGCGAGTATTATTGCCAAGTATGATTATAAAAAATATATGGGCGGAGCCATTCCCTATTTGTTCGCCCTCACAGCCGTCTTTAGTCTTCTGGTGGTTTTTATAAAGAAGTTAATAACTGGCAGGACTGTTGAGAGGTGGCTTTTTGGTGGTAGTATCCAACCCTTTGAGTTTGCCAAAGTTGCCCTCCTTATATTCCTTTCTTACTACATAGTTCGTAAAGGAAACCTCAGGCAGTGGAAGCATCTTTTCTGGGCTTTACTTTTCCCCATTATTACTGCTCTTTTACTTCTTACACAGCCTGACAAGGGTGGAGCGGTATTTATACTTCTTATGACAGCCCTTATGGTTTATGTGGGTGGTGTTCCTAAAAGGGTTTATATTCTTGTAGTTCCTCTGTTTTCTCTTATGGTTTACTACATACTTACCTCAAAGGGCTATGTGGCGGAAAGGCTGTCCGCATGGAGGGACCCCTTTGTAGACCCAGAGGATAGTGGATATCAAATAATACAGTCTCTGTATGCTCTTGCGAGGGGAGGGCTTATGGGAACAGGTATGGGTCAGGGGCTTCAAAAACTTGGACCTTTGCCAGCTTCTGATACGGACTATGTGATTGCAGTTGTGGGGGAAGAAATGGGTTTTCTTGGCGTTTTTGTCGTAATAATTCTATACGCCATATTAGTAGGAAGACTCCTGTGGTATGCCTTAATGTCTAATGGACGTATGGAAAAGCTTCTGCTTTTTGGGACAGCTATGAACTTCGCTATATCTTTTCTTTGGAACCTTGCCATGGTTTCAAACCTTATACCTCCAAAGGGAATAGCTCTACCCTTTGTGAGCTATGGCTCTTCTAACCTCCTTGTATCCCTGATCTTTATTGGCATAGCCCAGTCGGTTGTAAACCATCAAGATAGAAGCCTATCAAGTTTTTCAAAAACTTCATCTACCCTTACCATGCTCAAGCATGTATGAGTTCCCGTCCTGCATACTTTAGGGTTTGGTGAGCAGGGGGAACAATAAAGTTCAGGTTTAACATAATCACCTATTAGAGGATAAAATCCGTAGTCTGGTGATGTAGCGGTATATATACTAAGGGCAGGTATACCAAGGGCGTTGGCTATATGCACTGGTGCGGAGTCACAGGAAACTACAGCCTTTGAGAGACTTATCACCGCCATAAGTTCTCTCAGTGAGGTCTTGCCTACTAGGTTTATGCATCCTGTCTTTTCAAAAACACTTGCTCTTTGTGTATCTGTTCCAACTACAACTGAGGGTATACTTAGCCTTTTGGAAAGCTCCAACCATCTGTCAATACTCCACTCCTTTAGCCTAAAGTTGGAAAATGGGGAGATAACCACAAAATCATCTGGGAGACTAAACCTCTCCTTCACCCGCCTTTTTTCCTCTTCTGACACAAAAAGGTATGGCATTCTTTCAAAGTCTCTTATTCCCAAGGGTTTTAAGAGCTCAAGATTCCTATCCACTTCATGAATACCCCATCTATGGTTTACAGTATGCGTATAGAGCCATTTTAACTCAGACCTGTCAAAGCCAATCCTTGTTGGCACACCAGCCATAAAGAGTATAAGGGCACTTCTTGCAGATATATGGGGGCTTATAGCCATATGGTAGTTCCTGAGCTTTTCAATTACCTCAAAACTCTCCCAAAAGCCTTTATCAAAGGTTATAAGTTCTACGTCTAAACCCTTTAAAAGCTCTTTTATAAAGCTCCTGCCAGCAAAGGCAACCTGTGAGGATGGAAAGTGCCTTTTAAGAGTTCTTATAAGGGGAGTGGTAAGAACAACGTCCCCCAAGTAAGCGGTTTGCCATATGAGTATCTTCATCTAATCCCAGATATGCTGGCTATCCTCCACTTCTTTTCGTCCTTTATCACTATGAAGGTGAGTATCTTTTCCACACCTTCTTTGTCTATAACTTTTACTAAGACCTCCGCATGTTTATCATCTATCCTGCTTGTATCAAGCACTCTGACCTTCTTTATGTTCTCTCCCATAGAAGATAAAAGACAGGATAGCACTTCTGAAGGTTTCATTTCGGTGAGCTGAATGGGTAATTTTACATCCTGCACGAGGGCATCTCTAAAAGGAGGATAGAGAAGTTTTACTGCATCCTTTCCCTCGCCATCCCTTATTTTTTCAATAAAGTCCTTTACTGTATTTCTTGCGGACTTTTCTGGGTTTTCTCCGCAAGATCTCAAGACAAAAAAGGCGAGAAGCACAGCTCCCACCACGATGGCTACCCTTTTCATAGCTTTACCTCCTCTATGAGAAATTTATGGATTGAGTGTGCGGACTTTCTGCCTTCAGAGAGGGCTTTGACTACTGTGTCTCCCCCATTTACAGCATCTCCTCCTGCAAAAAGATTTCTTATGGATGTTCTAAACTCTTCATCCACCTTAATTGTTCCCCACCTTGTAAGTTCAAGACCTGGCACATCTTCGTAAGCTATAGGGTTTGCCTTCTGACCTATAGCAAATATAACGGAATCGCACTCTATGATGTGTTCAGAGCCCTCTACGGGAACAGGCTTGGGCCTTCCGCTTTCATCTGGTTCACCCAAGTTCATTCTTATGCATTTAAGCCCCACAACATTACCCTTTTCATCTCCTACTATTTCCACAGGTTGGGTGAGCCAATGTATTATGGCACCTTCTTCTGATATGTGGTCCCACTCTTCTTGACGTGCGGATGAAGTTTCCCTTGTTCTTCTGTATACCACATGGGTTTCCAAGCCAAGCCTAAGGGCGGTTATGGCACAGTCCACTGCGGTAAAGCCACCACCTATTATGGCAGTTCTTCTCCCAAGGTTTACCGGTGTTCCGCTTTGAGGAAATAGGTCAGCTCTGGTTAGTCCTACCCTTGTGAGTACCTCTATGGCGGAGTATACACCTCTTAGATAGTCTCCCTTTATTCCCAGAGATCCTCTGCCAGCACCTACACCCAGAAAAACCGCGTGGTATCTTTCTAAAAGTTCTGAAAGCTTTATCGTCCTTCCCACCACATGACCAAAGAAAAATCTCACTCCAAGTTTTTCAAGCCTTTTTATCTCCCACTCAAGAATATCCCTTGGAAGCCTTGCATGAGGTATGCCATATGCCATAACACCTCCAGGTTCTGGCAGAGCCTCAAAAACATGAACCTCATGCCCCAATCTGGCTAGGTCGTAGGCACAGGCAAGACCTGCAGGACCAGCACCCACAACTGCTACCCTATAGCCCGTAGGCTCTGCCCTTTCAACTTCAATCTCAAGCCCAGATATTCTTACAAAATCTCCCACAAACTTCTCTAAGGCACCTATGCTCACAGGCAATCCTTTGTTTTTCCTTCCGCGAACCGTATCGTAGTATAGTATGCATGAGCCTTCACACTGCCTTTCCTGAGGGCATATCCTTCCGCATATGGAAGGAAAAGGGTCTGTTTCTGTTATCTTCTTGTATGCACCAATAAGGTCTCCTTCTGTTATCTTCTTTATAAAACCTGGTATGTCAACATTTATAGGACAGCCCTTTATACACCTCTGGTCTGCATCTTTACAAAAAAGACACCTTTGGGCTTCGTCAAGGGCAAGGCTTACAGAAAAGCCAAAGGCGTATTCTCTGAAAGTTCTCACCCTCTCAGAAGGAGACATAAGAGGTTCGTGGTTTCTATCTTCGTATCTTATGCGTTTAGCCATTAGTGAATAATTATATGCTTAGAATGCAAATTGTGCTTATAACACATGCTTAAGGATATCTGAACAGGCACTTATAGAACCTATTAAACACCCCTTGACAAATGAAAAAAGTTTTCATATAATATATATAACCAAAAACCAACAGGAGGTGTTAACCATGAGCAAGAGCCTGCAAGGCACAAAGACCCTTGAGAACCTTAAGCATGCCTTCGCTGGTGAATCCCAGGCAAACAGAAGGTATCTCTACTTTGCCAGGAAGGCGGACATAGAGGGTTACCCAGACATCGCCAACGTCTTCAGAGAGACCGCAGAGGGCGAAACAGGTCATGCCTTTGGACACATCGAGTTTATGGAGAAGTATGGAGGTGGTGACCCTGCTACCGAGATGCCCATAGGCACTATGGAACAAAACCTTGAGGCTGCAATAGCTGGCGAGACCTACGAATACACAGAAATGTATCCCGGCTTTGCAAAGGTGGCGAGAGAAGAAGGCTTTGATGACATAGCAGAGTGGTTTGAAACCCTTGCGAGGGCAGAAAAGTCCCACGCAGGAAGGTTCCAGAAGGCATTAGAGTCTCTCAAGGGCTAATCTCAAAACCTCAGGGGGCGTCTGCCCCCAACTTAAACAACTAAAACAACATAAGGAGTTTACCATGCAAGAACTTGCCCTTGGTGGAGTAAAGGACTTTGACTTCAACATAAAAGACCCAAATTTTCTAAACGAACAGGCTTTATGGGAAGAGGCAAAGAGGGTTTATTCTAAATGTAAAGACTGTAGGATGTGTGTCACTTACTGTCCTTCTTTTCCTGCACTCTTTGATGCGGTAGACAGGCACGAAGACGACCTTGAAAAGCTCTCCAAGGAGGAGCTTGCCCTTCCCTTAGAGCTCTGTTTTCACTGCAAGCAGTGCTATTTTAAATGCCCTTACACACCACCCCACGAATGGAAAATAGACTTTCCCCATCTTTCTCTTAGGTATAAGGTTTGGAAGTTCAAAAACAAGGGGGCAAAGTTTACCGACAAGCTAATGCTCAACACAGACCTTGTAGGGAAACTCTCTGTACCCCTTGCTCCAATAGTTAACAAGGTAAACAACATACCGACATTTAGGGTGATAATGGAAGGGGTTATGGGTGTGGACAAGAGGGCAAAGCTGCCACCAATAAACTCAGAGACTTTTACAAGCTGGTTTAGGAAAAACAAAAAGCCAGTCAATGGTCAAAACGGGAAGGTCGCCCTATTTTACACTTGCCTTCTTAACTACAACTATCTTGAAAGGGGCAAGGCATTACTTAAAGTCTTTGAGAAAAACCATATATACGTGGAGCTTCCAGAACAGCAGTGTTGTGGCATACCCTTCTTTGACATCGGAGACATAGACTCCGCTACAGAGAAGGCAAGGTTTAATATACAGAGGTTAAAGCCCTATGTGGACGCAGGCTTTGACATAGTGGTGCCAGTGCCTACCTGTGCTTTGCAGATAAAGTACGAATATCCTTTGCTTTTGCCCGATGACCCAGATGTAAAAGCAATCTCAGAGAGGGTATACGATGTTCACGAGTATCTTTTCAAGCTCCATCAAGAAAAGAGGTTCAACAAGGACTTTAAAGTCTCTATAGGAAACATAGCCTATCACATTCCCTGTCATCTTAAGTCTCTCAATGTGGGTTACAGGGCTGTGGCGCTTATGAGACTAATACCCAACACAAGGGTTCAAATAATAGAAAGATGCTCAGGACATGATGGAACTTTTGGAGTGCGGAAGGAGACCTTTGATATGTCTATAAAAGTGGGATCAAAGCTCTTTGAGGATATGAAGAACTCCAACGCAGACTTGTATGTATCTGACTGTCCTCTTTCTGGCAATCACATAGAACTAATGACTGGAAAAAGGGTTTACCATCCTCTTGAAGTGTTGGCTATGGCTTACGGAGAGGATTAAAATTTCCCTGTGGATGCAGAAAAATATTTTGACCTAATCGGTAGGGCTATAGAAAAGGTTTTGGTTAAAGACTGTCTTGTAATATTCTTTGGCTCAGCAGTCAGGGAGAACTTTGGCAGAACATCAGATATTGATGTAGCCTTGTTTTGCTCTGAACCTTTAAGTTTTGCCGAATATTCAAAGGTTCTCTCTGAAATTGAGGAGCTACCAATCTTGAGAAATATAGACCTTGTAGACCTTTGGCGTGTAAATTCCTACGATTTTCTGAGTAAAATAGTTGAGGAGGGCTTTTTTTGGAGAAGTTCAGAAGGGCTTATAAGACTTTTGAAAGAGCATTTGGAAGGTTTGAGGAAGTCAGAAGCCAAAGCCTTATGAGCTTTTTCAGAGAGGAGTTCTACACAGAAATAGTGGTAAAGCGGTTCGAATATGTCTATGAAGCCCTATGGAAGGTAGTTAAAGAATTCTTGAGACTTAGAGGTATTGAGTGCTATTCTCCAAAATCTTGCTTTTCTGAGCTTTTGAAGGAGGGTGTGATCTCATATTCAGAAGAAAATCTCTTAAGCGAGCTTATATACATAAGGAATAGACTTGTGCATGTTTATGAGGAAGATACCACAAAAATGTTAAGAGACAGGATTTTGCAAGAAGACATATACAGGCTTTTTAAGGAGCTTATTATAAAACTAAAGCCATGAGATACTTTCCTGTGGGTATAGCGGGGCATGTAGACCACGGAAAGACCTCTCTGGTAAAAGCTCTTACTTCTATAGAAACGGACAGACTGCCAGAGGAAAAGAGAAGGGGAATGAGCATAGACATAGGCTTTGCCTTTCTGGATTTTCCAAATAAAAACCTAAGAGTTGAAATAATAGACCTTCCGGGGCATGAAAGGTTTATAAAAAACGCCATATGCGGGCTTGCTCCTGTATGGGGTCTCTTGCTTGTGGTGGATGCAGGAGAGGGCATAATGCCACAAACCGTGGAACATATAAGGCTTGCAAAGAGCTTTGGTATACAAGAGGTCATCCTTGCCCTTACAAAGACGGACAGGGTGGACGATGAGACCCTTGACCTTGCGAGGGAAGAATCCCTTCAGATGCTCTCTTCTGAGGGTCTTGATGCCTTTGGAGTGTTTCCTGTTTCTGTCTTGAAGGGCGAAGGTCTTGAAGACCTAAGGGCTGGCATAGGAGAGTATGCAAGCAAACATCTAAGGGATAGGGATAAACACCTTTTTAGGTTTTTTGTGGATTCCGCCTTTAGCGTAAAGGGCTACGGGACGGTGGTAAGGGGCAGTTGTGTCTCTGGAAGCGTTTCTGAAGGAGATACCATTACTCTTGAGCCTGTTGGCAAGCCTTGTAAGGTCAGGAAGATGCAAAACCACGGAGTTTTTGTAAAAGAGGGAAGGGCTGGGGAGAGGCTTGCCTTAAACATTCCAGATCTTGACCCGAAGGAGGTGGAAAGGGGTTATTTTCTAGTAAGAGGCATAAAGCCTTCCAGTAGGTTAATAGTTAGGGTTGATGGGCAAATGCCTAAGGGAGTTGCATACCTCTTCCTTGGAATGCGTGAAGTTTCCTTCCTACATAAACACATACATGAAGACCTTTACTTGCTCAGACTTTCAGAGCCTGTGCCAGCGGTAAGAGGCGATAGAGGACCTTTATTAAACTCTTCTGGAGGGTATGTTGGGTCATACCAAGTGGTTCACCCTCTACCTGTGAGAAGCTCAAAGAGGTTTATAAGAGAGAACTTGAGACTTCTTTTGGAAAATCCAGAGGAGTATCTACTTCTTGAAAGAGGTGTGAGGGGGCTTAGCCTTGGGGAGCTTTTTTCCTTTTATGGCTTTGCGGTTCAACCACCCAAAGACCTAAGAGTTGGAGAAAGGTTCTACCACCCTGAGATTTTAAAAAGCATTTCTGAAAAGCTAAAAAGCCTTCTTTCTATGAAGGGTGGTTCTATGCCTCTCTCTGAGGTTCTTTCTAAGCTCAGGGTTTCTCAGGATATCCTCGGTCTTATACTTGAAAAAAGTGTTGATTTGAAAGTGGTTGAGGGTTATCTCTTGGATACGAAAAAGGCAAAACTTGAGGACTTGGAGGGATACATTATGCTTATGGGCTTGCTTTCAGAGGGTATAAGAGAGGAAAGAGACCTACAGGCTTATAAGGAATATCTTTCTCTTACGGTGAGGAGGGGTCAAGTTTATAGCCTCGGTGACTATCTTTATGTATCAAAGGATATGTTTGAAGAGTATGTAAAAAAGCTAAGAACTTTGGGAAAGGAGTTTACCCTTCAACAGGCGAAGGAATCCTTGGGGCTCACAAGAAAGTATCTTATTCCTCTTTTGGAGCATATGGATAGGCTTGGCATAACCAGAAGAGAAGGAGAAAGGAGAGTTTTTCTGAGATGAGCCTTTTTAGACATATCCCTCAGGTCTCAAAGCTCCTTGAAGACTTTAAGGACTATCCACAAGAGATAGCAAAGAGGGCAATAAGGGAGGTTTTACAAAAGGTAAGAGAAGAGATAAAAGAAGGTAGAAGACAAAGTCTTGAGGACCTCAGAGAACTTATAGAGAAAAGAATAAGAGAGCTAACCAATACAAGCCTAAGGAGAGTAATAAACGCCACAGGTGTGGTCATAAACACGAACCTCGGCAGGTCAGTGCTTTCTGAGGAGGTTGCAGACTTTATAAAGGAGATTGCAGCCCACTACTCCAACCTTGAATATGACCTATCTAAGGGTAAAAGGGGCTCAAGGCTGAGCCATGTGGAGGAGCTTTTGAGAAACCTCACGGGTGCGGAGGCGGTTCATGTGGTTAACAACAACGCAGGAGCGGTATATCTTGTTTTGAACACCTTAGCCTTTGGTAAGGAAGTTGTAGTCTCAAGGGGTGAGCTTGTGGAGATCGGTGGAAGCTTTCGCATCCCAGACATAATGAGGGCCTCTGGTGCAAGGCTTGTGGAGGTGGGAACCACTAACAGGACAAGGCTTTCTGATTACGAGAGGGCTATAAGTTCAGAAACCGCCCTACTTATGAAGGTTCACAGGAGCAACTTCTACATTGAGGGCTTTGTAGAAGAAGTAAAGCCAGAGGAGCTTTTGTCCTTAGGTTTGCCTCTCTACTACGATATGGGAAGCGGAAGCCTTGTAAACCTGAGGAGATTTGGTATAAACACAGAAGAACCAAGTTTTGAAGAGTGTATAAAAAAGGGTATCCACGTGGTATCTGGCAGCGGTGATAAGCTCCTTGGAGGACCACAGGCGGGCATTATAGTGGGCAAAAGGGACCTTATTGAAAGGATGAGGAAAAATCCTATGAGTAGGGCTTTGAGAATTGACAAGCTGACCCTCGCAGGGCTTGAGATGACCCTGAGGCTTTACGTGGAAGGGGACTATGAGAAAATACCCACCCTTCGCATGCTTTTGCAGAGACCAGAGGAGATAAGAAAGAGAGCCCTAAAACTATTAAGAAGGCTCAGGTCAGTGGAAGGTTTTGAGGCAAGGTTGATTAAGGATATTTCTCGTTGCGGTGGTGGCGCAATGCCTGAGCTGAGTTTAGAAACCTACTGCCTTGGTCTTAGGCATAAAAGCTTAAGTCCAGTGGAGTTGGAGAAAAAACTCAGGAGATCAGACCCACCAATTATAGCAAGGATAAAAGATGACATGGTGTTTTTAGATATGAGAACCGTGGATGACAGGGATCTTGCGGATATTTTGAAAGCTCTAAAGCTCTTGGAGGTTTGATATGCCATACTTTCCTCTTTTTATGAACCTTAAGGGTAAGAGGGTTGTGGTGGTTGGTGGTGGAAAGGTGGCAAGCAGGAAGGTGGAAAAGCTCCTACTCTTTGAGCCAAGGATAAGGGTTATAGCACCCAAAACCACAAACTACATCCAGAGCCTTGCAAAGGAAGGAAAAGTAGAGCTTCTGAAAAGAAGGGTAAGGCTTAAGGACTTAAGGGACGCTTTTATGGTTATAGTGGCTGTGGACGACCTGAGGCTTCAGAAAAAAATATATGGCTTCTGCGTGAAAATGGGAATACACTGCAACTCGGTGGACAGTCCAGATTTTTGCACCTTCTTATTTCCAGCTCTTGTGGTAAGGGGTGAGCTTATTATAGGAATATCCACATCAGGCAAGGCACCAGCTTTGTCCGCAGGTATAAGAGAGTTTATTGAAAATAGACTTCCGGAGGGTGTTGAGGAACTTCTTTCGGAGCTTGAGAACTTGAGACGGACTGTACCAGAAGGCAAAGAAAGACAGGAAAAGCTCATAAAGCTCGTAAGGCATAAGCTTGGCTTATAATCTTTCTGTGTGGGTTCTTGGTCAGCACGACGAACCTTATAGGAAGATAAGGAACTCTATACTTAACCTTGTGGGCAACACGCCCCTTGTGAGACTTAGAAAAATCATTCCCCCAGAAGTTTCTCCAAAGGTGGAGATATATGCAAAGTTAGAGAGTTTCAACCCAGGTGGTTCTGTAAAGGACAGACCAGCTCTTAGCATGTTTTTGGACGCTATGGAGAGGGGCCTTCTCAAAAAGGGTAAGGTGGTCATAGACGCCACTTCTGGAAACACGGGCATAGCACTTGCCATGGTAGGTGCCTGTCTTGGAGTTTCAGTGGAACTTGCCATGCCTGCCAACGTAAGCGAAGAGAGGAAAAGGATAATAAGGGCTTACGGTGCAAAGGTATACCTTACAGACCCTCTTGAAGGCACAGACGGTGCTATACTCTTTGTTAGGGAGAAGGTCGGTAAAGAGCCAGATAAATACCTCTACCTTGACCAGTATAACAACCCTGCCAACTGGAGGGCACACTTTTATTCTACGGGCATAGAGATATGGAATCAAACGGGTGGCAGGATAACACACCTCGTTGCTGGCATAGGCACGGGCGGGACTATAATGGGTACGGGAAGACGACTAAAGGTCTATAATCCAGAGGTTCAAGTGGTTGGCGTTCAGCCAGCCTATCCCTTTCATGGAATTGAGGGTCTCAAGCACATAGAGAGCTCCATAAAGCCTGGCATCTTTGACGAGACATTCTTAGATAGAACCATATTCGTAGAAACTGAGCCTGCTTATGAGATGACAAAAAGGCTTGCTGGAGAAGAAGGCATACTTGCTGGACAATCCTGCGGTGCGGCACTTTATGCAACCCTTGAGCTTGCAAAGGAGCTTGAAGAGGGAGTTATAGTGGTGGTATTCCCTGACGGAGGGGAAAAGTATCTTACTACCGCACCCTATAGGGATCTTTAGTTTTCCTGTGAGGTTATAGCTTTAAGGGTGCGTGAGAAATTTACTGCGGATTTTGGTTTTCTTACGTTGCTAAATAGTGTATCCCCTGGGAGCAAGGACTTTCCATAGTAAGCTTTGATACCTTCACTATTTGGCGTTAGCACAGCACCATACAATGAAACACCAGCAAAGACTCCCTTACCCAATGCTCCTACCGCCACAGATACATCCACACCCAGTTTAGCTCTATTCCTTGGTAGGCTTCTTATCCCTTTGTCTGTACCTATTATGAGAATTAAATCTACGGACTCAACCCCCAGCTGGGAAACCTATTGACCCCTGGGCGATTTTATAAAAGGCAGGTGCACTCCAAACTCCTATTTTTGGATCTTTATAACTTGCCACGCAGTTTCCGGTACCAGCTCCCAAGATAAGAGCTACTCTTAACATATTCGGACCAGATAAATATAACTCCTGCTCTTCTGAGCAAGTCCCAAGGAATGTCCTTCTTTTCTACTCCAAGCTCTTTAACATCTCTATAGAATCTCCTGCAAGCCTATCCATATCCTCCTTTGTGATTCCAAAGGATAAGACAACAAGAAGCAAAAATAAGACTAAGCTTCTCATCTTGTTATTATGATAATCCAGACTTGCATTAAAATATTCCCATGAAAGTTCCCTTCTCATGGCTCTCAGAGTTTATAGAAATAGAAGGTCTTGAGCCTTATAGAGTTGCGGAAGAGCTAACCCTAAAAAGCGTTGAAACTTCTCTTAGCAAGTGGGACTTTGACCTTGATGGTGTTGTTTTTGCAAAAGTTGTGGAGAGAAAGCCCCATCCTACGAGAAATCTTGATATTTACAAGGTGCAAGCTGGTGAAGGTCTGTATCTTCAGGTGGTGTCCGCAGATACGAGCTTGCAGATAGGAGATGGTGTGCTTCTTGCCCTTCCAAACTCTAAGGTGGGAAGCATGTGCATAACTCAAAGAGAGTTTGATAGTGTAGTTTCTCAAGGAATGCTCCTATCCGCAAAGGAGCTCGGTCTTGATGACCAATCTGAGGGAGTCCTTGTCCTTGAAGAAGACATAAAGCTCGGCACATCAGCCTATGAACTTCTTGGTTTTGGAGAGTCCATACTTGAAATAGAGCCTACACCAAACAGAGGAGACCTCCTTTCTGTCAAGGGTCTTGCAAGGGAGATAACTGCCTTGCTTGGAGTGAAAAGAAAAACCAGAG
>JAXSOX010000012.1:998-18553 GCA_037926525.1 Aquificaceae bacterium | reverse complement strand
TTATCTCTCTGAAAGGGTAGAAAAGAAGGCTTATGAGAAGATTGAAAAGCTCTTTTCTTACAAAGAGGACACTGCTTGGCTTATGATAGGCAACGGTCAGGCCATAAAGGTAAAAGCCCTTGACCTTAAAAGGGGAGACCTTATAGCGGTCTACGCAGGGGAGAAAATCCCAGCGGACGGTATGGTGGAAGAGGGCGACGCCCTTGTAAATCAAGCATCTCTTACAGGAGAGTCAAACCCTGTCCACAAAAAGACAGGAGACAAGGTCTTTGCAGGAACCTTTGTGGAAGATGGCAAGCTCTACATAAGGGTGGAAGAGGTAGGAGAAGAAACGGTAGTGGCAAAGATAGCCAAGATAGTGGAAGAGAGCATAAAAGAGCCTATAAACATCCAAAGGATGGCGGAAGAAACAGCCAATAGATTGGTTACGCCCACCTTAGGTCTTGGTGCCCTCTCTTATATCACAAGCGGTCAAATAAACAGGCTCACCTCAACCCTTATAATAGACTATCACACTGGCATTCATCTTGCCACACCTCTGACAGTGCTCTCCAGCGTGGCACAGGCTTCCACCTATGGCATCCTCATAAAGAGCGGTGGAAAACTTGAAGCCCTCTCAAGGGTAGACACCTTTGTGATGGACAAGACGGGCACTCTAACGGTGGGGCATCCGAAGGTGGAGGATGTGGTGGGTCTTGAGGTCTCAGAGGATGAGACCCTTTTGTATTCTGCTTCTCTTGAGCAGAGGATAACCCATCCAGTGGCAAGGGCTATAGTAAAACTCGCAGAAGAAAAGGGCTTGGAGCTCCTGCCAAGGGAGAACTCTCAATACCACATAGGTCTTGGAATAGAGGGTGAGCTAAATGGCACAAAGTTTATGCTCGGAAGCACACGCTTTATGCAGAAAAAGAGGATAAGGATAAGCCAAGAGATAAAGGAGCTTGTGGACAAGTTCCACTCAGAGGCAAAGTCTGTGCTGTATCTTGTGAGAGAGAGAAAGATAGTAGGGCTTCTTACCTTCAGAGACCCTCTCAGGGAAGAGGCGAAGGATGTGGTGGCGGAGCTAAAAAGAAGGGGCAAAAGGGTGGTGCTATGCACGGGAGACAATGAGGGCATAGCCAAGTATATGGCAAAGGAGCTTGGTATAGAAGAGTTTTATGCAAGGGTCTTCCCTGCGGAGAAGGCAAAGGTGGTGGAAAAGCTCAAAAAACAGGGGAGGGTGGTAGCCTTTGTGGGCGATGGTGTAAACGATTCGCCTGCTCTTTCTGTTGCGGATGTGGGTATTTCTCTGAGGAGCGGGACAGACATAGCCATAGAGGTGGCGGACGTGGTAATAGGAGATAGCCTCTGGTATCTTGTGGATGTGGTAGACATAGCGGAGAACACAATAAGGAAGTTAAAGACCATATACAGACTAAATGGTCTTGCAAACACGATGGGTCTTGTTGGGTCTGTCTTGGGACTCTTTGGTCCCTCAGTTTCAACGCTTATAAACAACGGCACTACAGTGCTGTTGGGCTTATATGCCATAAAAAAACCCTAAGGAGGTGAAAAGCCATGGAAGAGAAAAAAGACCTTGCACAAGAGCTTGAGAGGATTAAGGCGGAGCTTGAGGAGCTAAAAAAGAAGATGGGTATTGCAGAGGAGGAGAAGAGCCTAAGAGACCTCCCTGCGGAAGCCCTCTCAAAGGTTATGGAAGTTAGCAAAGAGATAGTCAAAACCACTGCGGAGATAGGAGAAAAGGCTCTCAAGGTTGTAAAGTATTCCGTTGAAGGTGCAGTAGAAGGTGCAAAGAAGGCTCTGAAGGAAGAGGAGAAGAAGGAACAAGGATGAACTTTATAAGGACAAGGAGTGGAAGGTATCTCAATACCCTGCATGTTATATCCCTCTCGGTGGAGGAGGCAAAAATAGAAATAGAGGGTAAAAAGAGGCTGGTTTACAAGGTGGTTGCCTACATGAGCCAGCCTCTGCTTCCTGCGGTTTTAGGCATATACTCCACAGAGGAGAAGGCTTTTGAGGTCTTGGAGGACATCATCAGGAGGCTCTCTCAGGATGAAAGGGTCATACACATTGAAAGCGAATACTGAAGACTACATAAGGGAGCTTAAACTTCTCGCTCACCACATACAGGAAAGGCATGCAGAGCTTTTGAGGAACATACAAGACCCTCTCTTGCTTGAGGTGGAGCTTCCAGAGGGAGGAATCGCACGCTTTATTATAAGCTCTGAAGGGATTCGTCAAATCATTGACACTCAAGAATCTAAAAATGTGGTGAAAGTAAACTACAGAGACCTTATGAGGCTTGTGGAAAAGCCCTCAAGGATAATCCGCTATATATTTGAGGGGAGGGTAAGGATAAAGGGAGATTACCAGAAGGTGCTCTCCACCCTACAAAACCTTCTTTAAAGAAGCCTGTTTATCGCCTTGGTTATAAGGTTTTCTAAAAGCCCACCCACCACAAAGGACTCAATAAGTATGGTTCTGTCCTTTTCGGTAAGGAAGGTATCTCTTTCACGTTTTCTGAGTTTTTCACCCTTCTTGAGAAGCCTCCTGTAGCAGTCCTTCTCCCTCTCAATTTCTTGGATTAGTGCCTCTATTCTCTCCTTCATGTTAGATAGTTTAACTGCAAAGTGTTAAGATTTTGTTAAGGTATTTTTGCTTCCTGCCTTGTGTCTACAGAGGGCGAAAACTTAACCACAAGAACCCGTAAAAGGGCGAGGGTAATCATTATAAGGCTTATTGATATTGACATACTGACATTAAGTTTTTCTGAGTATACCGCTATTATTAGCTCTCGAAGCATAAAAGAAATAGAAGCATCTACGAGGAATGTGAGCTTTACTCTGTGATATTCAAATATGCTTAGCACCGCCCTGAATATTTCATACAGTATTACCAACTCAAGGATTCTTATGGTTAATTTCTTTACAAGATTGTTAAAGGTTAGCTCCATTGAATAAAGCTCTACAAGAAGAAGGAAAAGTCCAAGAAATATCACGCTATAGGTTAGGACTCTAACACTATAATGGAGTATTTGGGAAGGGCTAACTATATAGTTATACTTAAACAAGGACTCCATGGTAAACACCAAGAAGTTTTTCAAAGGTGGCACTCCAAGAGAAATTGCTAAGCACAAAGGAGCTGACCTTTTCCTTGTTAATCAGGCTCGCCTCATTGCAGGCACAGACTATGGCGTGGTAGAAGGCTTCTACCGTTAGCTCCTTTGCCAGAAACTCCTTAAAGGGTTGTGTTTCAAGACCCATGTCATAGGCAACCAGCAGACAACCGCAGGCTTGAGCTTCAAGAAAAGAAAGTCCGAAGGTCTCTCCTGCAGAGGTGCTCACAAAGATATCACAGCTTGCATAAACTTTTGCCAAGTCCTCTTCTTTTTGGAGGTATCCAAGATAGGTGAGGTTGGGAAGTTTCTGAGAGAGCTTTTCTACTCTTTTCCTTAGAGGACCGTCTCCTACCACTACAAGATGGAAAAGGGTAGGGTCAAGGTGTTGAAAGACTTCCAAGAGAAGGTCTATGTTTTTCTCTGGCGAGAGCCTACCAGCGTATATTAGCTTAAATCTACCAGTACTTATGCCAAGAGCCTTTTCAAAGTATGGGTCTCTTTTAGAAGGATTAAAAACCTCTGTGTCCACTCCAAGGTTTACGGTGGTTATGTTATCAAGACCATAGGCTCTTAGGAATTCCACTTGCACCCTTGAGGGGGTTATTATAAGGTCTGCCTTTGAGAGCTTTTTTCTTATAGTGTGTTCCAAGAGCACCCTTTTGAGCCTTTCTGGAGCGGGCAAGAGTGAGAGGTCCGTCCTTATATCAGAATGGTAAAAGACGCTTAGCAGATATCTATCTGACTTCAGATGGCTTATGGGTTGATAGGTGCCACCTAGTTCTACCACGTCAGGCTCTTCTATTTGCAGTATTTCCCTTATCTCCGCAAAGGAAGAGAAGAATCTATAACCACCCGTTAAAGGCAGAGGAAAAGAAGGAAGCTCGTAGACCTTGGTGGAGTTAATATGGTATGTTTTTCTTTCCTTGCCGGGTATTATAAGCACATGCTCTATACCCTTTTTCTGCATATACTTGCTTTTTTCAAGAAGGTATCTCCTTATGCCTCCGCTTTTACTATGGAAATAGGGGGTTATGTCAACAAGTTTCATGGACAAGCCTCCCAAGACCAGCTATGGCTAACATGTAGTCTATGTAAGTTTTTCTCATATCAAGGCTTCTTGCGTAGTATAGGGCTTCTTGAGACATGCTCCTCCTTAGGTTTTCGTTGGATAGAAGAAGGGAGAGCTTTTCTACAAAGTCCTCGGGCTTTGTGGCTATAAAGCCGTTTACACCCTCTTGCACATGCTCGTGGGACGCACCCTTTGAGCTTACCACCACAGGAAGACCGCTCGCCATAGCCTCTAAAACCACTTGTCCATAGGTTTCTGTTTCAGAGGGGAATAAAAACACGTCAGAGCTTGCATAGGCGGTAGCCAGCTCCTCTCCCACCATATAACCCACAAGGTGCACGTTCTTTGGCTTTTTGTTTTCTATCTCTTTCCTATAGGGTCCATCTCCCACTATCACAAAGATGTCTTCCGGGAAGCATTTGGCAGTGTAAAGGAAAGTATCCAAACCCTTTTCTTTGGAAACCCTACCCACATACAGGATAACCCTTTGGTGCTTTTTAACTCCGAGCCTTTTAGACCAGAAGTCCTCGCTTCTTTTGTAAGGAGAGAAAAGCTCTGTATCCACACCACGTTTGAAGGTGCTTATCTTACTGTATTGTAGCCCCTTGCTTACAAAGAGCTTTTTGTAGTGTTCTGATGGGACAAAAAACCTATCTGAGATATTACCAAGGAAGACAAAGGCTTTCCATAGAAGGTTTTCCACCTCGGGGTCTCCCGTATATGTCCTTGCGTATGTGGGTATGTCTGTGTGGAAGGCAAAGGTAATCCTAAGACGTAGAATCTTACCCACAAGAAATCCCATAAGTCCAAGAGGACCTGGCGTGGCTATGTGAACTTGAGTAAAGCCTTCCCTCTCAAGAAGGTCCATAAGCTCTATCAGGTTTGGAAGACCCATTTTTAACTCTTCGTAAAAGGGTGTGGGTATCTCCACAATAGGCTCTAAGTTTATGAGCTTTTCCTCTTCCTTCACCTGTGAGTTAGAAACTATTATTGTAAAGGGTAGGTCTTCCTCAAGGGCTATCTGTCTTATGAGCTTAGCACTTCTTGCAACGCCGTTTATATGGTGGTAGGTGTCTGTAAGATAAGCAACCTTTGGAGACCTTCCATTTAGTATGCCAAACTCTTTTCCAAGAACCTTTATCTTTTCCTCTTCCCTTTTTTGGGCGTATTTTAAAAAGGCGGGGAAGCCATGAGCCATGAGGGACAGGCATAGCTCCCCAAGGGTTTGCGGTGAGGGGCTTTTCAAAAACCTTTCCAAAGTAAAAGAGGGCAGTTTTTTTGCTATTTCCCTCAATAGCTCTGACCTTTCGGACTTTATACCAAGAAAGTTCCTCAAAAGCATACCCACCACTGGGTTGTCCGAGTGCATAAAGACATAGTCGGTTATGGGTCTAACTTCAGAGGGTATATGGTTTTTGCTCTTTAGAAAGTCATAACCCACCCTGCATACCATGTTTAGAAGCCTTTTGTCTCCAAGCTCTTCTGTATCCACATGCGTTCTTCCTTCCCATATACCCTTTAAAAAGTCCTCTTTGCTTATAGCACCCTCAACTGCAGTCCAAGTCCTTCCCACGTCCATTCCACCGTGGTCATCTGAACCTGCGGTAAAGGTTATCCTATCCCTTATCCTCTGAGGCTCTATTCTGTATCTTTCCGCAAGGGCATGTATCTTATCCCATCCATCGTAGGCACGGGCTATGGACTCTTCCACATATCTGACACCGTCTCCCCTTGTCCCGTTTATCACCTCCCAGTTGTCAAAGAGCAAGACCAACTTTTCTAAAAGGCTACGGGTTATCTTAGTTCCTTGAACAGAATATAGAGGGTGGGCAAGGGAGTGGGCTATTCTATGAGACTTTAGGTATTTGACAAAATCGTAGATGTTGTTTCTTAGCCTTAGAAGGTCTTGATGTTGAGCCTCCGTGATGCCGTATACGAGCACATGAACCTTTCCCTTCTCTTCGGGAATTTCCACCGTATACTCACAGCTTATAAAGACCTCAGGAAGATGTGCCAGCTCAAGGACTCCATCTATAGTGTTGTGGTCTGTAATGGTTATAAAGCTCATACCCCTTTCTTTGAGCCTTTTGTATATTTCCATAGGCTCTGTGAGGCTCTCTGGACATCCCACCAGCTTACTGAACCAACCTCCCGGTAGGTTGGAAGCCTTTGAATGAAGGTGCAAGTCCGCTTTTGCTAAGTAATTCCCCATAGCTTATTAACCTCCTTTCCTTTTTTATATTGCTTAGTATTTCTTTCCAAAGCCTGACCTTTCTCTCGTCTCTAAAGTCTGTCATATGAAGTGCAAGCCTGAGAACTTGATGGTCCTTGTAGAGCCTTTGCATGCTGGGAAGAGCCTTTAGGCTAAGCCAAGACAGAAGATTTCTACTGCTAAAGCTAAGAACGGGAGAGCTTATGCTTTTTTCATTGCCTAAGTCTTTTATATGCCACCTGTAGGCTATGCCTTCAAAACCGAGAGAGTAAAGCACATCCTCAAGGTAGGGATTTCCTATCCATGCGGGTGGCACAAAAAAGGTGGTTTTTAGACCAAGGTATTCCATAAGCTCCAAGCCTGAGCGAACCCTCTCATAGGTTTCAGTTAGGTCAAGCCCTCCAAACTCTCCCTCCCCGTCCGTCCAAAGCAGGTCTTGAAGCCTTTTTTTGCCTTTGTGTGTATAACCGTGCAATACTAACTCCGCTCCGAGGTTTTTTATGAGGTTCAAAAAGTTCCCATCTCCTCTCAGTGGTGCATATTCCCAAAAGTAAGGCACCACCAAGAGGGAAAATCTATCCAATCCCACCTCCTCTAAAAGCTCAAGAGCACTCAAAAACTCCACCCTATAGTAAGGGCTTACATCATGCAGTTCCACTATTGCGAGCTTCATGAGAATAAGGATAGGGTGGAAAAGTTAAGATTTCTTTAAGGTTTGGTTAAGATTTGGTTAAGAAGGGGGCAAAGCCCCCAAAAGGTATTATGGAGCTATCCAGTTTTCAAGATGAAGGACCTCTTCCATCTTGGAAGAGACATTTTGAGATATCTTATAGGCACAAAACTCAGGACCGCACATGGAGCAGAACTTGGCGGTCTTGTAGCCTTCCTGTGGTAGTGTTTCGTCATGGTATGCCCTTGCGGTCTCTGGGTCAAGGGCAAGTTCAAACTGCCTGTTCCAATCAAAGGCAAAGCGAGCCTTTGACATCTCAAGGTCCCACTCCCTTGCACCAGGCCAGTTCTTAGCCACATCTGCAGCGTGTGCAGCGATCTTATAGGCTATAACTCCCTGCTTTACGTCTTCAATGTTTGGAAGACCAAGATGTTCCTTTGGAGTCACGTAGCAAAGCATTGCCGCACCATACCAACCTGCCATCGCTGCACCTATGGCAGAGGCTATGTGGTCATAACCCGGCGCGATATCTATCACAAGCGGTCCAAGCACATAGAAGGGTGCCTCGTGGCACACCTTTTGCTGTAATTTTATGTTAAACTCTATCTGGTCCATAGGCACGTGTCCTGGTCCTTCCACCATTACCTGCACGTCGTGTCTCCAAGCCCTCTCTGTAAGCTCACCGAGGACTTTGAGCTCTGCAAGCTGTGCTTCATCTGACGCATCCGCTATAGCTCCGGGTCTTAGACCATCCCCAAGGGAAAAGCTCACGTCGTATTTTTTGAATATCTCACATATCTTGTCAAAATGCTCGTATAGTGGGTTTTGTTTTCCGTGTTCTATCATCCACTGTGCCATTATTGCACCACCACGAGAAACAATACCCATAACCCTGTGTTGAACCATGGGTAAGAACTCCCTTAGCACGCCCGCATGAATGGTCATATAAGACACACCCTGTTGAGCCTGCTCCTCTATCACGTCAAGAATAAGGTCTACAGTCATGTTTTTCACATTGCCTTTGGCTCTTTTGAAAGCTTCGTATATGGGAACTGTGCCAACAGGAACGGTGCTTACGCTAATGATGGCTTCCCTTGTTTCCTTTATGGCTTCGCCAGTGGATAGGTCCATTATGGTGTCCGCCCCATACTTTATGGCTACTTTTGCCTTCTCTACCTCTGTGGGTATGTCAGAAGCCAAGCCAGAGTTTCCTATGTTGGCGTTAACCTTTACCCTTGAGTTTATACCTATACACATAGGTTCAAGGTGCAGGTGGTTTATGTTAGCAGGTATTATCATCCTCCCGCGTGCAACCTCTTGACGGACAAACTCGGGATGTAAGCCTTCCCTCTTGGCAACATAGCGCATCTCTTCTGTTATGATGCCCTGGCGGGCAAGGTGCATCTGGGTTTTGTTTTTGTATTTCTTCCTACCCTCTATCCATTCCGCTCTTAGCATAACGAACCTCCTTTTGGTTGGTTGTGTGTCTTATTAAGATAGGCATATAACGATTTTGTTCAATATGATTTTTGTAAGGGTTATAATTTTGAAAAGACGCTTGGAGGCTCAAGATGGAAGATAGAATTACGATAACGATTATATGGCATGATTATAGGGAACCTATAAGCTTTACCTTGAAAAAATCTTTTATAAAGATTTTGGCTACTATACCTTTTCTTGTACTTTTGACCATTATTGGTTTCAAGGCATGGGCTCTTTGGAGTCTTGCGGAAAAGTGGAAACTTTTGGCTCAACAGGAAAAACTTTTGCAAAGGATTGCAGACTTAGAGAATGAGCGGAAAAGACTTGAAGAGCAACTTGTACAAATGACTGCAAGTCTAAAAGAGGAGTGGAAAAAACTTGAAGAGGAAAAGCGAAAGATAGAGGCGGAAAGGAACAAGGTAAACGAACTAAGTAGAAAGCTCTTGGATATACAAAGGTATCTTTCGGAAAGAGGGGTGAAGGTAAGGTCAACTGGTGCAGTGGGAGGTGGCAGTGTCTTCAAAGTTGCGGAGATGGGCGATCTTGAAACTCTGAACCGCCTTGCGGAGGAAACTTACAGTAGCCTTCGAGCCCTCCCTATTGGCTATCCAGTTCTTGGAAGGATAACCTCCACCTACGGACTTCGTAAAAACCCCTTCGGCAGTGGATATGAGTTTCATGCAGGTATAGACATAGAAGCACCACAAGGCACACCAGTCAAAGTTACTGCGGACGGTATTGTGGTGTTCGCAGACACTTATGGTAATTACGGAAAAACCGTAATAGTGAAGCATGCCAGCGGTTATTCTACCCTATACGCACATCTGTCTCAGATTGAGGTTCGTGTTGGTCAACGCGTAAGTGCAGGCCAGATAATAGGTAGGGTAGGCTCTACAGGAAGATCTACTGGACCTCATCTTCATTACGAAATTATAATAAATAACAAGCCTATAGATCCTATAGAATTCTTGACTTGGAGGTGAAGTATGTTTGGTATATGGAAACAAGAGAACCAAAGTATAAGGAAACAAGAAAACCAAGTTCGAATTCCGGAAAAGGTGGAAACCTACATAGCCCATGGTTTAGAGTTTGAGGGTAACCTAAAACTTGCAGATGGTATAATGGTGAAAATAGATGGCAGGATTTTAGGGGATGTGAAAGGCAAAGCGACCCTGATAGTAGGGAAGGGTGGGGAAATCTTAGGTGATTTGGATTTGGAGCATGTTATTATTTACGGCAAGGTTGAGGGCAACATAAAAGCCAAGGAGGTAAACCTGCAGGGTGGTGTGGTAAAGGGAGACATAACCACGGAGGTGCTTCACATAGAAAGAGGGTCTATCTTTAACGGAAAATGCGTTATGGAGGAAGCAAGTAAAGGGGGGCAAAGCCCCCAAAGGCTTCAATCTTCCAAGGTTGAAACATCTCCCACAGGAAGCCCAAGCTCCTGAGCCTTTAGCACCCTTCTCATTATCTTTCCGCTTCTTGTCTTGGGAAGTTTTTCTACAAACTCTATCTCGTCTGGAACTGCAATAGCACCCAGGATTTGTCTCACATGCTGTTTTATCTCTTCCTTAAGGTGGTCTGTGGGTTCAACGCCCTTCTTTAGAATTACAAAAGCCTTTATGGACTCACCTTTTATCTCATGAGGCTTTCCTATAACCGCCGCTTCTGCCACCGCTGGATGGTCAACTATTGCACTTTCCACTTCCATAGTTCCTATCCTGTGTCCTGCCACATTGAGCACATCGTCCGCTCTTCCAAGTATCATTATGTAGCCCTCTTCATCGTAAGAGGCAAGGTCTCCTGCAAAATAGTATCCTTGGATGGTATTCCAATACTTTTCATACCTATCTGGCTCACCCCAGCAGGTTCTAAGCATGGAGGGCCATGGGGTTTTTATAACGAGGTTTCCAACCGTGTTTGGTGGAAGTTCTTTACCTTGGCTGTCTACGACCGCCACCTCTATGCCAAAGTAGGGTTTTCCTGCCTTTCCGGGCTTAGCAGGGTATGCAGGAATAGTAGTTATCATATGCATACCTGTTTCTGTTTGCCACCAAGTGTCTACTATGGCACAGTTTTCCCTGCCTATGTGCTTGTAATACCAATGCCAAGCCTCGGGGTTTATGGGCTCACCCACAGAGCCAAGAATTCTTAAAGATGAAAGGTCATACTTGGCAGGCCACTGCTCTCCATACCTCATAAACATCCTTATGGCAGTGGGTGCGGTGTAGAAAACATTTACCCTATATTTTTCCACATAGCTCCACCATCTTCCGGGGTCAGGGTAGTCTGGTGCACCTTCGGTTATTACGGATGTAGCTCCGTTGGCAAGGGGTCCATAGACTATGTAGCTGTGTCCAGTTATCCATCCTATGTCCGCGGTGCACCAGTAAATGTCATCCTCATGAAGGTCAAAGGTTATCTTTGTAGTAAAGTATGTACCCACCATGTAGCCACCGGTGGTATGGAGCACACCCTTGGGTTTGCCTGTGGTTCCAGAAGTGTAGAGTATAAAGAGAGGGTCTTCCGCGTCCATTTCCACGGGTTCACAGTTTGGAGAGCTGTTTTTAATAAGTTCATCAAAGCTCACAAAAAGTCCTCCAGAGCCATTTAACACATCACCGTCCCTGTCCCAGACCACCACCTTTTCCACAAAGCCAAGACCATCTATAGCCCTTTGCACTGTGGCAAAGAGGTCAATCTTTTTGCCTCTTCTTTTCGTATAGCTGGCGGTTAGCACCACCTTTGCCTTTGCATCTTCAATTCTGAGCCTGAGAGCCCCTTCGCTAAAGCCTGCAAAAACCACGCTATGTATTGCACCAATTCTGGCACACGCAAGCATACAAGCTATAGCTTCTATGGTATTAGGCATATATATGGAAACCCTATCTCCCTTCTTAACACCAAGGGACTTAAGACCATTGGCTATACGGTTTACAAGCTCCAAGAGCTCGCCGTAGGTTATCTTTTTTTCCCTTCCATCCTCGTCCACAAAGATGTAAGCGACCTTGTTTCTTTTGCCTGCCTGCACGTGCCTGTCAAGGCAGTTGTAGGTTATGTTGGTTTTGCCGTTTACAAACCATTTGGCGTAGGGGTAGTTCCACTCAAGCACCTTGTCCCACTTTTTAAACCAGTGTAGCTCCTCTGCCACCTTCGCCCAAAAGGCTTCCCTGTCTTTGATGGACTCTTGGTATAGGCTCTCGTAGTCCTTGACCCATGCCCTCTCCACTATGTGGGCTGGAGGATTATACTTTTCTTCCACCTTGAGGTGAACCTCTTCCCTTACTTCCATGTTAAACCTCCTATGTGGGTTTATTTAAAAAGTATAACCCAGCAATGTCCTTGTGTAAATGCAAGCGTTAAAAATAGGTGTTTATCGTTTAAAATCCTTAGCAATACAATCAAAAACATACGATTTTTATCACATATTTTTGAAATACAGGCATAAATATATGCTAAAGTTAATACACTCTTGACACGGAACAAAAAATCTGTAAAATAAATCACAAACTTTTGAAAGGAGGTAAAACCATGCTGTCAAAAGAACAGCTGGAAAGCTATTGGCGGGAGAACCGAAACCTTATGATTCTGGTTCTCCTAATTTGGGCTCTTGTCTCCTACGGTGCAGCCCTTATATCAGGCTGGCTCAACAAAATAGTCATATTTGGCTTCCCCCTTGGTTATTACATGGGGGCTCAGGGTTCTTTGATAGTTTTCCTTATTCTTATCATCTTTTATGCAAAGAAAATGGACAGTGTAGATAAAAAATACGGAGTAGAGGAGGATTAATATGGTGGATAGGAATTTTATAGAAAGGCTAAGAAAAGTATACGCCATCTACACTGGTGGTCTTATATTGCTTCTTATTCTTCTTTACATTGGTGAGAAGCTCTTTGGACTTTCTCCCACCTTTATAGGCTATGTTTTCCTTTTTGGAACTATAGCGGTATACGCTGCCATAGGTATTATTTCAAGAACGGGTCAAGTTGCAGAATACTATGTGGCAGGAAGAAGAGTGCCTGCGGTTTTTAATGGAATGGCAACCGCAGCGGACTGGATGTCTGCAGCCTCTTTTATAGGAATGGCTGGAGCTCTCGCCCTTCAGGGTTATAACGGTCTTGCTTTCATTATGGGATGGACTGGAGGATACGTGCTTTTGGGTGTCCTTATTGCACCCTATCTGAGAAAGTTTGGTGCATACACCATTCCAGACTTCTTGGATGCTCGGTATGGTGGCAAGTTTCCGAGGTTTGTAGGCATAGTGGCAACTCTTATAGTGTCCTTTACCTACCTTGTTGCACAGATAACTGGTGTTGGAATAATCGCCAGCAGGCTCTTGGGTCTTCCCTTTGAAGTGGGTGTCTTTGTGGGTCTTGCAGGTATTCTGGTTTGCTCTTTTCTCGGTGGTATGAAGGCGGTTACATGGACGCAGGTGGCTCAGTATATAGTGCTAATAATAGCCTATCTAATACCAGTGACCGTTCTCTCTTATAAATACACAGGCAATCCCATATCTCAAATATCCTATGGCTTTGCTCTTCAGGGTATAGAGCAAAAATTTGCACAGCTAAGGGAAGACCCAAAGGAGCAGGAAGTTAGAGAGATATGGAAAAAGAAGGCAGAAGAGCTAAAGGCAAAGATAGAGGCACTGCCTCAGAGCTGGGAGCAAGGCAGAAGGGAGCTTGAGGAAAAGCTAAGGGCTCTGCCCGCGGACGACCCACAAAGAGCGGAGATAGAAAAACAGCTAAAAGAGTATCCTAAGTCTCCTGAGGAAGCCAAGGAAAAGTGGACGGATGCCATGAAAAAGGCAACTGAGGCTTCTAAACCTCCAAAATCCTACATAGCTCCTCCCTCTGATGCAAAAGGCATGGCAAACTTTCTTGCACTCACGCTTATGCTTATGCTCGGAACCGCAGGGCTTCCACACGTTATAATGAGGTTCTACACCACACCAACGGTAAGGGAAGCAAGAACCTCTGCGGGATGGGCTCTCTTCTTCATACTTCTTCTATACATAACCGCACCAGCTTACGCAGCCTTTGGAAGGTATGAGATGCTAAACTTGGTAGGCAAAGCCTTTAGTGAACTTCCTGACTGGGTCCAAAAGTGGGCAAAGGTAAACCTAATAACCATAAAGGACCTAAACGGAGATGGTATAGTGCAGTTTGCAGAGATATCCATACATCCAGATATGATAGTGCTTGCTACTCCAGAGATAGCTGGTCTTCCTTATGTTATAGCTGGCTTTGTGGCAGCGGGAGGTCTCGCTGCAGCACTTTCCACTGCGGACGGACTACTTATTACCATCTCTAACGCCATATCTCACGACCTTTATTACAAGATGATAAACCCTAACCTTTCACCTTCTACAAGGGTTAAGATAGGAAAAGCTCTACTGCTTGTGGTTGCTCTTATAGGCGCCTATGTTGCCAGCTTCAGGCTTGCTATAATCGTTGAACTCGTTGCCTGGGCTTTCTCTCTTGCCGCAGCTTCTCTCTTCCCAGCTCTTGTGCTTGGTATATGGGACAAGAGAATGAACAAGCAAGGAGCTATAGCGGGTATCATTGTAGGTCTTAGCGTAACCATCATATACCTATACCTTAGCAGGTTCAAAGGCATAGAGCTTTTCGGCATAAAACCCATAGCATCCGGTATATTTGGCATGCCTCTTAACTTCCTGGTTGCCCTTGTGGTCTCAAGGCTTACACCACCCCCACCCCAGCACATTCAAGACTTTGTGGACAGCATACGCTATCCAAAGGGTGCAGTAAAGGCTGGAGCTCAGGAGTGATGGAGCAATTCCTCAATTACACCCTTGCCTTTTATATGTGGCTCGTCCTTGGGCGAGCCGCCCTCTCCTTTTTCACAACAGATAGAAGAAACTTCTTCTACAACATGCTTTATATGCCTACAGAACCCGCATATAGGCTCTACAGGAAGTTTCTTCCCTGTTGTCATACCCTTGCCATAGTCATAACCCTTTTACTACTTAGATATGCGGTCATAAAGTTAATCTAATGTTAGACGCGGAAAGGTTTCTCTCGGAGATTGAACCCTTTAACCTTCTCAGTGAAAAGCAGAGAAGAGCTATAGCTCATAACCTATTGGTGGAATGCTACAAAAAAGGTGAGGTAATATTCAAGGAAGGTTCAAAACCTTTGGAGTTTCTATACATACTTAGAAGTGGCAGTGTTCTGCTTGAGAGAGAAGGAGAGCCAGTGGAATACCTCCATGAAGGTGAGTGCTTTGGATATGTGTCTTTGATGAGCAAAAACCCACCAACTTCAACCGCAAAGGCTGTAGAAGATAGTGTGGTTTTTTTACTTAACAGAAAGATTTTTAGCTCCCTAATGGGCGAGCACGAAGGATTTAGAGAATATTTTACTCAGAAACTGGCAAGAAGGTTGGTTACTTCAAAAAAACAGCATACCTCCACGGTAGAAAAACATATGGAAGTTCTTCTTGAAGACCTAAACCTAAGACCACCACTTACCCTTGATGGCTCTAAGACAGTTGAGGAAGCTATAAGAGAAATGGTGGCAAAGGATAGCACCTATGTTCTTGTAAGACTTCAAGAGGGTCTGGGAATACTAACCGAGAGGGATGTGCTAAAAAGGGTATTAGCCAAAGGGCTAAAGCCAGAGGAAGTAAAACTGAAAGATGTTGCCACCTTTCCAGTAGTTTCTATAGAAAGCAATAAAACCCTTTACGAAGCCATGGTGCTTATGGCAAGGCATGGCATAAGGAAGATACTCGTTCTCAAAAACAGCACACCCATAGGCTTGCTTGAGGACAGAGATATCATAGCCTATGAGAGCAAGAATGCGGTTCTACTTATAAAGGAAATAGACAAGGCAAAGACAGTGCAAGAGCTAAGATACCTTTACGGACTTGTAAGGGAGCAGGTGTTGGATTTGGTCTTTCATGGCACAGACCCAGAAAAACTTGGAGAATACATATCAGAGATAAACGACCGCTTTATGAAAAGGGCAGTTTACATAGCCTTGAATAGGCTTGGAGAAGAACCCCTAGTTCCCTTTAGCATAATGGTCTTAGGAAGCGAGGGCAGGAAGGAGCAAAGCTTAAAAACAGACCAAGACAACGCACTTATATATCAAGACTATCCTCTTCTTGACTTTGAGCCAAAAGCGTACTTTGAGAGGTTTTCAAAAGTCTACATAGAGGTTCTTCTTCAGATAGGTTTTCCACCGTGTCCTGGCAACGTGATGATATCAAACCCCTTCTGGAGAAGGTCCGCAGGAGAGTGGGAAAGGGCTGTATCAGAGTGGATTGAAAAGCCAAAGCCAGAAAACATACTTAACGTGGCTATCTTCTTTGACTTTAGAAATGTGTTTGGAGACCAAACTTTGGTGCAAAGGCTTTGGGAACATGTGAAAAATAGCATAGAGAAAAACCCGGGCTTTATTCCCTTCCTTGCGGTAGATGCAGTAAGGTTTAAGCCACCTCTTGGATTTTTTAGAGACTTTGTAGTAGAAAGAAGTGGAGAGCATAAGGGCGAGATAGACATTAAAAAGGGTGGCATATTCCCCATAACTCAGGGTGTGCGAGCCTTAGCACTTGAAAAGGGCATATCTCAACAAAACACCTTTGAACGTATAGAGGAGTTAAGTAAAAACGGAGTTTTAACACCAGAATATGCAAAAGACTTAAAAGAAGCCTACAGATTTCTCCTTGGTATAAGGTTCAAGTTTCAGGCACAAAAGATAAAAGAAGGCAAAGAGCCAGACAACTACATAAACCCTGACCAACTATCAAAGGCGGAAAAGGGAACGCTTAAGGATGTATTCAGGATAATAAAAGAGTTTCAAGAGTTTCTATATGAAAGATACAACTTGAGGTATTTTGAATGATAAGGGCTCTCATAGATAAACTCTTAGGGAGCAGGGAAGAGCTTAGCTGGGAGGTAAACAAAGAGACAAAAATTGAAGACCTGTGCTTTGTAGTCTTTGATACAGAGACTACTGGGCTTGACCTTAAAAAGGACGAAGCTTTAAGCATTGGTGCGGTAAAGATAGAAAACCTCAGAATAGACCTAAGCAAAAATTTCTATGCCCTTCTAAAGCCTACAAGGGAGTATAACGAATCAATAAAAGTGCACGGCATAACCCCAGAGGATTTACGCAGTGCAAGAGAGAGAAAGGAGATATGCATGGAGTTTTTAGAATACGCAAGGGGATGTATACTTGCGGGATACTTTCTTCAAATTGACATAGCCATGCTCAAAAAGCTCATAAAAGAAGAATGTGGTTTTTCTCTGAAAGCCTACGCCCTTGACCTGCTCGACTTGGTGGAACACAAGGGTAAAGTGCCAACCCTTGAAGAACTTCTAAAAATCTTTAAACTTCCCATATCAACCCAACACAACGCCCTTGAGGATGCATATATGACCGCCCTCCTATTGTTAAGACTTCTGAAAGATGGAAACTACAAGAAACTCAAAGACCTTCCCGTTAGGAGATTTTAGTTCTGTATTGAGCCCACGGAGCTAAGAGTGTATACGATTAAATTGGGGTTAACCCCTTTTTTAAGCCTTTCCGGTTTATAGTTTTCAATCCTTAGCGTGGTTATGTTGCCTGCAGGCAAAGAACTAAAGAGCTATAACAGTCCTCAACCCTTAGGCTCATCGTGCCATACAGTAAAAAGCAAGGACACAAGACCTTGTAGAGGAGCATATGTATCTCTCTAAACTTATCAAAGCACCTATCCCTATCTTGCAATGGCTTGGCTATGCTTTTGTTGGCGTTATAAATGAGTTCGTTAAGCAATCCAATTGCCATAGTTCCTCATCCTATAGAAAAATATTCCACAGGACGAGGTTTCGCAGGCAAGGGGACTATAAGCTCCCTTGTGAACCGCAGAAGAACATTCCTCGCACCTACTATGTCCGCATCCTCCTCATACCCACACCGTAGGCACTTGAAATGTTCTCCATTACGGTTCAACTTATCCTGATATCCACACTCAGGACAAGTCCTGCTTGTGT
>JAXSOX010000012.1:435-988 GCA_037926525.1 Aquificaceae bacterium | reverse complement strand
CTATAAATTTCTACACTTTCAGTGATTAGTTTCTAATACCTACTACCACCGCCACGGCAGATATAGCAGTTCTTCAACAAAGTTTTCCTCGCCTACAGCATAGGCTTCTACTGGGTTATAAGCGTTGGCTGTATAAAGATAAGAAGCTCTGTATCTTCCTTTTCTGTCCTTTGTTCCATAAAGAGCCATCTAAAGAAGGGAATTCTCATAAGACCCGGAATGCCTCTTTCTGTGTTTCTATCCACAGCCTTTACCAGACCTCCAAGCACCACAAGGTCTCCATCTCTTACTATAACCTTTGTGTCCGCCCTTTGGCTTTGGACTGTGGGAATGTCAAAGACAGTGCCCGTCTCGGTAACAAACCTTTCAAGATTTGTTATATCTGATTTTGTTATTGTGATATCCAGCATGAGATTGCCCTCTGGGAGAAGGACAGGTGTGACGGTGAGGTTTAGGGGTATTAGCTTGTAATCTACGCTGACCGTTGTAGTTCCTCCGGGGACAACGGTGACTGTTCTTATTGGATACTCAAGCACGCTCTGTATGGTAGCTG
>JAXSOX010000012.1:0-304 GCA_037926525.1 Aquificaceae bacterium | reverse complement strand
CAATTTATTCCAAGCTCCCTAACCGCACTGGAAGAAAGCTCCACAATCCTTGCCTCTATCTTTATCTGAATGGGTTGCTCTGATACTATATCCTTGTATCTTTCCATTATTTTATATACCACGTCCGCATAGTCCCTAATCACGACCGCATTCTGGAATACCACCCTTGCGGATTTTTCCTTTCTAAACTCTGGACCAAGTATACCTCCCCTTGCTATAGGAAAGCCTGACACACTAACACTGTCTCCTCTCTGACCTATGGGAGCTTGAAGAACCCTCTGAAGCTCTTGTTGTCTTTGCTGAA
>JAXSOX010000011.1:0-18779 GCA_037926525.1 Aquificaceae bacterium | reverse complement strand
CATCTTAGCCCTCGTTTATGCCTGTTAACATAGCCCGACTAATGCTTCGTGTTTTACCACTTGACATGGTTCTGTGGCTTGGGTTAAAATGGATAGCCTTGATTATATATCCAAAAAAGAATTGCTTGTGGTATAATTTTTAGCTTGTTATAGAGGTGGAAGCTATGATACAACGGCAGGGTTATGCAAATGTTGCAGATAACTCGGGCGCCAAGAAGGTGCAGATTATAGGTATACCCTACGCTCCGAGGAAATATGCTACCGTGGGTGATGTGGTTACAGTCACCGTCAAGGTGGCTGCACCCAACAGCCCAGCCAAGAAAGGTAAGGTCTACAGGGCTGTGGTGGTAAGGACAAAGAAAGAGGTAAGACGCCCAGACGGTAGCTACATAAAGTTTGATGATAATGCGGTGGTCCTTCTCAACCAGTATGGAGAGCCCCTTGGCACTCGTATACTAGGTCCAATAGCCAGAGAGGTAAGAAATAGGGGCTTTACCAAGCTGGCATCCTTGGCTCCGGAGGTGGTGTGATGGCTCAGAGAATAAAGAGGGGTGATACTGTGGTGGTTCTAAGAGGAAAAGAGAAGGGCAAGACTGGAGAGGTTATCAAGGTTCTTAGAGAAGAAAACAGAGTAATAGTAAAGAATGTGAACCTTGTGAAAAAGCATGTAAGGGAAATACCCAATGTAAGAGAGGGTGGCATATACGAGATGGAAGCTCCCATCCATATAAGCAATGTGATGCTTATCTGCCCCAAATGCGAAAAGCCTACAAGGGTGGGCATAAGGACGGTGTTGGAAGGAGACACCATTAGAAAATACAGATACTGCAAAAAATGCAACGAAAACATTGACCTTATAAGAGAAAAAGTGAGGGTTAGAGCATGAGCGTAGAGACCAAGTATGTTCCCAGGCTTTACACCAAGTATAAAGAAGAGGTAGTTCCTCAGCTGATAAACCGCTTTGGCTACAAGAACCCCATGGAGGTGCCCAAGATAGTCAAGGTTGTGGTCAACATGGGCGTGGGCGAGGCAGTGGGCGATATAAAGCATCTTGAAAGGGCAACAGAGGACCTGAGGGCAATAACAGGTCAACAGCCAGCGGTAAGAAGGGCAAAGAAATCCGAAGCCGGCTTTAAACTCAGAAAGGGTATGCCCGTGGGTTTGAAGGTGACCCTAAGAAAGGAGAGGATGTGGGACTTTTTAGACAAGCTCATATGCGTGGCACTACCAAGGGTGAAGGACTTCAAGGGGCTAAACCCCAGGTCTTTTGATGGTAGGGGAAACTACGCCTTTG
Organism: Aquificaceae bacterium; assembly: GCA_037926525.1. GTDB lineage: Bacteria > Aquificota > Aquificia > Aquificales > Aquificaceae > Pampinifervens. Next base: position 17,485 of record JAXSOX010000011.1, on the reverse strand, counting down.
GCATAGCAGAGCAGATAGTGTTTCCAGAAATAGATTACGAAAAGGTGGATGCCATAAGGGGTATGGATGTTATAATCCATACCACTGCAGAAACAGACGAGGAAGCCTTCTGGCTTTTGTCCCTGCTGGGGCTTCCTATAAGGAGCGCAGGAGGTTAATATGGCAAGAAAGGCAAAGGTGGCAAAGGATGTCCTGCACTTTCCAAAGTATGTGGTCAGGCAGAAAAACAGATGCCCTATATGTGGAAGACCCAGAGGTTTTATAAGACAGTTCGGCATGTGTAGGCTATGCTTTAGGGAGCTTGCCCTCAGGGGTGAAATTCCAGGTATTAGAAAAGCAAGTTGGTAAGGAGGTAAAAGATGGACCCAGTGGCAGATATGTTCTCCGCCATAAAGAACGCAATAAGGAGAAGGATGGACTATGTGGACGTACCCTCTTCAAGACTAAAGGAGGCCATACTGGAACTTCTAAAAAAGGAGGGCTATATAAAGGGCTGGGAGAGATTGGAAGAGGGTAAAAAAGGCACTCAGTATACGTTGAGGATACACCTCAAATACCTTGACCCCAAGAAGGAAAGAAGTGCCATATCGGAGCTACAGAAGGTTTCCAAACCAGGAAGAAGGATATACACCCCAAAGCACAGAATACCCTATGTGCAGAGGGGTTTTGGCATAGCCATACTCTCCACCGATGCAGGTCTTATAACGGACCATGAAGCCAGAAGGCTGGGCAGAGGTGGAGAGATATTAGCCTATGTATGGTGAGGTGCGAACATGTCAAGGATAGGCAAAAAACCCATTGAGATACCTCAAGGTGTAAGGGTAAACCTTCAGGATGGAGAGCTAAGGGTTGAAGGACCAAAGGGCAAGCTCTCCATGAAAGTGCACCCAGACATAAAGGTAAGCCTTGAGGGCAACACCATAAGGGTAGAAAGACCCACAGACCAACCCTTTCACAGGGCTATGCATGGCACCACCGCCGCACTCATAAGGAACATGATAAAGGGCGTAACCGAAGGCTTTACCAAGGTGCTGGAAGTGGTGGGGCTTGGCTATAGGGCTGCGGTAAAGGGCAACAACTTAGAGCTCAGCCTCGGACTATCGCATCCTGTCATATACCCCATACCACCCGATGTGAAGATAGAAGTAAAAGAAAACAAGATATATGTAAGCGGGATAGACAAGGAAAGGGTGGGTCAGGTATGCGCCCAGATAAGAGCCTTCAGAAAGCCCGATGTATATAAGGGTAAGGGTATAAGATACGAGGGCGAAGTGCTAAGGCTCAAGGCTGGAAAGGCCGCCGGAAAGGGCAAGGGTGGTAAGAAGTAAGGAGGTAGTCTATGGCAAAGCTAAGCAGGCATGAAAAGAGAGAAAGAAGGCATAAGAGGATAAGAAAGAAAATAATGGGCACACCAGAAAGGCCCAGGCTATGCGTGTATAGAAGCCTGCACGCCTTTTACGCTCAGCTCATTGATGATACTGGAGGACAGTCAAAAACCCTTGTCTCCGCATCTTCCATAGACCCAGAGTTTGTCCAGCTTACGGGCAAGAGGGGTGGAAAGTCCATAGAGGATGTGCAGAAGGTGGCGGAGATTCTGGTAAAAAGGGCTACCGAGAAGGGCATAAAAAAGGTGGTCTTTGACAGAGGCGGTTTCCTTTACCATGGAAAGATTAAGGCTTTTGCAGACAAATGCAGAGAGCTTGGACTTGAATTCTAAAGGAGGCAAAGATGGGTGGCATATCCATTGAAAAGCTTATTGACAACAAAAGAAGAGACCAGAGGATAGCGGAGCTTGAAGACCAGCTACAGATAGAAGAGAGGCTCATTTACGCCAAAAGAACCACAAGGGTCACAAAGGGTGGAAAAAGGTTTTCCTTTAGTGCTTTGGTAATAGTGGGCGACAAAAGGGGTTTTGTAGGCTTTGGACTTGGGAAAGCCAGAGAAGTGCCAATAGCCATAGCCAAAGCCATAGAGGACGGAAGAAAGCACATAATAAGAGTGCCAATAGAAAACGGCACTGTCCCACATGACGTGATAGGACATTACGGTCCTACCATGATAAAGGTTATACCTGCAAGGCGTGGAACGGGTATTGTGGCTGGTGGTGCAGCAAAGCCTATCTTTGAATTGGCAGGTTATACGGACGTGCTTACCAAGCTACAAGGAAGCACAAACCCCAACAATGTGGTAAGGGCGGTTTTTGACGCTCTGCTCAAACTAAGGTCTCTGGAAGAGGTGGCAAGAGAGCGAGGAATAGACTTGGAGGTTCTCAAAAAGCGATACAACATCTACGCAAGAGACCTGCGTATACCATGAGGAGGAAAAACATGGCAAGGCTGAGAGTAAAACTTGTTAGAGGTCTCGCAGGAAAACCAGAGGCTCAAGTAAAGGCGGTAAAGAGCCTTGGTCTCAAGAAGGTGGGTCAAGAAGTCTTGCTTGAGGACAACCCCATGGTAAGGGGTAATATACGCAAGGCGGTTCATCTTCTTCAAGTAGAGGAGGTTAAGGAATGAAACTGCATGAGCTTGCACCCAACGAAGGAGCGGTGAAGGAAAAAAGAAGAGTAGGAAGGGGTATAGGCTCTGGACTTGGTAAAACCTGTGGGAAGGGACACAAGGGTCAAAAGACAAGGTCTGGAGATAGAAGACTTCCCTCATGGTTTGAGGGCGGTCAAACACCACTCCACAAGAGAGTGCCAAAGAGAGGCTTCAGACCCATAAACAAGGTAGAGTATGCGGTGGTAAACCTCAAGACCTTAGAAAGATACTTTGAAGCAGGTCAAGAGATAACGCCAGAGCTTCTTCTTCAAAGGGGTCTTGTGAAGAAGGGTATGCCAGTAAAAGTGCTCGGAGATGGAGAGCTCACAAAGCCTCTTAGAGTAAGGGCTCACGCCTTTTCGGTCTCCGCAAGGCAGAAGATTGAAGCCCTTGGTGGAACCTGCGAGGAGATAAAGTGATAGAGTATATAAAACAGCTCTTTTCCTTGGAGGACTTCAAAAAAAGACTTGCCTACACGCTTTTTATGCTAGCCATATACAGACTTGGCAGTCATATCCCACTGCCAGGCATAGACACCACCGCCCTACAGGATTTCTTCAAGAGCTTTGAGGGGACGCTTTTTTATCTATACGATATCTTCTCAGGAGGGAACCTGAGCAGGATGACCCTCTTTGCCCTTGGGGTTATGCCTTACATATCCGCCTCTATAATGATGCAACTTCTTACCGTGGCAGTGCCAGAGCTACAAAGACTTGCAAAAGAAGAAGGAGACTATGGAAGGTATAAGATAAACCAGTATACGAGGTATCTTACCCTCTTTGTAGCTTTCGTGCAATCCATGGGTATTGCGGTGTGGCTTCAAGGTCAGGTCTCACCGAAGGGAACTCCTATAGTGCCTGATACAGGAATTCTTTTCTCCCTAACCACTGTAATAGCCCTCGTATCCTCCACCATGTTTCTTGTGTGGGTGGGTGATAGGATAACTGAAAAGGGTATTGGCAACGGTATGTCTTTGCTCATATTCGCCGGTATAGTGGCAGGCTTTCCCAGTGCAGGCATAAGGGTTTGGGATATGTTAAAGAACGGAGATATTTCACCCTTTGCCTTTGTGGGTGTCATACTTTTTGTCTTGGCGGTGGTTGTTGGTATTGTATTCATACAAGAGGCAGAGAGAAGAATACCAATCCAATATCCAAGAAGACAGGTGGGAAGACAGGAAATTGTTGGCTCTTCCAGCTACCTACCCATAAAGATAAACCCCGCAGGTGTTATACCCATAATCTTCGCTCAGTCTCTTCTTATAATTCCCTCAACAGTGCTGGGCTTTATACAGCATCCCATAGCCAAAGCCATACACGATGCCTTTAATCCCACCACCCTGCCCTACAACATACTTTATGTAGCCTTTATAATCTTCTTCACCTACTTTTACACCGCAGTGCTTATAAACCCCGTGGATGTGGCGGACAACCTCAAAAAGGCAGGAGCCTTTATACCCGGTGTAAGACCAGGGCAGGATACGCAAAAAACTCTGGAATACATCATAAACAGGCTTGCTCTTGTGGGTGCCCTCTTCTTAAGCGTGGTGGCGGTCATACCCATATTCGTAAGCCTATGGCTCAAGGTTCCTTTTTACTTTGGAGGGACCACTGCCCTCATAGTGGTAGGCGTTGCCCTTGATACCATAAACAAGCTGGAGGCTCAGCTCCTCCAGCAAAGGTATACAAAATACCGGAGGAAGGTAAGGTGATAGTGGTCTTCCTTGGACCGCCCGGCTCTGGCAAAGGCACGCAGGCAAAAAAGCTTTCTCAGGAGCTGGGTCTTATGCATATATCCACCGGCGATATCCTCAGGGATGCGGTCAAGAACCAAACCGAATTGGGCAAAAGAGCCAAAGAATACATGGACAGGGGTGAGTTAGTGCCGGACAATCTCATGATAGCCCTCATAGAAGAGGTTATGCCGAAAGAAGGTGGCTTTATACTGGATGGCTTTCCAAGGACTGTGCCACAAGCCCTTGCCCTCGAGGAGATGCTAAGGGGCTATAAAAGGGATGTGGACAAGGTTTTCCTCTTTGACCTTTCAGAAGAGGTGGTGGTAGAGAGGCTCTCTGGAAGGCTCACCTGCTCTCAATGCGGTGCGGTCTACCACAGAAAGTATAACCCTCCAAAACAGGAAGGTGTGTGCGACCTGTGCGGTGGCAAGCTAATTCAGAGGGAAGATGACAAGGAAGAGGTAGTAAGAAGAAGATACAGGGTATACAAGGAACAAACAAGTCCTCTCGTTGAATTTTATCAAAAAAAGAATAAATTGATAAGACTGGACGCAAGCCAAGATATACAGGAAGTGAACAAAAGGTTGTTAGAGGTGTTAAGAGATGGGCATTGAACTTTACTCCTTTAAGGAGATTGAAAGGATAAAAAGAGCCTGCGATGTGGTGGTAGAGGTTTTGCAGGTAGTAGCAAAGGCGGTAAGACCCGGCATATCCACCTACGAGCTTGACCAGATAGCAAGGGAGGAAGCCAAAAAAAGAGGTGCAAAGCCTGCCTTTCTAAACTACAAGCCACCCTTTAGCGATGAAAAGTTCCCAGCCAGTTTGTGTGTTTCCGTAAATGAGGCGGTGGTTCACGGTTTACCAAAGAGGGAGCAGATAATAAAAGAAGGGGATATTGTGAGCTTGGACTTTGGAGCTTACGTGGATGGCTATGCAGGAGACTCCGCACTCACGGTGGCCGTGGGAGAAATAAGCAAAGAGAAGGAAATGCTTATGAGAGCCACAAAAGAAGCTCTTGAGGAGGCGGTAAAAGTCTGCGTGCCGGGTAACTGGGTCTCAGACATCGTGGACGCTATCTATAGGGTAGCAAAGAAATACGGTCTTTACCCCCTTAAGAACCTTGGCGGTCATGGCATAGGGAGAAAGGTGCACGAAGACCCCTTTATACCCAACCATCCTGAAACACTAAAAAGGGAAAAGAAGGACTACAAACTAAGACAGGGTATGGTGGTTGCCCTTGAGCCCATGCTCTCACTGGGCACAGAGGAGATATCCCATGATGGGGACCGTTGGACGGTGATTACCGCCGACAAAAGCCCTGCTGCCCATTACGAGTATGTGGTAGCCATCACCAAACAAGGACCCATAGTGCTAACGGAGTTCAAGGATGGCTAAAAAGAAGGGAGAAGAAAAACAGAAGGAGAAGGGTATAGTGCTTGAGGGTGAGGTGCTTGAGGCTCTGCCTAATGCCATGTTCAGGGTCAAATTGGAAACTGGGCACGAGGTGCTTGCCCATGTGTCTGGTAAGATGCGTATACACTTCATAAGGATACTGCCCGGTGACAAGGTAAAGGTGGAGCTATCTCCCTACGACCTGACCCGCGGGAGGATAGTCTACAGGGGATGATTTGTGGTATAATTTTTAGCTTACAAGGAGGTAAGCATGAAGGTAAAGCCTTCTGTTAAACCCATATGCGCCAAGTGCAAGGTGATAAGGAGAAAGGGAAGAGTGATGGTTATATGCGAAAACCCAAAGCACAAACAAAGGCAGGGCAGTTAAGGAGGTAGAAGATGGCAAGGATAGCAGGTGTTGACCTTCCAGACGGTAAAAAGTTAGAGGTAGCCCTTACTTATCTCTATGGCATCGGCTGGGCAAGGGCAAGGGAAATATGCCAAAAGACGGGCATACCGGGCACCAAAAGGCTTGGAGAGCTAACACCAGAAGAGCTAAACACCATAAGGAAGTTTATAGAGCAAAACTACACGGTAGAAGGCGACCTAAGAAGAGAAGTGCAGATGAACATAAAGAAGCTCATAGACATGGGGTGCTACCGGGGTATGAGGCATGTAAAGGGCTTACCCGTTAGGGGTCAACAGACAAGAACCAACTCAAGAACCAGAAAGGGTAAGAGAAAAACCGTGGGTGGGACAAAGAAAAAGATAGTAAAGTAAGGAGGTAATGGATGGCAAGAAGACAACAGCAACCCAAAAAGCAGAAAAAAACTGTAACAGAAGGTATAGTTAACATACTAAGCACCTTTAACAACACCATAGTGACCATAACGGATAAACAGGGCAACACCCTTGTCTGGGAAAGCGGTGGCACTGTTGGTTTCAAGGGCACAAGGAAAAGCACACCCTACGCAGCACAGCTTGCCGCCCAAAAGGCGGCAAAAAGGGCAATGCAGGAATATGGACTTCAAGAAGCGGAAGTTAGGGTAAAGGGTGCAGGTGCAGGAAGGGAATCTGCCCTAAGGGCTATCTACGCCGCAGGCATAAAGATAAAGGCTATAAGGGATGTAACACCCATTCCTCACAATGGATGCAGACCACCAGCCAAGAGGAGGGTTTGAAGCATGGGTAGGTATATAGGACCTCAGGTAAGGATTGACAGAAAGCTCGGTGTAGTTGTCTCGGGCAAAAAGAGTGCACCAAAAATTTTAGCCAGGAGAAACTTCCCACCTGGCCAGCATGGAAGAATAAAGGGCAGAAGGAAGAAACTGACTGAATACGGCATAAGGCTTATGGAAAAGCAAAAGCTCAAGTTCCTCTACGGCGGTTTGAGGGAAAAACAGTTTAAAAGATACTTTGATGAAGCCTCCCGCTCCAAGGGCAACACTGGACAGGTTCTTCTCCAACTCTTGGAAAGAAGACTTGATAATGTGGTCTACAGGCTTGGCTTTGCCAGCACCAGAAGACAGGCAAGGCAGTGGATTGTGCACGGGCACTTTTTAGTAAACGGCAAAAAGGTGGACATACCCTCCTACAGGGTAGAAGTAGGAGATATAATAGAGCTAAAACCCTCTTCCAGAGACATACCCCAGGTCTTGGAAAACTTAGAAAACATAGACCCCAGAAGTGTTCCCCCTTGGCTTGAGCTGGATAAGGACAACTACAGAGGAAAAGTTATAGACCTTCCAAAGGACATACAACTGGAGGTGCCAGTGAACCTTCAGTATATCATAGAGTTCTACTCAAGGGTCTAAGGAGGAAAGATTATGCTTAGAGAGTTTCTTTTCCCCTCAAAGGTTTATTGGGAAGAAAGGACAAGGACATATGGGCGATTTGTGATGGAACCTCTGGAGAGGGGTTTCGGTATAACTGTAGGAAACTCCCTCAGAAGAACGCTCCTGTCCTCCATACAGGGAGTTGCCCTAACTGCGGTAAAGATATACGGTGTTTATCACGAGTTTTCTGCGGTTGATGGTGTCCAAGAAGATACCCTTGAAATAATAGCAAACCTCAAAAAAGTTAGGTTTAAGCTCCACAATTCTGATGTGGAGGTGCTTTATCTCAAAAAGAAAGGCGAAGGTGTGGTCTACGCAAAGGATATAAGCGTTCCTCCCAGCGTGGAAGTGGTAAACCCTGACCAGAAGATACTTACCATTACGGACCCCAATAAGGAAATAAACATAGAGTTAAGGATAGAAAAGGGTTTTGGATATGTGCCTACGGAGGAAATGGAAGTCCTTGGGGAGGTAGGATGGATACTGGTGGATGCGGATTTCTCACCGGTTCGTCAAGTGGCCTTCAGAGTGGAAAAGACAAGGGTGGAGAAAAGAAGCGATTACGATAGGCTTATAATGGAAGTCTACACAGATGGCACAAAAACCCCAGAAGAGGTCATAAAGGAAGCGGTTGATCTAATAATTAAAAACTTTACTCCCCTCGAAAACATATCCTTTGAGGTGCCGGTCATAGAGGAGCCAGTGTCAGTGGTTGAGGAGTTTGTGGAAAAGCTAAGCCTTCCCATAGAGGAACTGGATGTATCCCAGAGAGCTCTCAATTCAATAAAGAGGATGGGTATATCTACCATAGGAGACCTTGTAAAGCTCACAGAGGAAGACCTCAAAGGGACAAAGAACGTGGGTAGGAAAGCCATCAATGAGATAAAGGAAGCTCTCAAACAGATGGGGCTTTACCTGGGTATGGACATAGAAAGTAGGAGGTAAAAGATGAGGCACAGGGTTAAGAAAAAGCACTTTGACAGGACAAAGGAACAAAGGCTTGCTCTATACAGATCCCTTGCCAGAGCCCTCATAATGGAAGAGAGGATAGAGACTTCCCTTCAGAGGGCTAAGGCGGTAAGACCTTTTGTAGAAAGGCTCATAAACCTTGGTAAGAAGGGAGATCTATCCTCCAGAAGGCTCGCCCTGTCTCTCTTACCTGATAGAAAGGTAGTCAAAAGGCTTTTTGAAGAGATAGCTCCTAGGTTTGAAAATAGGAATGGAGGCTATACGCGTATCATAAAATTGCCCGAAAGAAGAAGGGGTGACGGGTGCGAGCTTGCTATCCTTGAGCTTGTGGAATGATAAAGGGAATTTTATCTCTCTTCATAAACTTGCTTATACTCTTGGTTTTTATCCATGCCATAGGCTCATGGATACCCAAAGTTAGGGAAAGTAAGTTATACGAGGTGTTAGACAGCCTTATATCACCCCTTCTTGAGCCTATAAGAAGAGTTCTTCCACCCACTGGCGGGTTTGACTTTTCTCCTCTTGTCCTTCTTTTTATACTCTACTTCATAAAGCATCTTTTTAGGCTTTGAGGCTTGACCAGTATCTGGTTGAAAAGGGTTATGTCTCTAGTAGAGAAAAGGCTCAAGCCATAATAATGGCAGGGCTTGTGTATGTAGATGGCAAACCTATTACAAAGCCAGGGACAAGGATAAAAGAAGGGCAAATTATAGAAGTTAAAGAGCCTCCTAAATATGTATCCAGAGGTGGTTATAAGTTAGAATGGGCTATCCAAAGGTTTGGACTTGATGTGAAAGGTATGACCGCACTTGATGTAGGGTCTTCTACAGGTGGTTTTACTCAGTGCCTTCTTATGCATGGTGCTAAAAAGGTATACGCGGTGGATGTGGGTCGCGGTCAGATGGACCCAAAGCTCAGGTCAGACCCAAGGGTTGTGCTCTATGAAAAGACCGACGCAAGAGAGCTTACAGAAAAGCATATACCAGAACCCGTAGACCTCATTGTGATGGATGTATCTTTCATCTCTACAACAAAGCTAATTCCATATGTGGTAAAATTCCTTAAGGAGGAAGGGCTTTTGATAGTGTTGGTAAAGCCACAGTTTGAGGTAGGTCCAGAGAAGGTAAAAAAGGGAATAGTTAGAGAGCAAGAGGAAAGAAAGTGGGCTGTGCTAAAGGTAGCGGAGTTTCTAATTTCCTTAGGTTTTAATGTGGCTAAGGTAATAAAGTCAAAACCAAAGGGAACAAAGGGCAACGAGGAGTTTTTCATTCTCTCAGGCAAGCATCTTAAAGCCTTGGAAAATTTAGAGGAGGCTGTGGAAGGTGCAATCAAGGAAGTTGTTTGAAGGAAACTACATGCAGGGGAAGGTTGGACTATTCCCCTTTACTCCGGAAAACCTCATGAGAGTGGGTCTTGCTCTATGCACTTACCTTAAGATAAACAAGAGTATTGAAAAACCGAAGATGAGAGTGGATGCACTAAATTTCCTTACCCTTTCAGTGGCGGTAGGGTTTATGACAGGGGGTGGAGATGTATACATGGATGAGGAAGGAGACATAATCCTAAGATATGTGATGGAAGAAGGTAATGCGAGGTTATGGATAGAAAACCTGCAAGACTATGAGCTCAAAATGGTTGAATCTATACTTTTTAGTAGATATAATATGCCAAGGTCAGAAGGAGAGGAGGTAGGTAGCATATGGATACCAAGAAACCCGCTTTAGATCTTTCAGAGGAGACCATTAAAGCTCTTCTGAGTTTTGGCACTGAGGTAGATGAGTTCTACAGAAGGTTTAGAGAGCTAAGACTTCTCGAAGATGACCTGTCCTTTCAGTCTGCGCTTCTTAAGGTGGAGCATGCCTTTTTCATGTTAGTGCAATCAATGAACATACTCAAAGAACAGTTAGCACTTCTGAGAATAGCAGCTCAGAAGGGGGAGGTTTACTGATGGGTGTTATGTGTATGCTTTTAGACAAAAAGAAACAATACTTTTCTCTTCTTGCGGATATATTTAACATAACTGGACATAAACTCCTTATAGCTTTTGATGAGGAAAAAGCCTTTGAGCTTTTAAAGGTATCAGAACCTGAGGTCATAATACTTCCCGCGGAAGATATAGGTTTCTGGCTTAAGCTCCTTGAACTTGAAAAATACCTTCTGCCCATTCTGTTTGTAGAAAGCTATGAAGATGCAGAGGCATTAGCAAAATACGGACTGAGGGAAGTTAACTACGAGGTTATTCCCTTTAATCCTATGGAACTTTTAACCAAAATAGTCAGCCTAAGCAGGGACCCGCAAGATTCAGCATCCCTGTCAATAATAGGTCCCCTGAATTTGCTAATTAAACTCTTGCGTAAAGGTGCTACATCATCCCTCATAGTAGAGGATGAGGAGAAATCCTGCACCATATACATACATAAGGGCATTATAAAGGGTTGTAGTTGTGGAAGAGAGGAATTGTCTAATTTGTTTGTAAAAGATGTCAAAATCAGACTTGATATCTACGAGGAAGAGAAGGCTGTTATTAGCTATGTATACAAAGACAACTGGGAGTTCTTCTCTGGTCTTGTCTATGGTTATGCCCCACCGCAGGTTGTTTCACAACCCGTTTCAAAAGTAGAAGAAACTAAAGCCCCAAAGTCTACTCTTGATTTAAGCCAACCTATAGAAATATCTTATGGGTTCTTCTGGATAGGGTCGCCTCAGGAGGATGGGCTATTCCAGAAAAACGCATACCTGCGTATATACGAAAAGGATAACATAAAGGTTCCCATGCTTATAAACATAGGCACGGTGCAAGATTATGTCCTTATAAGGTCAAAGTTGGAGCAGGTGGTTGGCACTGTAGAAGCTGTAAAGGCGGTGGTAGTGCTTAGCTCTGGGGTGGATGATTGTTCGGGAATTGTAAGTTTTCTGCAGTCAAACCAAAAGGCTTTCGTGATAACTTCTCTTAGCATTGCTCAACGATTAAGGGCTCTTGGTATTCCGCAGGCAAGAATAAAGGCTTTTGAAACCTTCCCCAACAAAAGGCTTAGGTTAGCCACTGGAGATGTTCTAAGGTTTCTGTCCTTACCCTTTCTTCCTGAGAGAGGTAGTTTTGCAGTATTGGAGGAAAGCACGGGCTTTCTATTTACTGGAAGGTTTTTGAGCTCTCTTTGCACTTATGAAGACCTTAACCCCTTAGAGGGAGGGGACATGGAAGATGTGCTTATATATACAAGCCTTCTCATACCCTCGCAGGATACCCTCAATAGGTCTCTGGGACAGGTAAATAAGGAAGAAATAAATGCCATACTACCAATGTTAGGCAATCCCATATACTCAGAAGGCAAAATAAGAGAGATATTTGATAGACTGGAGAGCGGATTTTTAGCAGTTCCTGAGGTTAGAGATAGCCAAGTGCTCTTAGAGACATGCAACAGCCTTTTGTCTTATCTTAGAGACAATTTAGAAACACAGGAATTTCAGAATTTCCTTGAGGAGCTGGGTAGCTTTATGTATATGGAAGACAACAAAATAGTAGAGCCCTTTGTAGACCCAGAAAATATACCCTCTCTCATATTAAGCCTCATGTATGCAAAGGGTATAAACCCTGCTACTATAAAAAAAGCAATAAAACACTTTTATATGGCGGGTATTTCCATCACCATATAAGGGGCTTGCCTATCCTTTCAAATCTCGGGTTCAGCAGGGCAAGAAAAAGCTGTTTAAAACCAGTAAGTATGCTTACATCTGTGCTGTCAAGGGGAGGTATATCTCCAGAAAAGTAAATCACGAAAGCCTTCCCTACTATGTTCTCTCTTGGCAAAAGCCCCCAGTATCTGCTGTCTTCGCTATTGTCTCTGTTGTCTCCCATCACAAAGTAGTATCCTTCAGGTATTTTAGCGTAATAAACATCTTTTCTTTGTATAAAAGGGCTTTGGTATAGGGCTATTCTGTGCTTTACCCCATTGGGAAGTGTTTCTTCGTAGATGAGCTTTAGATTTCCATCCTCCAAAACCTCTTCTACAAACCTCAAAGGTAATTCTTGACCGTTTATAAATACCCTTTCACCCTTTATTTCAAGAGTGTCGCCAGGCATACCTATTATCCTCTTTATGAAGTCTATCTGCGGGTTTACTGGCCACTTGAAAACTACTATATCCCCTCTCTGAGGCTCAGAAAGCCTGTAAACCAGCTTGTTGACCAGTATAAAATCACCCACAAGAAGGGTGGGCTTCATAGAGCCAGAAGGTATGTTGTAAGCCTGTAGAAGAAAAGCCCTTATAAAAAGAACCACTATTATGACTACTATGAGCTCTCTAATCCATTTAGGAACTGCCTGCACCCTTCTATTTTACCATAAGCTCAAGCCTTTTGCTCCTTAGTTGTCCGCAAGCTCCGAAAACCTCAATACCCTTGCTAAGTCTTATAAAGGTGGATATGTTGTATTTCCTTAGCACTTCTTGGAAAGCATATACGCCCTCCATGGAGGGTCTTTCAAAGGGGATAGATGGGTCTGGGTTGTAGGGTATGAGGTTTACTTTAAACTTTTTCCTGTAGGGAGCTATGAGCTCAGCTAAGGCTTTAGCTTGAGTAGGCGAATCATTGACACCCCTTATTAAGACATATTCAAGCATTATCCTTCTGTCAGGTGGATAGGGAAATTCTATAAGAGCCTTAAGGATTTCTTCAAGGCTGTTGGTTTTGCTTATGGGCATAAGGGTTTCTCTAAGTTCTTGAGAGGGTGCGTTTATGGAAACCGCAAGGTTTAGCTCTCTCATGAGAGGGTCCTGTGCCATTCTTCTTATCTGAGCTACAAGACCGCTTGTGGATATACTAACTCTCCTTTTGGAGAGGTCTATACCCCATGGGCTTACCATTATCTCCACAGCCTTTCTGACCGCTTCGTAGTTTGCCAATGGTTCACCCATACCCATAAAGACCACGTTCCTTATCCTATTGGGTGTTTCTTTCTGCACGAGGAGATACTGGTCAATTATCTCAGAGGTTGTTAGGTTTCTCAAAAGCCCATCCTTTGCAGTGGCACAGAACCTGCATCCTACCGCACAGCCTACCTGAGAGGATACACACAAGGTTAGATGGTCTCTCTCAAATATAAGGACCGTTTCTATTAGATGTCCATCTTCGGTTCTGAATATATACTTTACCGAGTCTTCCGCAGGCACTTTACTGACAAGCTCAAGAGTATGAACCTTGAAATGCTCAGAAAGCAAACTCCTGTGTGCCTTTGAGAGGTTTGTCATATTCTGGAAGTCTGTTTCAAACTTCTTGTAAACCCAGTCAAGGACCTGGCTCGCCCTATAGGGTTCAAGCCCAAGCCCTCTGAGTATGTCCGTTAGCTCCCTTAAATTAAGAGAGGATAGCAACCACATAGTGTATTAAATTTATAACATTGATTGCGATAAGTATATAATACATAGTTGAGGGTAGATATGAAAAAGGGGATATTATTTTTGGGGCTATTATCAACGTTCTTAAGCTCTTGCACTCCTATCGTAAGACAAGCGGTAATGCCTAAGGCGGACAACCAAGTAAGCCTTGTGCAGAAAGGGAGTTTTTACTTTACAGAAGAGGAGGAAAGATTTATAAGAGAAGAGGCAAAGACCTTTGGCATACCTATACCAGACAGAGAGGAGATAAAGAAGTTTATGGATTACTATCTTAGCAATAGGAGGTTTTTTGAGCTTACTCTACAGAGAGCAAACTACTATATGCCCCTAATAAAACCAATAGTGCGGAAACACGGTCTTCCTGAGGAGCTTGCCCTCTTGCCTGTTATAGAGAGTGCCTTTAACAACTTCGCAGTATCAAGGTCTGGTGCAGCAGGGCTTTGGCAGTTTATTCCCTCTACCGCAAGAAGGTATGGTCTCAGAGTTGACCAGTTTGTGGATGAGAGGTTTGATGTCCTTAAGGCTACAGACGCAGCTATGAGATATCTAAAAGACCTATACAGCATGTTTGGAAACTGGGAGCTTGCCCTTGCCAGCTATAACTGTGGCGAAAACTGTGTAGCAAGAAGGACAGGTGGTATAGACTTCTGGGCAACGCAGAGGTTCTTGCCAGAGGAGACAAGAAACTATGTCCCTGCCTTTTTTGCTGTATTACTTCTTGCAAGAGACCCTGAAAGGTATGGTCTGTCTGTTAGGGTTGAGGGTTTAAGTGTGGACAGAAGGCTTGTGGAAAGGGATACCTCCGTTGAGGAAATACTCACAGGAAGAAATTTAAAAGCAAGCACTTTTAGAGACCTAAACCCTCACATAAGAAGTGAGGTTATACCTGCAGGGACATATGTATACATACCAAGAGAGCATAACATGGAAGAGAGGGTTGAAAGACTTCCAAACGGTGCAAAACTTATAATAAGGGAATGATAGAATGCTTTGTGCTTGCAGGCGGTCTTAGTAGGCGATTCGGTGAAGACAAACTTCTCTATCAGATAGGCGGAAAGAGAGTTATAGAGCATACCCTTGAAGCCTTAAGGAGCATATGTGGAAGACTGTGTCTTGTGGTAAAGGATGAAAAAAAGTTTTCCTTTCTAAAGGAAGTAGAAATTCTAAAAGATACACTTGAAAAACAATTTGCTCTTGCAGGTGTTTATACAGCGTTGGAAAACTTAAGAGTAGATAAAGCCCTCATCGTAGCTGGGGACATGCCACTTATAAAGAAGGAAGTAGTAAATCTACTGTTAGAAAAGGCGAAGCCACCTATAACCCTCTTTAATATAGACGGAAGGCTCTATCCGCTTTTTGCAGTTTATTACAAACAGGTTTTGCCAGAGCTAAAGCTATATATTGAATCGGGTGGTGAAAGGGTCTTAGACTTTGTAAAAAAGTTTCCATATAAGGAAGTTACCGAAAGGGAAGTTTTAGAATATGACCCTATGCTTTTGTCCTTTCTGAACATGAACACAAGGGCGGATGCTGACTATATAGTAAAAGTTATAGGCTACTCAGATACATACGAGATGTCTTATATTAGAAAGTATGATGAGAAAGACGCTAAAGGTTGAAGGTATGACCTGCCTCCACTGCGTGGAGAGGGTAAAGAAGGCAATATACTCCATTGAAGGTGTCTCCCATGTTGAGGTGAGTCTTGAAGAGGGTAGAGTGCAGGTCTATATGGAAAAGGAAATACCTTTTCATGTCCTTAAGTCCGCGGTGGAAGAGTGGGGCTATAGAGTGGTTGGTGAAGTTTGAAGAGTTTAAAAAGGAAGTGGAAGGGCTTGAGCTTTTTAGCAAAGGATGGAGAGGATATATCTACAGGGGCATTTGGAAAGGGCAAAAGGTAGCCATAAAGGTTGCTAAAGACCAGGAGAGAGTATACGCCATACAGAAGGAATGCAAGATATTAAAAAGGCTTTTGGGACACGGAGGCTTTCCACAAGTTCTTTTTTGCGGAAAGGACTTTATAGTATATCCTTTTATTGAAGGCGTCCCTTTAGAAAAGAAAAGGCTATCCCTTGAGGAAAAGGCAAGGGTTTATCTGAAGGTATTAGAGCTTATTAAAGTTTTGGACTCTCTTGGTATAAACAAGGACGAGTTTCATAGCCTTGACAAAAATACCCTCTTGGGCGAAGATGGAGGGGTATACATGCTTGACTTTGAAAGGGGTAGCCAAGCGTCCCAAAAGCTACATAACCTTACACAGTTTCTCCAATTGCTGGTAAGAGAAGGTTTTCTTGAAAGAGAAAGGGCGATAGATTTAGGCAGAAAATACTCAAGAGGAGAGGATGTATACGATGAAGTTGCTGAGGTTATACGAGCTTTTACTTGACCTTTACGGCTTTCAGGGGTGGTGGCCAGTGGATGCTTACTACCATAACCTAATGGGCACAGACCCCAGAGATGAGGTCATAATAGGTGCTGTGCTTACTCAAAATACAAGCTGGAAAAATGTAGAAAAATCCTTAGAGAACCTAAAAAGAGAAGGTGAATTATCTCTTGAATTTGTCAGAAAGGTCAATTTGGAAGTGCTGAAGAAACTTATTAGACCCTCTGGCTTTTATAATCAAAAGGCTATTAGATTAAAAACAGTGGCTGAATTTATAAACCCTACGGACAGGGTAAAAACCCTATCAAGAGAAGAACTATTAAGAGTCAAAGGCATAGGACCCGAAACCGCAGATGCTATACTTTTGTATGCTGGTGAAAGGCTCAGCTTTGTTATAGATAAATACACGCAGAGGTTTATTAAAAGGTTTATGAACCTTGAGGGAGACTACCACAGGCTAAAGAATTTCTTTGAATCAAACCTACCTCAAGATCTTGGAGTTTATAAGGAATTCCATGCCCTCATAGACGAGCATGCAAAAAGGTATTGCAGGAGCACCCCCCTATGTGGGGAGTGTCCTTTGAATAGCCTTTGTATTAGTGCAAGCCCATCCTCTTGAGTATTTTATCCCTCCATACCCAGAGAAGAACACCCATAACTATAAGGTAGGCTAAAGTTCCTACGCCCATAAGAACTCTCTTGTTTTTCTCTTCCGGAGAAGGCTCAGAGACAGATTTAAGGTAGGCTACTATCTTTGCTGTTTCTTCAGGTCTTCCTGTCATAACTGCTGGCATGGATGTGCCGGGCAGGACCTTTTGAGGCTCAAGAATGAAGTTATAAAGGTACTCTTTGCCTTTAACAAGATACATAGTGGAGAGGTCTGGTGGAACTTTACCAAAGGACTCTTTCAAAGCCATGAGGTCTTCATGAAATACCGCCTCATACACATCCCTTGGAAGCACCTTTCCATACTTTTCTTGAAGGGTTTGGAGTTTTGGGTTCGCTTGCACAGAGCTTAGATATACCGCATCATACCTGACAGAGTGGCATGCCTGACAGTTTTGCTCAAAGAGCTGTTTGCCCTCTTTTGCGTAGCTTTTTACATCATCCGCTATCTTTGCGTGCTGAGCAGGCATTTCGTAATGCTCACGATGGGCAAAAATGTTATTTATCCATATTATGTAAAAGAAAAGCACTGTGGTAACCGTAAAGAAAACAGTCTTTATCATTGCTTTTCACCTCCT
>JAXSOX010000010.1:0-18973 GCA_037926525.1 Aquificaceae bacterium | reverse complement strand
AAGGAAGAGGGTGGAAGGCACACGCCCTTTTTTGTGAACTACAGGCCACAGTTTTACTTTAGGACTGCGGACGTGACAGGGACGGTGGTGAAGTTGCCAGAGGGACAGGAGATGGTGATGCCTGGTGACAATGTGGAGATAGAGGTGGAGCTTGTCAAGCCAGTGGCTATGGAAGAACAGCTTAGGTTTGCCATAAGGGAAGGTGGAAGAACTGTTGGTGCTGGTGTGGTCACAAAAATTATTGAGTGAGGAAGAGCTATGGAGCAGGAACTAATACGGATAAAGCTCAGGTCTTATGACCACAGGCTTCTTGACCAGTATGTAAAGCAGATAATAGACACGGTCAAGAGAACCGGTGGCGTGGTCAAGGGTCCCATACCTCTCCCCGTTAGGAGAAGAAGGTGGGTGGTCCTTAGGTCTCCCCACAAGTTTGACCAGTCAAGGGAGCACTTTGAAATGAGGGAACACAGAAGGATATTGGATATAACCAGAGCGACCTCTCAAACCATAGAGTCCCTGAGGGACCTGACACTCCCTGCAGGGGTTGATGTGGAGCTAATAATAGGGAGATAGCCATGGCGATAGGGCTTATTGGTAAGAAGATAGGAATGACAAGAGTTTTCCTAAGGGATGGCACTTCTGTGCCCGTAACGGTTATAGAGGTAAAGCCTAACTACATAACCGCCATAAAAACTCCTGAAAAGGATGGGTATACCGCTCTTCAAGTTGGTGCCTTTGAAGACAAGGAAAAACACCTAACAAAGCCGGAGCTTGGACATCTCAAGAAGGTGGGCAAAATTCTAAGGGTGCTAAAGGAGTTCAGGGTAGACTCGGTGGAAGGCTACCAATTAGGTCAAGAGCTAAGGCTTGAAGAGGTCTTTCAGCCAGGAGAGCTTGTGGATGTGGTGGGCAAGAGCAAGGGAAGAGGCTTTGCGGGCACTATGAAAAGGTGGGACTTTGGCGGTTTTCCCAAGTCTCACGGACATAGATATCATAGGGCGGTTGGTTCTATCGGAAACAGGTCAGACCCGGGTAGGGTTTGGAAAGGCAAGAGGATGGCTGGACATTGGGGTAATGAGCCTATAAGGGTTCAATCTCTGTTGGTGCTTGACATTGTCCCTGAGCATAATGTGCTTTTGGTTAAGGGTTCTGTGCCAGGACCTAACGGTGGAATAGTTTTTGTGGAAAAGAGCAAGATAGCAAGCAGAAGGTCTCAGAGACTTAAGCTAAACAGAATAAAGGGTATGGTGGAAGCCTTGGTTAAAGGAGAGGTCTCATGAAGGTGCTTGACGCTGAGCTAAAACCTGAAGTCTTTAATGTGGAAGTAAAAAAGCATGTGCTGTGGGAAGTGGTAAAGTGGCAACTTGCCAGCAGAAGGCAGGGAAGCCATAGCACCAAGACAAGGGGTGAAGTATCCTATAGCGGAAGAAAGCTCCTACCTCAGAAGGGCACAGGAAACGCAAGGCATGGAGACAGAGGTGCCAACATATTCGTAGGCGGTGGCGTGGCTCACGGTCCAAAACCAAGAGATTACTACTATCCTCTCCCTAAGAAGGTAAGAAGGCTTGGACTTAAAATGGCTTTGAGCTTGAAGGCTAAGGAAAACAACCTGCTCCTTGTTGACAGCTTAGATTTGGGAGATGTGCCAAAGACCAAAAAGGCTATAGAGGTGCTTAAAAATCTTGGCATATATCCTCAAAAGGTGCTTGTGGTCTTGCCTCAAAAGGAAGAGGTTATATACAAATCCTTTAGAAATCTGCCTTATGTGAGGGTTCTGCCTGTTGAAGGTTTGAATGTTTATGATATCCTTTGGGCGGATAAACTACTTATAACCTCCCAAGCCTTAGAGAAGATATATGAGAGGTTGTCATCATGAGAAGACCAGAGGAAGTGATAATAAGACCTATAATAACCGAAAAGAGCAACAGGCTTATGGAAGACCATAAAAAGTATACCTTTGAAGTGGCTATGGACGCCACAAAGCACGAAATAAAGCATGCGGTGGAAAAGCTCTTTGGTGTAGAGGTGCTAAAGGTAAACACCCTCATAGTAAAGCCAAGAAAGAAGAGAATAATAGGAAAGTTTAGGAGGTATGGCTACACAAGGGCATACAAGAAAGCCATAGTTACCATACCCCCTGATAAGGAAATAGACCTCACAGGAGTGTAAAGATGGGTGTAAGGAAGTTAAAGCCTGTTACCAACGGTCAGAGACATGCGGTTCTGTATGACTTTTCTGAGATTACTAAGTCTGAGCCAGAAAAGTCCCTGCTTGTGCATTGGCATAGGGCAAAGGGAAGGTCCCGTCAGCAGGGTAAGATAACCTCAAGGGGCAGAGGCGGTGGCAACAAGAGAA
Organism: Aquificaceae bacterium; assembly: GCA_037926525.1. Taxonomy (GTDB): domain Bacteria; phylum Aquificota; class Aquificia; order Aquificales; family Aquificaceae; genus Pampinifervens. The sequence continues at coordinate 16,618 of JAXSOX010000010.1, read as the reverse complement.
GATACAGGCTCATTGACTTCAAAAGGGACAAAAGCCTTGTCCCTGCAAAGGTGGTTGCCATAGAGTATGACCCTAATAGGTCTGCACGCATAGCATTGCTCCAGTATGCGGATGGCGAAAAGAGGTATATTCTTTGGCCTGAGGGGCTAAAGGTAGGAGACACGGTTTTGTCCATCTCTTACGAAGATGCAGAAAAGGGCAAGGAGCTTCCCGAAATAAAGGTAGGCAATGCCTTACCTCTTAAGTATATGCCTGTGGGAACGGTGGTTCACAACGTGGAACTTCATCCCGGCAAGGGTGGGCAGATAGCTAGGTCTGCGGGCATGTCTGCCCAGATATTGGGTAAAGTGGGAGATTATGTCCAGCTTAGGATGCCCTCTGGTGAGATAAGGCTTGTTCACCAAAGGTGTATGGCAACGGTGGGTGTTGTGGGTCTTGCGGAGCACGAGCTTGTGAAGTATGGAAAGGCAGGCAGATACAGGTGGCTTGGTTGGAGACCAAAGGTTAGAGGAACTGCTATGAACCCTGTTGACCACCCTCACGGTGGTGGTGAAGGAAAGACAAAGGGTAAACATCCAGAGTCTCCCTGGGGTTGGAAGACAAAGGGCTACAAAACCAGAAGGGGCAAGAAGTATTCTGATAACTTTATACTGGTATCAAGAAAGGGTAAGCCTCTCAAAGGAGGTGTTAAGTAATGGGCTTTAAAGGTGCGTGGAACAAGAGAAACAAGCTCGTTGAAGACCTTGACAACTTTCTAAGGCTCTACAAGAAGACTCAGAGGATATACAAAAAAGTCAGGGCGGTTCAGCACACACCGGAGTTGTATCAAAAGGCTCTTGAAAAGTATCAGCAGGTGTGGGACGAATACAGAAGGCTGGTAAACAAGAAGGCATGGGTAGACCCAAAACTCTGGGCAAGGATAAAGAGGATGAACCAAACTGGTGATAGGAAGGTGATAAAAACCTACAGCAGGGACACCACCATAATCCCTGAGTTTGTTGGGCATACCATAGCGGTGCATAACGGGAAAACTTTTGTCCCAGTTTATATAACCTCAGAGATGGTGGGTCATAAGCTGGGTGAGTTTGCTCCCACAAGAACCTTTAAAGGACACCCAGAAAAGTCCGCAAAAGCCACAAAGAAGAAGTGAGGTGTAAAGATGGAAGCAAGGGCTGTTTTGAGGTATGCGAAGGTCTCGCCTACAAAGGCAAGACAGGTGCTAAGGATAATTAAAGGCATGAAAGCAGGGGACGCCCTCTACCAGCTTAGGTTCATACCCAAAAAGTCCGCGCGCATAGTGGAGAGCGTCCTAAAAAGTGCTCTCGCCAACGCAGAACAAAAGGGTATGGACTTGGAAAAGCTATACATTCAAAAGGCTGTGGCGGACGAGGGTCCTATGTATAAAAAGTGGCTTCCAAGAGCCCATGGAAGGGCTACCATGCTAAGAAAAAGAACCTCTCACATAACCCTTGTGCTTCAGGAAAAGGAGGAAGACTGATGGGTCAGAAAACTCATCCCATAGGTTTTAGGGTTGGAGTTATAAGGGACTGGACTTCCAAATGGTTTGCTAGCAAAAGGGACTACACCCAGCTCCTACATGAGGACATAAGGATAAAAGAATACATAAAGAAAAGGTATGCCTCCGCAGGAATATCAAAGGTGGTTGTAGAGAGGATGGTGGACAAGGTCAAGGTGAGGGTTCTTGCCTCAAGACCGGGTATCATCATAGGTAGAAAGGGTGCGGAGGTGGAGCAGTTAAAGAAGGATATAGAATACATAACTCGTGGTAAAGACGTGGTTATAACCGTGGATGAGGTGAGGGTCCCAGAGTTAGACGCACAGCTTGTGGCGGAAGAGATAGCACTTCAGATAGAGAGAAGGGTATCTCACAGAAGAGCTATGAAAAGAGCAATAGACAACGCCTTCAAGGCGGGTGCAAAGGGCGTAAAGGTTCAGGTAAAGGGTAGGATAGGTGGTGCAGAGCTTGCAAGGGCGGAGTGGTTTCTTGTAGGAAGGATGCCTCTGCAAACCTTGAGGGCGGATATAGATTACGGTTATGCGGTAGCACAGACCAAGTATGGGGTGCTTGGTATAAAGGTGTGGATATACAAGGGAGATGTGCTAAAGGGTGGTAAGGAAGAGATAGTTAAAAAGATAGAGGAAGACCTCAAGAAGGCTGAGAAGGAGGTATAAACATGTCTTTTCTTGCTCCAAAGAAGACAAAGTTTAGAAAAAGCCAGAGAGGCACTTTAAAGGGAAAAGCAAACAGGGGCAATAAGGTCTCCTTTGGTGAATACGGCATACAAGCTCTGGAGTCCTGCTGGCTCACCCAGAGGCAGATAGAAGCTGGCAGGATAGCCCTGGTAAGGGCTCTCAGAAAGGGTGCAAAGGTATGGATACAGGTATTTCCGGATAAGCCCTACACGAAGAAGCCTAACGAGGTTCGTATGGGTGGTGGAAAGGGCGACCCAGAGGGCTTTGTGGCAGTGGTTAGACCCGGAAAGATACTTTATGAGTTTTCTGGCGTCCCAGAAGAGGTGGCAGAAGAAGCCCACAGACTTGTAGATGCAAAACTACCCATAAAGACAAGGCTTGTGAAAGCCGGAGGTGTAAAGTGATGAAGGTAAAGGAGCTAAAAAAGCTTAGCCTTCAGGACCTTCTGAAGAAGGAAGAGGAATTAAGAAGGGAGCTTCTCAGGCTTAGGTTTAAGAAGAAGATAGAGGGACTGCCAAACCCTATGCAGATAAGAAACACGAGAAGGGACCTTGCAAGGGTTCTTACCCTTATAAGAGAAAAACAGCTGAGAGGTGAAGGATGATGGAAAAGCCTTGGCATCTGAGAAGAAAAGAGCTTGTGGGTTATGTGGTGAGTGATAAGATGGATAAAACGGTGGTGGTGAAGGTGGACAGAAGGGAAGCCCATCCCCTTTACAAAAAGCACATAATAAAGAGTAAAAAATATCATGCCCACGACCCCAACAACGAGTGCAGGGTTGGAGACCTGGTGGTTATAAGAGAAACAAGACCCCTCTCAAAGACCAAGAGGTGGGTGGTGGTAAAGATACTTCAGAGGGCAAAATCTCCTGAGGAGGCACTAAAAGAGTAAAAGTAAAATATCTTTATGCTCCTTCTTATTCTCTTTCTTTTGTCCTTTTCCCTTTCCTTCTCTCTTGAAGTTCTTTCCCAAAGCCTTGAGAGGTTGCCCGATGGAACTTTTAGAGCTACTGGTGACGTAGAGGCCTATTACAGGGAATATTATATAAAAGCGGATTTTATGACCTATGACCCAGGAAAAAGGCTAGTTTATGCCAGAGGTAATGTTTATATAAAGTCCGTGGACGGCAGGCTTGAAGTAAGGGGAACAGAGTCCTTTCTTGACCTTGAGAAGGATGTGGGATACTTCCTGGATGCAGAAGGTAGATTTGAAAAGTTTAATTTTACTGCGAAAAGGGTAGACAAGAGGGGAGAGGAGTATGAGGTAGAAGAAGGCTCTATAACCACCTGTCCACCGGATAAAAAGGAGATGAGACTATGCTTTTCAAGGGCACACATATCTCAAAGGTATGTTTTCAGTCAGAACAACTCCCTCAGGCTCTTTAACATACCCCTTGCCTACCTTCCGATTAGTCTCTTCCCCGTTGGGGAGAGAAGGTCTGGGGTCCTGCCCCCCACCATAGGCTCAAACACCTACAACACCCTTATCTACCAGCAACCCATCTATTGGGTCATATCAAAAAATAAGGATGCTACTTTGACCCTTGACTTCAGAGACAGGCAGGCAAAAGGCTTTGCCATTGAATACCGTCAGTCCATGAAAAGGGAGCTGGACCTTCTTGCTAACCTCTCCCTTTACAAAGAGCCTACACCGCCTGGTAAATGGTGGCAAGGAAGGGACCCATCCACCTTTAGGGAAAATCGCTACCGTATAAAGGCTGACCTGAACCTGGGAGACCTAAAGGCTGGTGTGGACCTTCTTTCGGACCCATACTTTATGCAAGATGTCTACTTTACCACACGGGAAAGAACAGTGCCCTACCTTAGCTCTTACATAAGCTACAAAAGGGAGTGGGATAGATTCTTTTTGGCTTTTGACCTTAGAAGGTTCTATGACACCACCTCACCCAACAACAAGGAGACCCTCCAGAGGCTTCCCGAAATAGGGTTCTATCTGAAGGATAATCCTTTACTGCAAAATCTCTACTTTAACCTGAGCGTTTCCTATACGAACTTTTACAGGGAAGAGGGACTTAGAGCTCACAGACTTCTTCTATTTCCAGAATTTTCAATACCAAAACAGCTTTTTGGTCTTAACCTGCTTTCTATCCTTACTGTGGAAAACATTGCCTATTTAGATGTTAAAGGAGGAGACTTTAAAGATAAAGGCCTATTTGGAAGCGTTCGTTATAGAGAAAGCCTCCCCTATTTTTATAAGCTCACTCTCGGAAGGTTTGACCTTAGGAACACTTTTGAACTCTCCTATTCCTATAGGCCCAAGAGCTTTAATAACCCTAGATTTGACGACCTTGACAGTATAGACAAGGAGAACCTTCTTTCCTATACCCTTAGAAGCTACGGTTATTACAAAGAGAAACTTCTCTATAGCCTTTTTCTTTCTGGTGGATATAGCTATCTTGGTAAGTTTACCTACGCTGGACAGGAGGTCAGGGAGAAATTTCTACCAATTAGAACAGTCTTCTGGCTTTACCCCACAGGCTGGATTAGGTTTTCCTCAGACAGCGTCTATGACCCAGTTCATGGGCGTCTTTTAAAGACAATAGGCTCACTCACTTTGGCTGGTGAAGGCAAGAGTATAACTTTGGGTAGAACCATGGAAAGAAATTATGATGGAAGTAAGCTCAACGACCAGTATAACCTGTCCGCTTCCGCTCTATTATTTAAAAATATGAACCTGTCCTTTAGTCTCATAAGGGACAACAGAATAAACAAGGACCTTCAAAGACAAATAGGTTTGGATTACAGGGGTGCTTGCTGGAGTCTTGGTCTTTTGTTAAGGGACATATATGACGGCACAAGGAAAACCTACATCAAAGAGGTCTTTCTCGCCTTCAATATCTTTGACCTGCAAAGGTTCACAGTGCCTCTGAAAAGGTAAGCATATCTTTCAATTTCTTGGTTTGTGCCTTTATGTCTTCTGAATGAAATATGCCAGAGCCTACCACCAATATGTCCGCACCAGCCCTTGCTACATCTACAATGTTGTCCTCCTTTATACCGCCGTCTATTTCTATGAGCACTGATGGGTTTATGTTCTCCACCATGGCTTTCAGAGCCCTTAGCCTTTGTATGGACCTTGGGATAAACCTCTGCCCGCCAAAGCCTGGGTTTACGGACATCAAAAGCACAAAGTCTGCGTAATGAAGTGCCTCCTCCAAAGCTCCAAGGGGAGTACCAGGGTTTATAACCACGCCTGCCTTTGCTCCAAGGCTCTTTATAAGCTCAAGGGTTCTGTGTATATGGGGTGTGTTTTCTATGTGGACGCTTACCATATCCGCACCAGCCTTTACAAAGTCTGGTATATACCTGTCTGGGTTTTCTATCATAAGATGGGCATCCAAGGGCAGGGGGCAGTGCCTTTTTATGCTCTCTAATAGCACGGGACCAAAGGTAATATTTGGCACAAAGTGCCCGTCCATTACATCAAAGTGTATAAGGTCCGCACCGCCTTCTACGCATGCCATTACCTGCTTTCCAAGTTCCCAAAAGTCCGCTGAGAGGATAGAGGGGGCAAGGAGTTTCATTCCGCCTCCTCCTCAACTCTTATGAGAATGGGCTTTCCCATAACCACAGGCAGGGTTTGCACCTCCTGCAAGGCTCTACGCATAGAGCTTTCGTAGGCTTTGTGGGTTAGGACCACCAACGGTACTATATGTTCGCCTTCTCTTCCTGCCAGCTTGCAGACCTTTTCCTTTTGTAGGACACTGGCTATGCTTATGTGGTGGTCTGCCAAGACTTTTGCTATGCTTGCCAGCACACCTGGTCTATCTGGCACATCAAACCTCAGGTAATACCGGCTGTAAAAATCTTCCGTCAGCTCTATCCTCTTGTCTTCCCAATTTATGGGATAGGTGCATACTTGTCCTGACTGTAGTCTGCAGGCTATGTCCACTATATCTGAAACCACCGCAGAGGCTGTAGGATGAGAGCCTGCACCCCTGCCGTAAAACATGGTTTTACCCACAAAGTCTCCCTCTACCATAATGGCGTTGAAAACGTCAGAGACCTTTGCCAGCGGGTCTTCTTCTGGTAAAAAGGTAGGATGCACTCTTACCTCCAAGCCCTCTTCTCTTTTTTTGGCTATGGCAAGAAGTTTGAGAGTATAGCCCAGCTCCTTTCCAAGTTCTACATCCAAAAGTTCCACACCTCTTATACCCTCCACATATACCCCAGAGAATGAGAAAAAGCAGCCAAAGGCTATGTAAGAGAGTATGGCTATTTTGTGGGCACTGTCCCAACCGTCTATGTCAAGGGATGGGTCCGCCTCTGCGTATCCCTTTTCTTGAGCCTCCTTTAAAGCCCTTTCAAAGTCCACATCCTCCTGAAGCATCCTTGTAAGTATGTAGTTGGTGGTGCCGTTAAGTATGCCGTAAATGGCTTTTATGTTGTTGCCCACAAGGCACTCTCTAATTGCCTTCACAATAGGTATGCCACCGCCTACAGAGGCCTCAAAGCCTATATGCAGACCTCTTTCTTGAGCAAGGCTAAAAAGCTCTTCACCTTCCTCCGCAAGGAGGTGCTTGTTAGCAGTCACCACATGCTTGCCCGCTTGCAATGCCTCTCTTATCAATTCTTTCGCAAAACCCTTTCCTCCCACAAGTTCTACCACTATGTGGGAGTTTTCAATAACCTCTTTGTAGTTCTGTGTTCTGAGTGCCTCCGGCACATGGAAATGTCTTGGTCTGCCCCAGTCCCTATCCGCTACCTTTGAAAGCTCCAGCTCTATGCCAGTCCTTTTTCTTATGGTCTGTGCGTTTTTAAGGAGGAGCTCCACCACGCCCGTGCCCACCACACCGCAACCCACAATACCCACACGGACCTTCAATGCTTGCCTCCATGACTTGTTCTATAGGGCACAGGTATGTATTGCACCGAAGGAACCTGCGAGCCCATGGGCTGTGGGAAGAGCTCCATGAGGGCATAAACCTCCTCTGGCACTTCTGTGCTTACATTTAGTCCAAGGCTTTTGAGGTATTCCACCGTCAGAGGATAGTCATGGGTGTATTTGCCAGTGGCAAGCTCCTCTGCTATGTGCTTTGCTTTTTGCTCCTCCATGCCGTTTTGTGTCAAAAGCCACACAAGGTAAGACCTCATCTGCTCTATGGCTTTCTGGGCTATATCTGCCATAATGAGGGTTTGGTCTTCTATTTCCTTTAGCTCCTTTTGCTGAAGCACCTTCAAGATGGACGCAGCAGGCATCTGACCTATCTGGGGGTCCACTGGTCCCAGCACCGCATTGGGGTCCATCACAATTTCATCGGAAGCCAAAGCCAGCAAGGTTCCACCGGACATGGCATAGTGAGGCACAATTACCCTTACGGAACCTTTGTGCCTTACAAGGGCGTTGGCAATTTGCGTAGCTGCAAGGGCAAGACCACCTGGAGTATGCACTATGAGGTCTATGGGCATATCCGGTGGCGTCATCCTTATGGCTCTTAGCACCTGCTCAGAGTCCTCTATGTTTATGTATCGGAAGATGGGAATGCCAAAAAAGCCAAGACTTTCCTGCCTGTGTATAAGGGTTATAACTCTGCTACCCCTCTTTTCCTCCAGCTGTCTAATAAGGGACTCCCTTGCCTTTGAAAGGAGCATCCTTTTCCAAAAGGGCAAAAAGAAAAAAACCAACAGCAAGAAAAACCACAGGAAGTTAAAAAGAAAAAAGAAAGGATTGTAGTAAGGTTGCTCCATGTGGAAAATTATACCATACAAGGGGCATTCTCTTGCCTGCAGTGGCTTGGGGTGTGGTATAATATTTCATGTATGGTTCTAGGGTTTAAAAAACCCTTGATATTTTGACAACTGAATATAGTGGTTTTCCTGCTGGACTTTGCACTATTGCCAGTTTGTAACAAATAGCCCTCCCTTGAGAGGAGTGGTGGCTTGAGGGATAGAGCCTGCCAATATTTCCTTAGGCTTTGAGCTTTTTCCATTAGAATAACCATATGTCAAGGGCAGAGCTAAGGATAAAGGTTGAAAACCTTGTGGAGAATGTTAAAAGTCTTTGCGGGTTTTCCCAAAAGCCCATAATAGCGGTGGTCAAGGCAGATGCCTACGGTGTGGGTGCAATGCAGGTTTGCTCTGTGTTGGAAGGTCTAAAGGAGGTTTCCGCTTTTGCGGTTGCCTGCGTGGAGGAGGGTATAGAGCTAAGGAAAGCTGGCACAAAGAAGAAGATTCTCGTGCTTGGAGGAGTTCTAAAGGGAGAGGAGCGTGCTTTTGTGGAGTATGCTTTGACGCCGGTGGTTTCTCACAGGGAGCATTTGAAGGTCCTTGAGGGTATAGACATACCTATTCAGGTAAAATACGACACGGGTATGGGAAGGCTTGGCTTTCTGGAGGAGCTGGTGAAAGACCGCAGGGTTGAAGGGGTTTTAAGCCACCTTTCAAGTCCTCTGGACGAAGACCACTCAAGACTTCAGATAGAGCGATTTCAAAGGATAACAAAACACTACCAAAACCTCAAGTATGTTCACATGGAAAGCTCTGCTGGTGTTATTTACCACATTCCCTTCACCACCCATATACGCATAGGACTTGCCCTGTATGGAGAAAAGCCCATGCAAAACTACCCAGTGGAACTAAAGCCTGTGTTAGAACTAAGAGCCAAGCTCCTTTCTGTAAAAACTCTACCCACAGGCTTTCCTGTTTCTTACTCAAAGAGCTACATAACGGACAAGCCCACAAGGGTGGGAGTGGTTGCCTTTGGCTATGCGGACGGTCTTATGAAGAGCCTATCTGGCAAGGCAAACCTTTTCTACAGAGGAAAGCCCCTTAGAATACTTGGTAACATTACCATGGATATGACCATGGTAGACCTCACGAACACAGATGCTAAGGTGGGAGATTGGGTAGAGATCGTGGGACAAAACCAGAGCTTTACAGACCTTGCAAAACTTGCTGGAACTATACCCTATGAGCTTATGACTAACCTATCAAGTAGGATAAGGAGGGAATTATGCTTATAACCTTTGAAGGTATAGACGGCTCTGGCAAGAGCACTCAGGCAAAAAGACTTTATGAATACCTTAAGGCAAAGGGTTATAAGGTTTCTCTATACAGAGACCCCGGGTCTACGCCTCTTGCGGAGAAGATAAGGGAGCTTTTGTTGAATTTTGAAATGGACCCAACCACGGAGCTCTTGCTTTTTGAGTCCGCAAGGTCAAGCCTTGTATGGGAAAGAATCTTTCCAGACTTAAAAGAGGGAAAGATAGTTATTCTTGACCGCTTTATAGACTCCACAACCGCCTATCAGGGCTACGGCAGGGAGATAAACCTCGGCACGGTAAGTATTCTAAACCATATAGCTATTAGAGGTAGAAAGCCTGATATAACCTTCTTGCTAAATGTTCCCCTTGAAGTAGCCTTAGAGAGGATTGAGGGCAAAAAGACTCGCTTTGAAGACAGAGATTATCTCAGAAAAGTGAGAGATGCCTACATACTTATGGCAAACCAAGAGAGGGAAAGGATAGTGCTATTAGATGGAAACAGAGATGTGGAAAGGGTTTTTGAGGATATTCTTAAGGTTCTCAGAGAAAGGTTTGGGCTTGATATATAATTTTTGAGAGGAGGCTTTGCCATGCAAGACTGTATATTCTGCAAGATAGTGAGGAAGGAAATTCCCTCAAAGGGTGTTTATGAGGATGAGCTGGTTTATGCCTTTCATGATATCAATCCCGTTGCACCCACGCACATTTTAATAATTCCCAAAAAGCACATAGTTGGTATTCAAAGCCTTGAGCCTGAGGATGTGCCTTTGGTGGGTCATATGTTCTATGTGGCAAGAAAACTTGGAGAAGAGCTGGGTTATGCACCCGATGAGGACTTAAACAAGGGCTATAGGTTGGTCTTTAACGTGGGAAAGGATGCAGGGCAAAGCGTCTTTCATCTTCATCTTCACTTCATCGCAGGGAGGAGCATGTCCTGGCCACCGGGTTGATATCCTTCCGAGATTGGATGTCTCAAAGGGTAAAGGAGTATTATCAGAGAGATTTTAGAAAGGATTTTTTCACTGCACCAGAGCTTGACAGAGTCTTTGGTTATGCACTGGCGGAGCACCTTTCAAAGCTGGTAGGAGACTTTGAAAAACCAGTTTTCCTTGAGCTGGGTGGAGGAAGCGGTGTCCTTGCCTATGATATTCTCCAATACTTAAGGGAAAAAGAGCCAGAGCTGTATGGCAGGCTCAAATATTACATTTACGAATTTAGCCCTACGCTTATAGAGATACAGAAGAGGAGGCTTGAGGAGTTTAGAGATAAGGTTTTTTGGTGTAATAGCCTTTTTCCCCTTGAGGGTGTGGTCTTTTCTAATGAATTCTTTGACTGCCTACCGGTGCACGTATTGAAAGAAGGAAGGGAGCTATTTGTGGAAGATGGCAAGGAAGTATGGCTTGAGGTCAAAGACCAAAGGCTCAAGGAGGTGATAAGGAGAATGGGCTATGAGAAAATCCCTCATGTGTTAGAGCTTTGCATAGACTGTATAGACTTTTTGAGAGAAATATCTAAAAACTTGGTAAGAGGTTATCATCTTGTAATAGACTATGGCTACACTTCTGAGGAAATAAGCAGGTTTCCTCAAGGCACGGTTGTTGGTTATAGCTCTCATAAAGTGGACATAAACCCACTGAAAAGCGTAGAACCTATAGACATAACCGCACATGTAAACTTTTCTCTTTTAGAGGAGTATGGAAAAGACTTTGGCTTGGAGAGGGTTTATTTGAAAAGTTTGAGAGATTTTCTTTTAGAGAGTAGTGCCTTTGTGGAGGAGTTTTATAGGCTTTCCGAGTCTGAAAATCCCGAGGACATAGAAAGACTTTCACGTCTAAAAACTATGCTTGTGAGTATGGGTGAGCGTTTTAGGGTATTACTTCAAAGAGCCCTAAGCTCCAACTCGTAGACTTCCCCTCTGTTCTGTATGGCAAGCGTTCCAGTCCTTCCAGTAAGAACCAGCACCCTTCCATCCTTTGTGGTAAGCACCGCCTGCACGGATTCTTCAAAGTTTCCACCCCTTATGGGTCTTATAAACACAAGGTCTTTACGCCTCTCTCCTATAACAAAGAGCTCACCTCTGCTGTATTTGACTATGTCTAAAAATCTTTGCACTATACCTGTATGGTTTTTCACCACAAAAGCCATGTTGAAGTTTAAAAACCTTGCCCCTGTGCCCGGTGGGTTAAAGATGAAATTGACCTTTCCTTGCTCAAGAGGGATTTCCACAAGGGTATAAGAACCACCAAAGCCCTCTTCTGTTGAAAAGACCTCTGTATCTCCTCTATAGACCCTTACCCTACCAATGCTATCTGTAAAAACAAGATAGTCTCCAAAATAGAAGGCACTGTCTATCCTAAAGCCTCTTGGAGCAAGAAAAGCTCCCGTCTCCCTTAAGTTTTCTCCCTCTAAGGACAACCTCACTGTTTGACCAAACCTATCTCTGAAGTTAAACCTTTGACCTATAAAGGTCTCCTTTGGTCTGCTTTTGTCAAGAACGCTCATTATGTAGGGAATATTTCTCCTTACAGGAACAAGGCTGTCGCCCACTGACCTCAAAATGAGAGAATTTGCTGAGTCTCCAGATACCATGTTTACAAGCACAAGGTCTCTATTATCCGCACCTATTTTTCCACATCTGAGTCCTACAGGAACACCTGCAGGCAAGCTGTAGTCAAACCTCTTTACCAAGTCGTTTTTCAAAAGCTCATAAACCTCAACCCTTCCAGAAAAAAGCACTACAAGAAACTCTTTACCAGTCCCAGTAAGGTCACAAAGGTCTGCAGATAGAGGTAGCGATGGCAAGGCTCTGAGAAGCCTTGGTCTTGCAAGCAGGTTTATATCCTCAAGGCTTGCCCTCTCTATGCCCTGCACTACCGCCTGCTGTGTTTGGAAAAAGGCTACAGGAGAGTTTCTATACTCCACGCCTATGCCATCTTTTAGCTCCTTTATAGTGTATGTGCATGCTTTTTCCCTTTTCAATTCTGGTAGGACTGAACGGAGTTTGAAAAACCACTCCTCTGAACCCTCAAAGCACACATCCTTTGCCAAAAGCCTTATTCTGTCTCCTTCCCTTGGAGACCCTTCAATAAGTTTTGCGTAAGAGAAGTTATCCTGCACCTCTTCCACTCTGAGAACCCCTACTTGTTGGCTTTCTCTTCCTATAACCTGCTTTGTAATGGGATGGACTATCTCTCTGTCTTCTCTAAGAATTGCAAACTCCTCACCTATTCTTACCTTCTCTCTACCAAGGTCTATAATCACTCTGTTTCCTTCCACTTTTACCACGTAGCCTTCCCTTTGGAAAAAGTCCTTCAAGCCTTGCAAGGCATCCTGTGCCCATACACTTACAGAAAAGAAGAATATAAGAATTAAGACAATCCTTCCCATAGCTCCTCCATGGCTTTTATTATAGCGTCAGTCATAGCCTCTGTTCCCACTTTTATACAACCCTCGCTGTATATGTCTGGAGTTCTGTAGCCCCTCTCAAGCACCAATTCCACTGCTCTATCTATAAGGTCTGCTTCTTTTTTTAACCCAAAGGAATACCTAAGCATCATGCTTGCAGAAAGTATGGTAGCTATCGGGTTTGCCACACCCTTGCCTGCTATATCTGGTGCAGAGCCATGCACTGGCTCATAGAGAGCATACTTGTCTCCAAGGCTGGCAGAGGGTAGCATTCCAAGACTACCCGTTATGACCGCCGCCTCGTCAGAGAGTATGTCTCCAAAGATATTGCCTGTTACTATCACATCAAAGGAAGAGGGTCTTCTCACTATCTGCATGGCACAGTTATCCACATAAAGGTGCTCCAGCTCCACGTCTGGATAGTTTTTTGCCTCTTCTTCCACCACCGCTTTCCACAAGGCACTAACCTCTAAAACGTTAGACTTGTCAACGCTTGTGAGCTTTTTCCTTCTCTGGCGAGCTATCTCAAAGGCTTTACGCACAACGCGTCTTATCTCATCCTCTGTATACCTCATAGTGTTTATGCCTACCCTTTTGCCCTCATACAGAAAAATACCTCTCGGTTCTCCATAGTAGACATCACCGGTAAGCTCTCTAACCACTATAAAGTCTGTCCCCCTTGCGACCTCCTCCTTTAGAGGAGAGGAGCTAATAAGTGGCTCATACACCTTTGCAGGTCTGAGGTTTGCATAAAGGTCAAGAGCCTTTCTTATACCCAAAAGACCCTTCTCTGGTCTTTTATCTGTGGGAAGGTTATCCCACTTGGGACCTCCCACTGCACCAAGAAGCACTGCGTCCGACTTAAGGCATAGCTCCACCGTCTCCTGTGGCAAGGGCGTGCCCTTCTGGTCTATGGCAGAGCCACCTATAAGAGCCTTTTCAAAAAGGAAGTCCAAACCCGAGAGCTCACCAAGCCTTTTTAGCACCCTAAGGGTAGAAGCAATTATTTCTGGACCTATTCCATCTCCCTCTAAAACCGCTATCTTGAAAGTAGGCATACACTGTATTATACTAAACCTTATGCTTGAACTGCTTACTGAAAAGTTTAGCAAGGCTCTTGGTAGGTTAAAAGATACAAGAAAGCTAACAGAAAAGCAGGTCAACGATGTGCTAAGGGAAGTAAGAAGTGCTCTCATAGAGGCAGATGTGGACTACGAGGTGGTAAAGAGTTTCTTAAAAAGAGTCCGTGAGAGGGCTTTGAAAGAAGACCTCACCAAAAGCCCATCACCACAAGATAGCTTTCTGCTTACCATATACGAAGAGCTTGTTCAAACCCTCGGTGGTCAAAAGCAGGACCTAAAAAAGGGTGTGGTGCTTTTTGTTGGACTTCAGGGAACTGGTAAGACCACAAGCATAGGCAAGATAGCCAACTATCTAAAGGAGCAAGGCTTTAAGGTATCTTTGAGTTCCACAGACGTTAGAAGACCTGCAGCGATGCTACAGCTTCAAAAACTTGCGGAGAAGATAGGTGTTCCTTACTACGGCTTTGAAGAAGGTCTCACTGCGGTGGAAATAGCCAAAAGGGCACTCCAAAAAGCCAAAGAAGAAGCTGTAGACTACCTTCTCCTTGATACCGCAGGAAGGCTTCATGTAGACGAGGAGCTTATGGAAGAACTAAGACAAATAAAGGAAGCTGTCAAGCCTTCAGAAATTATATACGTAGCGGATGCCATGCAAGGACAGTCCGCCCTTGAGTCTGCAAAAACCTTCCATGAGCTTCTTGGTCTTACTGGAGTGGTGCTTACCAAGATGGATGGCGACGCAAGAGGTGGTGTTGCCCTTTCTGTTAAAGAAGCTCTTGGTGTGGGTGTCAAGTTCATAGGAGTGGGTGAGAAGATTGAGGACATTGAACCCTTCTATCCCGACAGGATAGCTCAAAGAATACTGGGTCTTGGTGATATACAGACCCTTGCGGAGAAGGTGCAGAAGGTAATTCCAGAAGATGAGGCACAAGCACTTGCATACAAGGTTCTCAAGGGAGAGTTTGACCTTGAGGACATGCTAAAGCAGATTCGCTTTATAAAAAACATGGGACCTCTTGACAAGCTCCTTGGTATGCTCCCGGGTATAGGGGCACAGCTCAAGGGTCTAAAGATAGACGAAAGCAAGCTCAAGAAAACAGAAGCAATAATCCTCTCCATGACAAAGCAAGAGAGGAGAAACCCGAAAATAATAAACATGAGTAGGAAACAAAGGATAGCTAAAGGTAGTGGGACTACTATTTCTGATGTCAACAAGGTCCTCAAAGAATACGAGGAAATGAAAAAGATGATAAAAAGGTTTAAAAACATGCAGGGCATTCCACAGCTACCAAGATTCCCCTTCCCCTTCAAAAAATAAACACTTTACTTCTTTTACCTCTATTGCACTTTTTATTTCTTCTTCTGTTTGCTTATACTCTGGCTTTTGTGCCTTGGCTAAGGCTTCCTCTATTAGTTTTAAAGCCAAGCAATGGTCTCCTTTCTTGTTAAGCACATAGGCTAAGTTATTCAAAAGGTCTGGGTCTCTTTTTATCTCCAAAGCCCTTAGATATAGCTCTTCTGACCTTTCCCACTTTTCTTCCCTTGCGTATAGGTTTCCAAGATTATAGTAGGCTATCCAGTTTTTTCTGTCCTTTCTTATAGCCTTCTTGTATTCTTCTCTTGCCAACTCTATCTTACCTTGTTTTTCGTATATATATCCAAGATTTACATGCTCCTCAGAGGTTAGCGGGTCAGTGTAGACTATAATTCTGGCACAGGAGGAGAGTAGTAAAAGAAGGGTAAACAAGACTAATATCATTCTATTGCACCTTCAAGGAGGGTCTCACCATTAGCTTTACCTTTACCCTCCATGGAAAATATGTTATAATAAGTCAGGAGGTCTTGCAATGGCTATAACTGTGAGAGTTCCCACACCTTTGAGAAGGATAACCAACGGTCAAGGTGAGGTTCAGGTGCAAGCGAGCACTATAAGAGAAGCTATAGAAAAACTTGAAGAAGCCTATCCAGGCTTTAAGGAAAGACTTATAGATGAGCAAGGTGAAGTAAGAAGGTTTGTAAACCTATACCTTAATGATGAAGACATAAGGTTTCTCAAGGGTCTTGACACAGAACTAAAGGATGGAGATGTGCTGTCCATAGTCCCTGCCATTGCAGGCGGTCATAGATGAAATTTTTCATTCTAACCCTGGTGGTATCTTTATTGGGCTTTCAAACCTTTCTGGCTCTTGTTTTAGCACCATAGCGTAAACGCCAAAGCAGTATTTTCCAAGCTCTACCACCCTCCCTACTCTTAAGCCTGCCTCTTCAAGCATAATACATAGACATCTCTCCATCCTTAACAAAAGGCATGTCTTTTGTAGGCGTCTATTCTAATAGCCTTTGACTTAAATAAGTCCCTTGCTTTTTCTATCCAATCCTCTATGGGGTTTCAACTCCACACGGTGGATTAGCAACCCAATGGCTTGATAAACCTATTCAAGTTGCCATAGAGTTTCAACTCCACACGGTGGATTAGCAACTTGAGAATGGAGAAAAGATAACTGAAGAAGAACCACAGTTTCAACTCCACACGGTGGATTAGCAACTTGAGGAGGTTTTAAACCAAGTGCTGGACCAAGAAAGTTTCAACTCCACACGGTGGATTAGCAACCCTTGGTATATGATATTTACTATTTTGACAGAAAGCGGTTTCAACTCCACACGGTGGATTAGCAACCTCAACTCACCACATAAAGAATAATAAGACATATCAAGCCTTTTGTCAAGGGGGCACCCCTCTCAAGTGAAGGTGGTTTGCCAGAAGTGGCAGGTCCTGCAAGGTTGAGTATGGTATTGTCAAATTTAAACCCTTGAGAGACAAGGCTTTGAGGCATATGTCATCAAAACATCAAAGCATCACTGCATCTTTATGCCAAAACATAAAAGCATAAGGGCATCAAAATATAACCTATGA
>JAXSOX010000009.1:0-19556 GCA_037926525.1 Aquificaceae bacterium | reverse complement strand
AAGAGAAAAGACACTGCAAGAAATATCCTTGCCACGAGGGAGTTCGTTATAAACTTCGTTTCTGAGGATTTGCTAAGGGAAGTGGAGCTAAGCTCAAAAGCCTTCCCTCCAGAGGTTAGCGAGTTTGAGGTCTGCAGGCTACGAGAGGAAAAAGCCTACAAGGTAAAAGCCCCAAGGGTAGCAAAGGCACGAGCATGGCTTGAGTGCAAGCTACTAAAACATGAAGAGCTCTTTGACTATGACCTTATCTTTGGACAGGTGGTTTTTGCAGGTGCGGAAAGCCTTGAAGTGGACTCTCTAAAGCCTGTTGGCAGGCTCTCTGGAAAGTTTTGCAAAATAGTTGAGATAAATCAAAGCCCAAACCAACCCTAAGGCTAAAATATTTATCATGGCTAAGGTAAAGATAAACGGAAAGGTGCTTGATATACCAGTGGGTGAAAAGTTTGGAGACTATCACCATGAGATAGAAAAGGCGGGTGTGGAGTTTGGATGCACCGATGGTCAATGTGGTGTGTGTGTTTGCACCGTTTTGAAAGGGCTTGAGTGTCTTGCAGAACCTTCAGAGCAGGAAGAGGAAACCCTCTGGAGGATAGGAGAATACGAAGAGACTCGCAGGCTCACCTGCCAGCTGGTAATAGAAAAAGAGGGCTGTGAAATAGAGTTAGAAACCGACTAACAGGTGCACTCCTTTATACCCAGCTTTCTGTAGAGAGATACCACTGGACACCAGCCTGTAAAGGCGGACTGAATCTGGTTTATAGCCATAAACACTATAAAGGCTTTCCAAAACCAATGGATGTCTGACGGAAGTATGGCAATTAGAAACACAAGCAAAAGCACTCCACCAGAAGTAGCCCTCAAAGCTCTATCCATAGTCATGTTTTTACCTCCTTTCTTAAGTTTATAAGAATATTCTAATAAAGCTTTACACTTTGTCAAGGCTACGGCGAGCTTTTGTGAGATAATTTTTCTATGCATCCCATATTGGAAAAGGTAAGGCTTTCAGAAGACGCATGTCTTTTAAAGGTTCATGCGGTCCATGTGTCTAAGGCGGAGCCAGGGCAGTTTGTAATGGTTCAGTATACAAAGCTATCGGAGTTAGTCCCTCTTGCCATACTTGAGACCTTTCAGGAAGGCTTTTCTTGTCTTGTAAAGGCGGTGGGTAGGTCCACCCTTGAGATATTGGAGGAGGCGGAGAGCTTTCAGTATGTGGCAGGACCTCTTGGCAAACCTTTCCCAGTAGAAAAATACGGAAAGGTGTCCTTTTACGCCTACTCTTGGGGTATTGCACCTATTTTAAACGTGGCGAAGGCTCTAAAATCTGCAGGCAACAGACTTTTCCTTCAGGTAGTATCTGAAGAGTTTTATCTAAGGGATAGGTGTGGAGCACTTTTTGACGAGGTAAGGCACTCCGAGGATATACTAAACTTTGAGGCAGACCTTGTAGTATCCGCAGGGAGCAATAGGCTTTCATACCAACTTACCCAGCTCTTCCCTCAAACACCCATCATAAGCATGGTTAACACCCATATGCTTGATGCGGTAGGTCTTTGTCTTGTATGTAGAGTTTTGGTGGATGGTAAATACGCCCTTGCCTGTAGTGATGGTCCTTGGTTTGATGCCCACAAGGTTGACTGGGAAAATCTTATGGCAAGGGAAGAGAGCTACAAGGAGCAGGAAAGGATAGCCTTTGAAGAATACCTACGGACCTTAAGGAGAAGAAGAACACTTGCTACATAGCATGCAAGAACAATACGATAAATTCAGAGAATATGTGGAGGAACTTGAAAAATGCAGAAAAGAACTGGAGAACCTAAGGTTTGAAAATAACTTAATGCACGAAAAGATATATAGACTTGAAACGGAAAAAAGCTCCCTCAAGGAAAAGGTGGAGAAGTTGACAGAATATATAGAAAACGTAGAGCAAGCCTCAAGAAACAAAGACCAGATAATATCCTCCCTATCACAAGAGCTAAGTAGTTATAGAAAACTGCTTATGGCTCTTATTATGCTTATGCTTTTATTACTCCTTATAATCCTTTACTTATCACTGCGATGAGAAGACTTATTGTCATACCCGCAAGACTTAGTTCCACAAGGCTAAAGGAAAAGCCTCTCGCTCCCATACTTGGCAAGCCATTGATAAGATGGGTAGTGGAGGGTTGTCTAAAGACTAAGGAGAGAGTAATCTTGGCTACAGACAGCGAGAGAATTTACGAAGTGGTAAAAGACCTTCCTGTGGAGGTAAGGTTCACACCTTCTGACCTGCCTTCTGGAAGCGACAGAGTTGCATATGTGGTAAGAGAAGAGGAGGTAGACTACGTAATTAACTATCAAGGTGATGAGCCCTTTGTATACGAGGAAGACATCCAGAGACTTTTCCACGCCCTTGAGGACCATCCTGTGGCTACCCTCGCCATAAAAGACCCACACGCTTACAAAGACCCCAACTCGGTAAAGGTGGTCTTGCGTCAAGACCACACCGCCCTATATTTCTCAAGGTCTCCCATACCATACATGAAAACTTCTTCAGACCCTTATCCGCTAAAACATGTAGGCATTTACGCTTACAGAAAGCAAACCCTTTTGGAGTTTACCACCATGCAAAAAAGCACGCTGGAAGCTTTAGAAAACCTTGAACAGCTCCGCCTTTTAGAGGCAGGCTACAGCATAAAGGTAATCCTTACAAAAAACTACTATCACGGAGTAGACACGGAAGAGGATATAAGGCTCGTAGAAAGAGAACTCTCCGCAAGGCTTTTTACAAACTCATAATTCAGCTTATGTCCGCCAAGATAGGAGAAAACTTTACCCTTTAGCCTAAAGCCCAGTAAGCTAAGGTCTCCGATAAGGTCCAAGAGTTTATGCCTTATAGGCTCGTCCTTTGACCTCATGCCCTCTGGGTTGTAGACAAAACCATCACCTATAACCACTGCGTTCTTTAAACTCCCACCCTTTGCAAGCCCATTCTGGAGCAGAAGCTCCACATCCCTGTCGTAGCAAAAGGTCCTTGCAAAGACCACCTCTTTTGCATTTCCACAGTATTGAGCGATGCCTTCTTCAAGTATACCCTTTACATAGCCTTTGTATGAAGCACAAAAACCTTCATAGGGTTTTGCCTGTATATATCCCTTACAGTTTCTGACCTCAAAAGGCTCTTTTATCTCCAAAAACCTCGCCTCTTCCTCAAGCTCAAGGGTTAAGTTTTTCAAGGCTTTATAAAAGTAATAACCGCTCCCGTCAAGTATAGGGACTTCTTGTCCTTTTATGAACTCAATTGTAAGGTTATCCACGCCTAACATATAAAGAACCGCAAGCAGATGCTCTACCGTGCTAACCTTTACACCATCCTTTCCAAGCACGGTGGCATGGTCTGTGCCTTGCACATATCTGTAATTGGCAGGTATGTATGTCCCTTTTACAAGAAACCTTATGCCCGTGTTTTCGCCCTCTGGACGAAGAACTATCCTTGAGACCTCACCGCCATGTATACCAATACCCTCAAACTCTACCTCTTTTAGGATAGTTTTCTGTTTCATCTTCATAATACCTTATGCAAAATTTATGCCAAACCTCTTAGGAGTTCCACCACCTTTTCAATAGAAGGCTTTTCAGGGACAAGACACCTTAGCCCCACCTCCTTCTCAAAGAAATCCTTTGTAGTTTTGCCAATGCACACCACTTTTATAGGTTCTAAAAGGCTTATGACTTCTTCCTTTTGCAAGTTTGCAAGAAGACCCTTGACCGCAGAAGGGCTTGCGAAAACTATAGCGTCCGCAGTGGAGAGCTTATTAATTAGCTCTTCCCTTTGGTATAGCTTTGGCTTTATGGTGTATACATCCAAAGCATGCACCTCAAAACCGAGAGCCTTTAAACCTTCCATTACTTCCTCTCTTCCTATGGCAGACCGTGGCACAAGCACCTTTCCCTTGAAACCCCTAAATATTTTCAAAAGCTCCTCTCCATAGTAGTTCTCTGGCATAGCCCAGACCTTGTAGCCCTGCTCCTCTACTGCCCTTTTAGTCTTTTCACCTATTACCACTATCTTCTCTTCCTTAAGCCTACACTTAGAAAGAAATGCCTTTACCGCCCTCGGACTCTGAAAGACTACAAAGTCAAAGCTTCCCTTTGGAGGCTCAAAGTCAAGAAGTTCTTCTTCAATAAGAGGCAATTCCAAGACTTGAAAGCCAGCCTTTTCAAAGATAGGTCTATCCTTTTGTATATCTTCTTCACTTCTTGTGAGGGCTATCCTTTTTAGCATGGACGAATATAATTTAACTCCATGTCCTCCTACAAAGACCTTCTTGGAAAGATTGATATTGTGGATGTTATATCCTCTTACATAGAGCTAAAAAGGGTTGGCAATAATTATGCTGCAAGATGCCCCTTTCATCCCGATGACACACCTTCTTTTTACGTATCTCCTTCAAAGGGTATCTTTAAGTGTTTTGGCTGTGGTGTGGGAGGCGATGCGGTTAAGTTTGTGAGCCTGTATGAAAACATAGACTACTGGGAAGCCCTTGAGAAATTAGCAAAGAGGTATGGTATAAAGATAAACCTTAAAAGACGGGAAAAGCACAGCCAACTTCTTCTGGCTCTCCAAAGGGTTGCGGAGTTTTATCATGAGGAATTAAAAAACAGCAAAGTAGCTATCCAATACTTACAAAGTAGAGGTATAAACTCAAAGACCATAAGCAAATTCCAGCTTGGCTTTGCAGGGAACACAGAAAATATGATAAGGCTACTTAAAGAGGAGGGTCTTCTTGAAGTTTATGAAAAAAGCTCAAACCTTATAAAAATTGACGAAAGCGTATATAAGGACCTTTTCAGAAACAGACTAATAATCCCTATAAGGGATATAAAGGGTAATGTAGTAGCTTTTGGAGGCAGAAGTCTTGATGGAAGTCATCCTAAGTATGTGAACTCTCCAGAGTCCGAGGTTTTCAAAAAAAGGTTAACCCTCTTTGGTCTTTTTGAAGCGAAGGAATACATAAGGGAATCCCAGCAGGTAATTATTGTAGAAGGCTACTTTGACCTTATGAGCCTTTGGCAAGAGGGTATAAGGAATTGCACCGCACCTCTTGGCACAGCACTTACAGAAGACCACGCCCATATGCTTTCCAAGATGGCAAAAACCGCCATACTTCTTTACGATGGAGACCAGGCAGGCAAAAGGGCAGTAAGGTCTTCTGTCCCACACCTTTTGAAAGCAAAGATGGAGGTGAGAGTGGTATACCTTCCAGAAGGAGAAGACCCAGACTCCTTTGTAAAGAAAGAGCCAAAGCTACTAAGAGAAATGCTAAGCTCATCCTTACCTGTGGAAGAGTTCCTGCTGGAGGAGATAAAGAAGGGAAGCAAGCAAGCCTTTGATGACCTTCTCTACTTCTGCGGTTTTATACCAGACAGTGTTAAAAGATTTGAGCTCCTCAAAGAGATTTCAAGGATAACCGGTCTTCCCATTACAAGCCTTCAGGATAGAATTCCCAAGACGGAAGTTAAAGGAGAAAGGGAAAAGGTGGAGCTTAGCTACCACGAGGCGGTTTTTCTTGCTGGGTTGTATAGGTTTGGCTTTGAAGGAATAGACCTTGAGAACCTTAGACTTTCTCCTCAGGCTATGGAGCTTGTTGAAGCCATTCAAAAGGGTGAATACCACCTTCTGCCAGGCTACATAAAGAACTTCAAAGCCTATGACCTTGAGAGGGCTTTTAAGGAAAGTCTTAGAGTGCTTAGCACGGTGGAAGAGAGTTTAACCTTGAGTTTTGAAGAGCTTAGAAAAATAAGCAAGGAAAAACCACGAAAGCTAAGAGTCAGAAGGTGATATATTTTATATTATGGAAAAGGTTTTCATTTATGACACTACTCTAAGAGATGGCTCTCAGGCGGAGGGTGTAAATTTCTCCCTTGAGGATAAACTGCGTATATTTCAGAAGCTGGATGAGTTTGGTATAGACTACATAGAATGTGGATGGCCCGGTGCAAACCCCAAGGATACCATACTCTTTGAAAGGCTCAGAAAATACAAGCCTCAGCATGCAAAGGTGGTGGCTTTTGGCTCTACCAGAAGACCTACAAAGAAAGCAGAAGAAGACCCGCAGTTGGAAAACCTTATAAAGTCTGGTGCAAGGGTTATAACCATCTTTGGCAAAAGCTGGGATTTTCACGTAACGGAAGCTTTAAAGACTACCCTTGAAGAGAACCTCTCCATGGTCTACGACTCTGTAAGGTTTCTCAAAGACCATGTGGAAGAGGTCATCTTTGATGCGGAGCACTTCTTTGACGGATACAAGCACAATCCAGAGTATGCCCTTGAGGTTTTAAGGTCTGCCCTTGAGGGAGGTGCGGACTGGATTGTGTTATGTGATACCAACGGAGGCTCTCTGCCTCACGAAGTTTACGAGATAACCAAAAAGGTAAAGGAAACCTTCCCCACAGCCAAGATAGGCATACACGCCCACAATGATTCTGAGACCGCAGTTGCTAACTCCCTTATGGCGGTTTTGGCAGGTGCAAGGCAGGTGCATGGCACTATAAACGGTATTGGAGAAAGGACAGGCAACGCAAACCTCTGTTCTATAATTCCAAACCTTCAACTAAAGATGGGTTTTCTTGCGGTGCGGGAGGAGAGCTTAAGAAAGCTCACTGAGCTTAGCCACTTTATCTCCGAAATATCCAACATGCCCCTTCCAAAGAATATGCCCTATGTGGGCGAGAGTGCCTTTGCCCACAAGGCGGGAGTGCATGCCTCTGCGGTTCTAAAGCATGCAAGCACTTACGAACACATAGACCCTGCCCTCGTAGGAAACAGAAGAAAGATAACAGTTTCAGACCTGTCTGGTAAGAGCAACATTCTATACAAACTCAGAGAGATGGGTATTGAGGTGGACGAGCGATCTCCAGAGCTTTTAAAACTCGTTGAAAAGATAAAGGAACTTGAAAAGGAAGGATACCACTTTGAAGCGGCGGAGGCTTCCTTTGAGCTTTTATGTAAAAGGCACTTTGGTCTCGTAAGAGACTACTTTAACCTTGATGCCTATAGAGTTCTAATAGCTAAGAGAAGCACTGACAACTTGCCAGTGTCCGAAGCAACGGTCAGGCTCTTTATAGAAGACATAAAACAGCATACCGCAGCACTGGGTAATGGACCAGTAAGTGCCCTTGATAGAGCCCTTAGGAAAGCCCTTGAGGAGTTTTATCCAAGCCTTAAAGAGGTTCAACTCATAGACTATAAGGTGAGGATAGTGAACGAATCAGAAGGCACTTCTGCAAAGGTTAGAGTCCTTATTGAGTCTACAGATGGGAAGAGGAAATGGGGAACTGTGGGAGTCTCAGAAAACATAATAGAAGCCTCCTGGATAGCCCTTACAGACAGCCTTATTTACAAACTTCACAAGGATGAAGAGGAAGTTATAATTTAGAGTTATGAGACGGTGGCTATTTCTCATACCCTTCTTGCTCTCTATGGCAGAGCCAGTCAAAGATAGCAAACTAAGGGTGGAGCTTGAGGACAAGGATGGCTTAAAGCACAGCCTTAGAGGTCTTGTATGCAACGGTAGAGATAACCTAAGGGTTAGGGAAGGAAAAGTAGAATATACGGTCAACTTTTCAAGCCTTAGGTCTATTGAAGTTCTCGGTCAAGATGGGACGCAGTTGAAGGTCAGGCTCTCCTTCAAGGATGGTCCGTCAAGAGACTACCTTATACCAGCAAACACATACTGCAAAGGAAACTCTCAAACGGGTGAGGCAGGGTTTTACCTTAGGGATGTTAAGACTATATTTATCAAAACGGAGGAAAAATGAAGATGAGTAGGTTTAAGCTCTTTGGTCTCTTTTTTGCAACATTCGTTGTGGGCTTCCTACTGGGAAGTGCAGGTGCATCTCAAGGTAGCAAGCAAGAGGACGAATACAGATACTTTAGGATGTTTACCGATGTGTTTCGCACCGTCAAGGAAAATTATGTAGGGGAAGTCAATACAAGGGAGCTTATATACGGAGCACTCAATGGAATGCTCAAATCCCTTGACCCCTTTTCCGCCTTCTTCACTCCAGAACAGTATAGGGAGTTCAGGCAGGAAACAGAGGGAGAGTTTGGTGGTGTGGGTATAGAAATAGGTATGGACAAGGGAAGACCCATAGTTATATCACCTATAGAAGGCACACCAGCCTATAGAGCAGGCATAAGGTCTGGTGATGTAATCATTGAGATAGACGGGGAAGATACCTCTAATATGAGCTTAATGGAAGTGGTGAGAAAGATAAGGGGTAAGCCTGGGACCAAAGTAACTCTAACGATAATGAGAAAGGGAGTGGACAAACCTATAAAAGTAGAGCTTGAAAGGGCAATTATAAAAATAGAAAGCGTTAAATGGACAAAGGTAGAAGATGTAGGATACATAAGGCTCTCTCAGTTTACAGAAGGTGTGGGTAGAGATGTGGAAAGGGCAGTGAAAAGTTTAATATCCCAAGGTGTAAAGGGGATAGTGCTTGACCTCAGAAATGACCCTGGTGGTCTCCTTACAGAGGCTATAAATGTGTCTGAGGTCTTTTTAAGGGAAGGTAAACTTGTGGTTTATACGAAGACAAGAAGGGGCGAGGTAAACAGGTACTTCTCAAGGAAAAAGCCGGTGCTTCCAGAAAGCGTTCCTCTTGTTGTCCTTATAAACAGAGGCTCTGCCAGTGCATCAGAGATAGTGGCGGGTGCATTGCAAGACCACAAAAGGGCTATAATTGTGGGTGAAAGGAGTTTTGGAAAGGCTTCAGTGCAAAACATAATACCTCTTGAGGATGGCTCTGCCATAAAGCTAACTGTAGCCTACTACTACACACCCTTAGGAAGGCTCATAGACAAAAAGGGCATACAGCCAGATGTGGAGGTAAAAGTTTCGGAAGAACAAGAGGAAAAGCTACAAGAAGTTATAAGGCAAAGAAGGCTTAGAGGTGAAACTGGCGTTATAGTTGAGCCAGAGCTTGACCCACAGCTAAAGAAAGCTATAGAGATAATCAAATCTGGTCTTAAGGGTTATGCACACACTGGCGGTTGAAACCTCCTGTGATGAGACCGCACTTTGTATATACTCCGACCAAGAAGGAGTAATAGGAGACATAATACTTTCTCAAGCAAAGGTGCATTTCCCTTATGGTGGAGTAGTGCCCGAACTTTCTGCAAGGGAACACACGAAAAATCTTCTACCTCTTTTGGATAGACTCTTGAAAGAGACAGGCTTTGACCTAAAGAAGATAGATTTTATCTCCTTTACTCTTACACCTGGGCTTATCCTCTCTTTGGTGGTAGGCGTGAGCTTTGCCAAGGCTTTGGCTTACGCCTTAAGGAAACCCCTTGTCCCAGTCCACCATCTGGAAGGGCATATATACTCCGTTTTTCTTGAAAAGCCAGTAAGCTATCCCTTTCTCGCTCTTATAGTCTCTGGAGGGCATACAGACCTATACCTTGTGGAAGACTTTGGCAGATACCTCTTTCTTGGTGGAACTCTTGACGATGCGGTGGGAGAAAGCTACGACAAGGTGGCAAAGCTAATGGGACTTGGATATCCGGGTGGTCCCATAATTGACAGGCTTGCCAAAGAGGGTAAACCCCTCTATAACCTCCCAAGACCTATGATAGAAGAGGATACTCTTAACATGTCCTTTAGTGGTTTAAAGACTGCGGTAAGAAGGCTCGTAGAGTCTCAGGAGTATTCAAAGGAAGACCTCTCTGCTTCTTTTCAAAAGGCTGTGATGGACATTTTGGAAAGAAAGGCACTTTTGGCGATGGAGAAAACTGGTGTAAGAAGGCTTGTGATAGTGGGTGGCGTGTCCGCAAATTCAGAGCTAAGAAGACGCTTTTCAGAACTTTCAGAAAGGTTTGGCTTTGAACTTCATATACCTCATCCGAGGCTTTCTACTGATAACGCTCAGATGATAGCCTATGCAGGGATGGAAAGGTTTAAAAGGGGCATAACCGCACCAGAGGATATTAATCCAGAGCCTAATGTGCCTTTGGAGGTTTTTGGAAGAGAGTGGGGTTAAGATCAATGCGTATTATAATAACACAGCATGCGGAAGGAGAATGAGCTGTCAAGTATTCTGCGAGAAACGATTATACAAGTGATTAAAGAGTATCCAGAAGGAATAAGATACACGGATCTCTTCGAGAAGGTAAGAGATAGGATGAGACAGAAGGGGTATAGTGCAAAAGATAAATCAATAGTAAATGCTATACTTCGTTTAAGAAAAGACATCCTCAATAAAAAACAAACAAATGTAATTATGCCCGGAAGAGGGCTATTTGTATGGCACGAATACTATAAAGGGGAAATTACAGAAGGTAATACAGAAGAGAGTTTCTATGAGCCCTTTGCAAATTATCTGGTAAATGTGCTTCGTGAGTGCACTAATGCCGTGCCCTTAGGTGGAAAACTTTTGCAAGACAAGTGGAGCACACCAGATGTTATAGGAGTTTATAGACTCTCCAAGGTTGGATATATCAATCCTCCTTTAGAGTTTTTAGCCGCAGAAATTAAGACTTCAAGAATAAGTTCAGATCTCATAACAGCATTCGGTCAGGCTTGTAGCTATAAGCTCTTTAGCCATAAGGTATACATGGCTATCCCAGAACAAGCGGGACAGGAAGCCATAAGTAGGCTTGAATCGCTCTGTATTCTATTTGGAATAGGTCTTATACTTTTCAATTTTGATAATCCACGAGACCCACAGTTTAAAATAAGAACCAGAGCTCAAAAAAGTGAACCAGACTACTACTATTTGAACCAATACTTGAGGAGGCTGCCAGAAGATAAAAAAAGGGAACTTTTCGGATGAGCTTAAACGAACTTTTCCACCTTATACCCCCTCATAAACTCCTCTCCGCTCATAACCTTTCCCTTTGGAGATACAAGCTCAAGCACCTCAACCGCATCCTTTCCACAGGCAACTAAGAGTTTTTTCCTATCAAGAACCTCTCCCGGGCTTCCTTGAGCTTCCACGGTTTTAACCCTAAGGACTTTAATCCTTTCTCCTTTTTCTGTCAAGGTATAGCAGTCTGGGTATAAGCCTCTTATTCTGTCTCTTACGCTTTCTGCATCCGCTTTCCAGCATATTCTTAGCTCTTCCTTTTGCACTGGTGGTGCATAAAATGCCTTGCTGTGGTCTTGTGGTATGGGTTTTATATTACCCTTAGACCATTCCCTTAAGGTCCTTACCAAAAGGCTTGCTCCCTTCTGAGAGAGCCTTTCTGAAAGGGTCTTTAGGTTGTCCTCTAAGTGGATGGGCTCTTCTTCCTGAGAGAGAATATCTCCTGTGTCCATCCCCTCATCCATAAGCATGACTGTGTTTCCTGTTATCTTTTCTCCTGCCATGATGGCTCTTTGAATGGGTGCAGAGCCTCTATAGGCTGGAAGTAGGCTTGCATGCAGGTTTATACAACCATAGGTTGGGTAGTTTATGACTTCTGGTGGGAGTATTTTGCCATAAGCGACCACCACTATACAGTCTGGCTTTAGCCTTTCCACTATGGGCATTATTTGACTTTTCTTCTCTGGCTGAAAAACCTCTATGCCAAGCTCTTTGGCAAGCACTTTTGTAGGTGGTGGCGTGAGCTTTTGACCTCTACCTGCAGGTTTGTCTGGTTGGCAAACCACTCCCAAAAGTTCAAACTCTTGGTGCAGAGCTTTTAAGGATGGCAAGGCAAACTCGGGAGTGCCAAAGAAAAGTATTTTCATGACCTTATATATTCTAAAGCCACGTCATCGCCAAAGGTTTTTACATCCCTAAGTTTTAGCCTTGGTGCATCCCTCAAAAGCTCCACCCCTATA
This sequence comes from Aquificaceae bacterium, assembly GCA_037926525.1. Classification (GTDB taxonomy): domain Bacteria; phylum Aquificota; class Aquificia; order Aquificales; family Aquificaceae; genus Pampinifervens. The sequence continues at coordinate 7,749 of JAXSOX010000009.1, read as the reverse complement.
TCTCCTATCCTTTTACCCTCTCCAATGAGAATGGGACCCAAGAAAACCCAAAGGCGGTCAAAAAGACCTTCTTTTATGAAAGAGGTCAAGGTAATAGCACCACCCTCTACAAGAAGATGCATCACCTCTAAAAAGTAAAGCTCTCTCAAAACCTCCCTCAGGTCCAGGCTTTTATCTTTGGCTGGTGCAAGGATAACTTTGACCCCCTTGTCTTCAAGTCTTTTGACCTTCTCCTTGTTCTCGCTTGTGGTAAATACAAGAGTTTGAGCGGAGTGGTCTTCCACAAGGTGGCACTCCTCTGGAATTTTCAGCTGTGGGTCAAGCACTATCCTTATGGGCTGTCTTTCCCACTCAAAGGCTCTTATGGTAAGTCTTGGATTGTCCCTCAAGAGGGTGTTTATACCCACAAGCACTGCGGTTGCCTCTGCCCTAAGGCGGTGTGCAAAGTTTCTTGCCTGCTGTGAGGTTATCCATTGGCTTTCTCCAGTCTTTAGTGCCAAAGACCCATCTATGCTCTGAGCCCACTTCAAGGTTATGTAAGGTCTTTTCTGGGTGATATAAACAAAGAAGTCCTCGTTGAGCCTTTTGGCTTCCTCTTCAAGAAGTCCCACCTCCACCTCTATGCCTGCTTTCCTTAACCTTTCCACACCCTTTCCAGATACAAGCGGGTTTGGGTCAAGGGTGGCAATCACCACCCTTTTTAACCCTGCCCTTATAATGGCGTCCGTGCAGGGTGGAGTCCTACCATAATGGGTGCAAGGTTCAAGGGTCACATAGAGGGTTGCCCCCTTTGCCTTCTCCCCTGCCCTTTCAAGAGCCACCACCTCCGCATGAGGCATACCAGCCCTTTCATGATAACCCTCTCCCACCACCTGTCCATCTTTTACTATTACACAGCCCACAGTGGGGTTAGGATGCGTAAGACCCTTACGCAAATATGCAAGTTCTAAAGCCCTTTTCATAAACCTAAGGTCTTCCATCAGTCAAATATATCAAATATCTCGCCAAAGATGGACTTTTTCTTCTTTTTGTGCTTGTATTCTTCGTATCTTCTATAGATTTCAGGGTGCTCTCTTGTTATTCCCCTTAGCTCCTCATCAAGAGCACTTTCCGCTCTTTGTATGGCTTGAATTATCTTAGAAAGCTCACCCTTGTCAAGCCATATGCCTCCACAAACAGGACAAACATCCACCAAAACACCATACTTGTTGACTTCCAAAAGTTCCACATCAACACATCTTGGGCACTTCATCTTTTCTCCTCAAGCTCTTTTATAAACTCAAGCATGTCTATGTAGATTATACCAAAGGCATCCTGAATAGCCCCTCTCCTTGGAAGGTCACCTACACCTCCTGTCGCTTGCGAGTAAGGGACAGAGGTTGAAAAAACCTTCTTTACCTCACCCACAGTTAAACCAACCTTTAGCTCTAAGTTGTAGGCACTAACCCTTTGCTGAGGAGTAAAGGCTATGGGTGTTTCCTTTAGTAATTCTATATATGGCTTTATTTCCTGAGCCCCATCTCCACACCTAAGCCTGTTTCCCGACTCTAACACCGCCCTTTCAAGACTCTTTCTGAAAGCGTAGCTTAGGTAAACCTCCGCATAGGGGTTTTCCACCTCTTTTATGCAAAAGTCCTTTGCAAGGGAAAGGGAAAGGGTCAAAAACAAAAACAGGAATAATCTCATAGCTTATAATATAACCCATGCTCTTTCTTGCGGTATTGTATTCTCTTATCTGGATAGCCATAGCGGGCTACGACATAAAGTCTGTGTTTTTTGGAGTTTTGGCGGTAGGTTCTGCCCTTTTTGTGCATGCAACCCTTAGGCTATACCCTCCTCGTATAAATCCTATTGCTCTTTTTGAGTTTCTTGGAGTGTTCCTTTGGCAAGCCCTTTTGGGTGGGATAGATGTGGCAAGACGCATAATCAGTCCACAGCTCAAGGTGAACCCCGGCTTTGTAGTTTATAACTTCCAAAGTGAAAAGCTCTGGGTCAAAATACTCTTAGCCTTGACCATAAACCTTACTCCTGGCACTCTTAGTGTGGTGATAGAGGATAAGCAGGTTTTGGTCCATACTCTTGATGTGGAAAGCTACAGCGAGGAGTCTGTAAGGTCGCTTGAAAGACTTTTGGATAGGGTCTTCTCATGAAGGAGTTTATACTCTTTTTGCTCGGACTTAACTTAGCCCTTGGTTTTGTGCGTATCTTTAGAGGACCAAGTGTGGTAGATAGCATGCTGGCTTCCTTGCTCCTTGGCACTGGCGGGACTTCTCTCATACTTGTCCTGTATAAGTTTACAGGTCAGGCTTTTCTTTTAAACCTTGCCCTTGGTTTTGCCCTCCTTGCGGGAGTTGTGGGTGTAGCCTTCGCTATAATAATGTTAAGAGATGCTGATTGAAATACTCTCCACAAGCCTCATATTGATAGGTAGTCTTTTTTTGCTTATAGGTAGTGTAGGACTTATAAGGCTTAGGGACTCCTACAGCAGGCTTCATGCTCTAACCAAGGCGGATATGCTCGGTTTTGGCTTTGTGGTTTTGGGTGTTATGTTCTCCGTAAGTAGCTTGGGAGAGGCTTTAAAGTTAGTTATAATATGGGTCTTTGTTATAGTTTACAGCTCCATAGTAGGATACGCTATAGCCAACAGCAAGAGGAAGAGGGATGCTTGACATAATAATAGGACTTTTGATGCTCCTGTCCGCTTTTGCATCGCTACACAGCAAGGACCTTTTAAAAAGCGGAGTTTTCTTTGTGGTTTTTGGTTTTATGAGTGGTCTTTTGTGGATTAGGCTTTCCGCACCAGACATAGCCATGGTGGAGATAATACTGGGTTCCGCCATAACAAGTATTCTCATATTCAAGCTATCAAAGGGTGTAAGGGATATTGCCATAAAACCTAAATTATGGAGAAGGCTTTGGGCTGGTGCAGGCTCTTTGGTGCTGTTTGTATTTCTCACCTTTTACCTGTTTACAGTAAGAGAAGAAGAGAGGGTAGGTGGTCTTGTTTTTGAAAAACTTAGTCTCAGCGGTGTGGAGAGCCCTGTAACTGCGGTTCTTCTTAACTTTAGAGGATACGACACGCTCTTAGAAGTTGGTGTTATAACCCTTGCGGTAATTGGCATATTAGCCCTTGAGCCAAAGAGAAAAATCTATGAGTGGAACGACATAGTGGTGTGGCGTTTTTCTAAAATATTCCTACCTATAATAGCTCTCTTTTCCTTATACATAACCTATCTTGGAGCTTTCTCTGTGGGTGGTGCCTTTCAGGGTGGCTCTCTCTTGGCAGGTGGTCTTGCCTTTCTGAGCCTTTCTGGACAAAAACTGCCAATAGGAGAAAAACCTACGTTTTTCCTCGCCATGCTTAGCCTTGCGGTCTTTGTAGCTTTTGCCTTTGCATATGCCCTTATGGGCTATGGCTTTCTTACCTACCCCCTTGAGCTTTCAACCTTGTCTATAATGCTTATAGAGATTTCCATATGTATTTCCACAGGAATGCTACTATACATAGCCATAAGGGGTAGACTATGAAGGAGTTCTACTATCTGCTCTCCTTTCTTCTGATAAGCATGAGCACCTACTACTTTATCACCGCCATAAACCTTGTTAAAAGGCTTATTGCGGTCAACATCTTAGGCTCTGGCGTTTTTCTCTTTTTTGTGGCAACCGCAAAAAATACTCCCTCCGAAAACCCAGACCCTGTGCCACATGCTCTTGTGTTAACGGGTATAGTGGTGGCGGTAAGTGCCACAGCCCTTGCGGTCTCCTTACTTTTGCACCTTAGTAAACAAAAAGAGGAAGAGTGATGCTTGGCTTTGACATTGGCTATCTTGTGGCAGTGCCTCTTATAGGTGCTATCCTCTCTCTCCTATCTCCTATAAGGCTTCTTGTTGCGGTTGTTTTCAGTCTACTTTCACTAACCCTTTCCTTGTATGCCTTTTACATAACCTTAAGCATGCATGAACCCATCTATCAATGGGTAGGAGGCTGGAGTGCACCACTTGGAATTGGCTTTAAGTTAGATGGTGTTTCGGGCTTTTTCCTTATGATGAGCGGGGTGGTGAGCTTTGCGGTGGGAGTATACTCTCTGGGTTTTTTCAAAGAAGGCTACAAGAGACAAGGAGGGTTTTTCTGGTTTTTCTTCTTTTTCCTCTGGACGGGGCTTAATGCCTTTTTCCTCTCTGAGGACCTCTTTAACCTGTATGTTGCCCTTGAGGTGCTTTCCCTTACTGCGGTAGTGCTTGTTGCCCTTCCAGGCTACAGAAAAGCCATAAAGGCTTCTGTGAACTATCTGTTTTTGTCTTTGTTTGCTTCCATGTTCTACCTCTTTGGCGTTGCCATGCTATACACCAATTACGGAACTCTTAGCATGTCCCTACTTGCCCAAAGACTTGCAGGAACTGAAGAATTTGTCTTTGCCCTTCTCCCCCTTGTCTTGGCTCTTTCTATAAAGTCTGCCCTTTTCCCCTTTCACTTTTGGCTTCCACCAGCCCACTCAAGCACGGTAGCACCCGCCAGTGCTCTACTTTCTGGTCTTGTGGTAAAACCACCTGCATATTTGATACTTAGACTTTGGCTTGAGGTTTTTCCAGACAACCCAAGCCTTGAATATCTAAGCTGGGTTTTGGGTGGGCTTGGTGCTCTTGCAGTGCTTTTTGGCTCCTATTACGCCATAAGGCAGAGAACCATAAAGATGCTCTTGGCATACTCCACCGTTGCACAGATGGGATACCTTTTTTTGATGGTCCCAGTATATTACAAGGCTCAAAGTTTAGAGGTAAAAAGTTTGGTTCTTGAAGGCTTTGCCCTTCAGGCTTTTTCTCACGCCTTGGCAAAAGCCAGCATGTTCCTATCCTCTGGAAATGCCATATACGTGGCAAAAAGAGATGAAATTTCCTACATGCCAGGCTTTGCCCACAGTCATCCCTTTACCTTCTTTGCCCTCTTCTTCTCGGGTGCCACCCTTATAGGTCTTCCACTAAGCGGTGGCTTTGTTGCCAAGTTTTTACTTTTGAAGGCTTCCATACAGATAGGTTTCGTGTTTCAGGGTGTTATATTTCTTCTGGGAAGTTTGCTTGCGGCTATGTATGTTTACCCTATTTGGAAGGAGAGCTTTTCTTCCAAGCCAGAAAAACTTTACGACAAGCCCATTCCACGTCCTATGGAGCTTTCCGCCTTTACGCTTGGGTTTATAGCCTTTTCCATAGGGCTAATTTCAGGCTTTTTAATACAAGGAATTACGGGAAGAGGCTAACATGGACCAGTTTATGGTGCTTAGCTTACTTTTTAGCTCCTTTGTGGCGAGCCTCGTAATAGCGTTCTTAAGGGAGGAGTGGTATACCCTTAGAACCCTTGTAAACATAGGTGCTGCGGTATACAAGCTCCTTGTAATAGGCTACCTCCTTTTAGCTGTGTATCAGGGTAGGGTTTTTGAAATAAGCTACCCTATGGTATCCTTTGCGGACTTTCACCTCAAAATAGACCCCCTTGGGCTTTTGTTTGTGAGCCTGTCTTCCTTCTTGTGGCTTCTCACCACCTTCTACGCAGTTGGTTATCTTGAGGGTTCTCCAAACCGTAGGCGGTTTTTCACCTTCTTTAACCTTGCGGTTACTTCTACTATGGGTATTGCTCTTGCAGGTAACCTCTTTACCTTCTTCCTCTTTTATGAGCTTCTAACTCTAAGCACCTATCCTCTTGTAGTCCATAGGGGAACCAAAAAAGCTCTAAGTGCAGGTGGTGTTTATCTGCTTTATACCCTTCTTGGTGGAAGCCTTTTCCTTGTATGTGTGGTTATCCTTTATGTTTTAGTAGGTGATGGAAACTTTAGTGTGGGTGGTAACACCCAGCTCAAGGCTTGGGCTACTGAAAACACGCATCTTGCAAGTTTACTCTTTTATGGTCTTTTCTTTGGAATGGCGGTAAAGGCAGCAGTTTTTCCACTTCATGGTTGGCTCACAAGGGCTATGGTGGCACCGGCTCCAGTTAGTGCCCTTTTGCATGCGGTGGCAGTAGTAAAGGCTGGTGCCTTTGGTGTGGTCAGGCTGGTTTACGACCTTTATGGTGTGGAAACGGTTCAGTCTTTAGGCCTTTGGCAACCCCTTGCTTACCTTGCAGGCTTTACCATAGCTTTTGGCTCCCTTATGGCTGTCTTTCAAAAGGAGTTAAAAAAGAGGCTCGCCTACTCCACCATAAGTCATATCTCCTATATAATCCTCGGCACGCTTATACCGGGACCCACTGCCACCATGGGAGCTCTCTTACATTTGGTAAACCATGGCATAATGAAGATAACCCTCTTTATGTGCGTAGGGAACTACTCAGAAGTTTACGGAATACACAGGGTAGAAGAGATAAGGGGCGTGGGCAAGAGGATGCCCCTAACTACCCTTGCCTTTACTCTTGCATCCTTAGGTCTTATAGGACTTCCCTTCACCGCAGGCTATCTAACAAAGGAATACCTACAAAAGGGTGCACAGCTTGCAGGGGCTGAATGGGCGGTCTATTTGCTGTATGCAAGCTCTCTATTGAGTGCTCTCTATCTACTACCTATAGTCTTCAGTGCATGGTTTGGTGAGAAGGAGTTCAAAGAAGAGAGAAAAACAAAGTTTGAAACAGGACTCCTTATGCTCCTTCCACCGCTTATAACAGGACTTTTAACCATACTGATAGGCATATCTACGAACACGCCCATAAATCCCTTAGTTTGGGTAAGGTTAATAGCCAAAAGAGAGTATGGAGAAGTGCCATAAGCTATGCTATAATCTATAGTCATGTCTTCCATAGCAAAGGTAAAGGCACGAGAAGTTTTGGACTCAAGGGGAAATCCTACAGTTGAGGTGGAAGTGGAGCTATCCTCTGGTGCAAAGGGAAGGGCTATAGTGCCAAGCGGTGCATCCACCGGAGAAAAGGAAGCCCTTGAGCTAAGAGACCACGACCCAAAAAGGTATCTTGGAAAAGGCGTCCTAAGAGCGGTGGATAATGTAAACTCCATAATAGCAAAAGAGATAATAGGGCTTGATGCCAGCAAGCAATCCCTTATAGACAAGGTGCTTATTGAGCTTGACGGAACACCCAACAAAAGCAAACTCGGTGCAAACGCCATACTGGGTGTAAGTATGGCAGTAGCAAGAGCGATGGCACAGGAGCTTGGAATAAGCCTTTACAGATACATAGGAGGTCTAAGAGCCAAAAAGTTACCAGTGCCTTTGATGAATGTAATAAACGGTGGAGTCCATGCGGACAACCCTCTTGACATACAGGAATTTATGATAGTCCCCGTGTGTGGAGGAAGGTTTTCAGAAGCACTAAGGGCTGGAGTGGAAGTTTTTCACCACCTAAAGGCGATTTTAAAGGAAAAGGGATACTCTACCAATGTGGGAGACGAAGGTGGGTTTGCACCCAACTTGAAAAGCACAGAGGAAGCCTTAGATATGTTAATGTATGCCATAGAAAAGGCAGGATACAAGCCGGGTGAAGACGTGCTTTTGGCTCTTGACTGTGCGTCTTCTGAGTTCTACTACGAGGATGAACTGTATCACTTTGAAGGTAAAAAACTTAGCTCAGAAGAACTTTGCGGTTTTTACGCTAAACTCTTGGAAAAATATCCGATAGTTTCCATAGAAGACCCCATGGCAGAGGGAGACATAGAAGGTTGGAAGCTCATTACACGAGAGCTCGGTGGCAAGGTTCAGCTTGTGGGAGATGACCTTTTTGTGACAAACCCAAGCATCTTCCAAGAAGGCATAAGAGAAG
>JAXSOX010000008.1:0-19857 GCA_037926525.1 Aquificaceae bacterium | reverse complement strand
GGCTAAAAACTTGGGATAGGCTAATTATCCCCATCCCCTTCTCAAGGGCAAAGGTTAGGATTGGAAATCCTCTATGGGTTCTGCCAGAGGATAGCATAGAGGCTAAGAGGGAGGAGTTGGAAGAGGTCCTTTTCTCTCTTTCTTTGGGAAGATTTTCTGAGAGAGCTTTGGAGCTAAAAGAAAGCTAAAGCTACCTATCAATGCGGTAGAAAGCACCAAAGCAAAGGCAAGGGATTGGGCTGGTACGTAAAAGCTGGCAAAAATTACAGAAAACTCTCCACGCTGGATAAAGGAAAGAGAAGCCCTCATAGCAGTCCTCTTGTTAAATCCGTATAGGATAGCACCGTAATAAGTGGAGACAAGTTTAAAAAACACAGATATTACTATCAACAAAGCCAATAGCCAAGGGTTAAAATCAAAGCTAAGCTTTGCATGAAAGGTAAACATGAAAAAGAAAACTCCCACCGATATTTCCTTTAGGTCTGTCAGGGATTTTTCTATAACCTCAAATAGCTTACTCTTTTCTGGCACGAGCACACCCAACATAAAGGCAACAAGAGCATCAGATAGACCTAACTTGAGGCTTATTCCAGAAGAAAGGAGCAAAAAGCCAAGCACCATGAAAGGCACAAGCCCCTCATCCAACCTTTTGTCAAGGTAGTCAACCGCCCTTTGGGATGGAGCTTTCAAAAGGTAAAAAATTCCAAAAAGCAAAAAGACTGCCAGAACGCCCCTTGAAACACTTATCACATCTGGCTCACCCCCAAAGGTAAGACCCGTAAGCACAGACAAAAGCACTATACTCACAAGGTCTTCAAAAATTAGTATTCCAATTAACAGCTCCGCCTCTGGGTTTACAAGCCTTTTGTAGTCCATAAGGAGCTTTGCGGTTATGGCTGTGCTACTGGGATATACCACCGCGCCTATAACGAGGGAAAAGACCAAGTCCTTCGTGAAAAGGTAAGTGATAATGAAGGCAGGCACGAAGTTAAACAGGAAATCTAAGAAGCCAGGCTTTAGCACCCTTTTCATGCCTGCCAGCCTTTCAAAGGAATACTCAAGACCTATAAAGAAAAAGAGGAGGATAACCGCAGAGTATTCAAAGATTATCAGTACATCCTCAGCCCTGTGAGGTAAAAAGGACTTACCTAAAAGACCTGCGAGCATAAAGGAGAGGATGTATGGGACTTTGACCCTTGAGAGAATAAGAGCAGAAAGGAAAAGCAGTAGAAAAACTCCCCCAGCCAGTATAAAGTCTTGAGGATTGTGCATGCTACGTGCTACACCTTCCGCAGAGTTCCAGAAAGTGGTTTATCTGCATACGCGTGCCCACAACTATTAGCACGTCCCCCAACTCTATCCTTTCCTTGTATGGGTCTGGACTGGGTATAATTTTCCCCTTTCTTTCTATGGCTATAACAGACACGCCTGTGGTTCTTCTTATCTGAAGCTCCGCTATGGTTTTGTTTATAAAGTTTGACCCCGACTCCACCTTTACCCATTCCATGACCACTTCTTTTAGGATAAGCTCCATCTTATCCGCCTTTATAGGCTGATAGAGTGCTCCAGCCAGTAAAAATCCAAGCTCCTTCGCTTCCTCTTCTGTTAGGTCAAAAACGCAGGAGGTCTCTTCCTCTTCCATAAGGTATATTTCCCTCTTGCCTGTGTTGTATATAACAAGCACAAGCTCCCTGCCTTCTCTTAGACTAATGGAGTACTTTTTTCCTATACCCGGGAGGTCTGTCTCTCTTAATTCCATGTGTTCTATTTTACCGTTCCTTTATTAACTTGAGGATGTCTCTTCTTTCCGCTAAGACTATAGACTTTATACCTTCGTCTCTTTGATAAACCTCTGAAAACTCCCTCTGTATAAATTCTATTAGCTTCTGCACCTGCATCTCAAGCTCTTCTATCTGTTCCTTCATTCTAAGTATTATATCAATGCCTGCAAGGTTTACGCCCAAGTCTCTACTCAAAGTTAGGATAAGCTCAATTCTTTGTATATCTTCTTCTGTGTAATACCTTGTCCTGCCCTTGCTTCTTGTAGGCTTTATTAACCCTTCCTTTTCATAGAGTCTTAGAGTCTGTGGATGTACGTTAAACATGCTTGCCACTACGCCTATGGTATATAGTCTTGTCTTTTCCTTCTTCATGTTTGTCTCTCCCGAATACGTTTTGGTTCTGGTAAGAGGTTGTTAAGCTCTTCAAGGAGTTGTTTTACTCTCCTACCATCGCCAAAAAGCTTGTCCATAAAGCCCAGTTTAGGCACATCTATATGGACTCTTACAAATAGGTCTCCTTTTCCTTCCGACATTAGCTTTGGCATACCATAACCTTCTATTCTAATAGTGTCTCCTTCCTTCACTCCAGCAGGGATTTTTACCTTTACAGTTGTTCCTTCAAGCGTGGGAATTTCAAGCTCCGTTCCAAGAACCGCTTCGGTAAGCTTTAGGTTTACATCCACATATAGGTTATTGCCCCTCCTTTCAAAGATAGGATGAGGCTTTACTTTTATGGTTATAATGAGGTCTCCCGGAGGTCCTCCAAACATACCCGCATTACCCTTTCCTTCCGCAAGCACCTTACTGCCTGTATCTACACCCGCAGGTATCTTCACCTTTACCTCTTCTCTCCGAGACACCTTGCCCCTACCCTTACATACAGGACAAGGCTCTCTTATAACACCTTCTCCTCCGCATGTGGGACAGGTTTGTGCTATGGTCATGAAAAACTGTCTTTGAACCACTTCGCCCCTTCCACCACAGGTGGGACACACCCTCTCTCCCTTACTCTTGTCATAACCCAATCCACCACACGCATCGCATACCACTTCCCTAACTATAGGGATACTCACAACAGTGCCTTTATATGCCTCTTCAAGGCTAAGCTCCACTGTGTAGTATATATCTTCGCCCTTTACTGGTCTCCTGCTTTCACGCCTTCTTCTACGTGTTGCTCTTTCAAAGATGTCTTCAAAGCCGAAGCCTCTGAGAATCTCCTCAAAAAGGTCTCCCACATTTTGGAATACCACTTCTTGGTAGGCTTCACCACCGGGTTGAGCACTAAAGGCGGAATGTCCGTATTGGTCGTAGAGCCTTCTTTTTTCTGGGTCTGAAAGGACCTGATAGGCTTCGTTTATCTCCTTGAACTTCTCTTGAGCTTCTGGGTCTTTGTTAAAGTCTGGATGGTATTTTCTCGCAAGCCTACGGTAGGCTTTCTTTATTTCTTCCTGAGTTGCGTTCCTCGGAACGCCAAGTATCTCGTAATAGTCCCTCTTTGCTGACTGTGCCATGTTAAAAGATTTTAGTCAACTTTTATCAAATTTCAAGGGGTAGCCAAAAGGTAGAAGGGTTATAGCCTTAGTGGGACTACAATAGGATTTATAGTTTATAATAGTCAACTATGCTAAAAGAATACAACCCATATCTTGAATACAGGGGTGATGACCTTTACTTAGAAGGGGTTTCCCTAAAAGCCCTTGCGGAAGAATTTGGCACTCCTCTCTATGTTTATAGCGGTAGCTACATTAGAGATAGAATAAGAGCATACAGAGAAGCTTTCCCTGAGGCACTCATATGCTATGCGGTAAAAGCAAACTTTAACCCTCACATAGTTGCCTTAGTCAAGGAAGAGGGTGCTGGTGCGGACATTGTTTCCGGTGGTGAGCTCTTTATAAGCCTAAAGGCAGGAATAGAGCCTTCAAAGATAGTCTACGCAGGCGTAGGAAAAACGGTCAAGGAGCTGGAGTATGCCATAAACTCAGACATTCTTATGTTTAATGTGGAATCCTTTATGGAGCTTGAAGTGCTTGACGAGCTTGCTGGAAAACTTGGTAAAAAGGCTCGCATAGCCATAAGGGTGAACCCAGATGTGGACCCAAAGACGCATCCCTATATATCCACTGGGATGAAAAAGAGTAAGTTTGGAGTGGATATAAAGACCGCAAAAAAGGAATACGAACATGCCAGAAAATTGAAAAACCTGCAAGTGGTTGGTATTCACTGTCATATAGGCTCTCAGATATTAGATGTTTCTCCTTACATTGAAGCGTCTCAAAAGGTGGTGGAGCTGTATTATGACCTTGTTAAAGATGGCTTTGATATCCAATACCTTGACCTTGGTGGAGGGCTTGGGATAAAGTATAAGCCAGAGCAGTCAAATCCCGAACCCTCTGACCTTGCGGAAGCTATACTTCCGGTAGTCAAGGAGGTGAAGGCTAAAATTATTCTTGAGCCAGGAAGGTCTGTGGTAGGAAACGCAGGCATTCTTCTGACGCAGGTTCAGTTTATCAAAGACAAAGGACATAAGCATTTTGTGATAGTGGATGCGGGCATGAACGACCTTATAAGACCAGCCATGTATGAAGCCTACCATCACATAGTTCCAGTGGAAAGAAAGGATAGACCCTATATAAAGACCGATGTGGTAGGTCCAATATGTGAAACGGGGGACTTTCTTGCCTTGGATAGAGAGCTTCAGGCGGTAGAAAGGGGTGAATACTTGGCGGTTTTGTCTGCGGGTGCTTATGGCTTTGCCATGTCCTCTCACTACAATGTGAGACCAAGAGCCTGTGAGGTGCTTGTGGAGAAAGGTAAATACAGGGTTATAAGGCAAAGGGAAGATTACGAGTATATAGTTGCTTTGTAATTTACTCTTTAAGCAGTCTTTGACCAAAATATTTCCCGTTAAGGGTAAGGTAATTAAGCATTTTTCCCAAATTTCTTATGCCTTTTAGGTCTTTGGGTGAATTTAGCTTTCCCTCTTTTCTCCTCTTTAATATTTCCTTTGCGGTCTCCTTTCCTATGCCAGGCACTCTTATAAGCATTTCGTAGTCTGCGGTGTTTATTTCCACTGGGAAAAGGTGTATGTTTGCCTCTGCCCATGCAGTTTTTGGGTCTTTGTCAAGAGGGAGATTGCCGTCTATTAGCACTGGTTTTAGCTCTTCAAAGGAAAAGCCATACTCTCTTATAAGAAAATCAACCTGATAAAGCCTATGTTCCCTTTTTGGGTTCTCCGCTGGTCTATTTTCAAGCGGGGTGTTTTTCACAGGGAAAAAGGCACTAAAGTATATCCTACTTAGTCTAAAGCGTTTGTTTAGATAATCTACCGCTTTTATTATCTCCTCATCCTTTTCATCTCCAACGCCTACCATCATCTGACTTATCTGACTTTTACCCTTTTGGTCTCTTATAAGCCTATCCACATACGCCCTTTGCTATGTCTTTGAGCCTCTTTTCCTTTGAGGTCTCAAGGTTTATGGAGACTCTACTTGCCACTTTAACTGCCTCTTCCACGCTTTGCAAAGAAGCTCCAGGCATGAGTTTAAGGTGTATGTAGCCTTTGAATTCATATTTCTCTCTAAGTATCTTTGCGGTATCTATCATCCTTTCCATGGTAAAGTCTGGATTTCCGAAAATGCCCGAGGAAAGAAAAAGCCCGCTTACCTTTCCCGCCTTGTATAGTTCCATAAATCCCCTTGCTATTTCCTCAGGTTTTAGTGCTATCCTTATTGTTTCGTCCCTGTCTCTTCTAAAGGCACAATACACGCAGTTTTTATCGCACATGGTTGTTTGCATGAGCTTGAGGATAGGCACTTTACCTTTGGATGTGGAAGCGTAAAAGACACAACTTTCAAAGTTATAATCCCCATCCCTCTCAAAGCTGGCAAGCCTTGACATAAGCCTTATTTTTTGATGGAGTTCCTTACTTTATAGAATATGCATAAACTGGCTTTGTGCCAATATCCTTAGAAGGTGTTAAAATCTTAACTCCATGAGGGCACTTATTTCTGTATACTACAAAGAAGGTCTTGAAAAACTTCTGCAGGCTATCTATGAGAAGGGCTTTGAGGTCATATCCACTGGTGGCACTGCAAAGTTTATCCAAAGCCTTGGCTATAAGGTAAAGCTGGTGGAAGAGCTCACAGGCTTTCCCGAGATATTGGACGGCAGGGTAAAGACCTTGCATCCTGCGGTGCATGGCGGTATTCTCTACAGAGATTGGGTAGAAAAGGACAAGGAAGAAATAAAGAGCCTTGGCATACAGCCCATAGACCTTGTGGTGGTTAACCTATATCCCTTTGAAGAGAAACTAAAAGAAGACCTAACAGAGCAGGAGCTTATGGAGTTTATAGATATAGGTGGACCAACTCTTATCAGAGCTTCCGCTAAAAACTTCTACAGAGTTGCGGTAGTGGTAGACCCTGAGGACTACGGATGGGTAGCGGAGAGAATAAAAGAAGGTGGTCTAACCCTTGAAGAGAGAAAAGCCCTTGCGGTAAAGGCTTTTTCCCTTACCGCCTACTACGATGCTCTTATATCAAAAGCCTTGGCAAATATGTTTGAGGTGCAAACAGAAGTTACATACTCCGCCATACCCATGAGGTTAGCAAGCCAGCTAAGATACGGAGAAAACCCCCATCAAAAGGGTTGGCTTTATCTCAACCCCCTTGAGGAGCTTGGTATTGCCCGCTCTAAGGTCTTGCAGGGAAAGGAAATGTCCTTTAACAATTACCTTGACAGCGACTCTGCCTTTAGGCTTGTAAGTGAGTTTTCAAAGCCTGCATGCGTGATAGTAAAGCACAACAACCCCTGCGGTGTAGCCTTAGGCAACAGCCTGCTTGAAGCCTATGAGAGAGCCTTTTCTTCAGACCCCGAGTCTTCCTTTGGAGGCATAGTAGCCTTTAACGACAAGGTAGACAAGGACTTAGCCCAAAGGCTCACAGAAGTCTTCCTTGAGGTGGTTATAGCTCCAGAGTTTTCCGAGGAAGCCCTTGAGGTTCTCTCAAAGAAGAAAAACCTAAGGCTAATACAGGTCTTTGGCTTTTCCCACTCCTTTGATATAAAAAAGATAAGCGGTGGTTTTCTTCTGCAGGAAGAGGACAGTCTTGATTATGAGAGATTTGAAGTGGTTTCGGAAAGAGAGCCCACAGAAACCGAGAAGGAAGACATGCTCTTTGCGTGGAAGGTTTGCAAGTATGTAAAGTCTAACGCTATAGTTATAGCAAAGGAAGGAAAAACCTTAGCCATAGGCTCTGGAAATACTTCAAGGGTGGATAGTTTAAGATGTGCCATAGCAAAAGCCCAGAGGTTTGGTTTTGAGCTAAAAGGAAGTGTTCTTGCCTCTGAAGCCTTTTTACCCTTTAGAGACAGCGTGGATATAGCTCATTCTGCAGGTATAACTGCCATAATTCAACCTGGAGGGTCTATAAGAGACAAGGAAGTAATAGAGGCGGTAAACCAGCACAACATGACTATGGTCTTTACTGGCACAAGACACTTTAGACACTAAATTTAAACTCATGCAGGTAAAGGAGAGGGTATATACTTACGAAGATGTGTTAAGTGGAACTCTTCCAGAAGGGCTTTATGAAATAGTCAACGGTGAGGTGGTGGAAATGGCTCCTACGGGCTTTGAGCATGGTGGTTATGAAGGCGATATAGTTTATTATCTAAAAGAAAAAGCAAGAAAAAAGGCTTACGTAGTCTGCGGTGAAGTAGGACTTATAACGAGCAAGAACCCTCTAACGGTTAGAGGTCTTGATATAGCTTACATAAGCAGAGAAAAGCTCAAAGAGAAACCTAAGGGGATGCTTGAAGTGCCTCCAGACCTTGTAATAGAGATACTCTCACCCTCCAACACTTACACAGAGATGGAGGAGAAAGTGCAAGAGCTTTTAGACTTTGGCGTGGAAAGGGTATTGCTCGTAGACCCAAGACTGAGGAAAGCATTTTTGCATAAAAAGGGTATTGTGGAAGTCTATTCCTTTGATGAGGAGTTTGAGCTTTTGCCAGAGCTTAAAATAAAACTCTCTGAGGTGCTTGAGGAATGAAGACCGTAGAGAAGCTATACACTTACCAAGACCTGATTGAAGGAAAACTCCCAGAAGGACTTTATGAAATAGTCAACGGTGAGGTGGTGGAAATGGCTCCAATAGGTGATGTTCATGGGTCTTATGAAGCTGATTTTTCCTACTACCTTAAAAGTAAGCTGAGAAAGAAGGGCTATGTGCTTGTAGGTGAAGTGGGCATATTGCTTAAAAAAGAGCCTTTAACACTTAGAGGGCTTGACGTGGTATATATAAGCAAGGAAAAGCTACCAAAACTCAAAGGCAAGGCTCTTGAAGTGCCTCCAGACCTTGTAATAGAGATACTTTCACCTTCAAACACATACACAGAGATTGAAGAGAAGGTTCAAGAGCTTTTAGACTTTGGCGTGGAAAGGGTTTTACTTGTAGACCCAAAGCTAAGAAAAGCATTTTTGCATAAAAAGGGCATTGTGGAAGTTTATTCTTTTGACGAGGAGTTTGAACTTTTGCCAGAGCTCAAAATAAAACTCTCTGAGGTGCTTGAGGAATGAAAATTCTTTACTTTTCTATACTTAAGGAGAGGCTCAAGGCTGAGTTTGAAGAAATTGAGTTTAGTGGGAAGGTGTCGGAGCTCCGTAGGTTCTTGATTGAAAAGTATCCCGAGCTTGAGGATATCATAAGGGTCTCAAGGTTTGCAGTCAATTATGAGTATGTTGGAGAAGATTTTGAGCTAAAGGGGGAGGAAGTGGTGGCGGTCATACCTCCAGTGAGCGGTGGATAAGAGAGCTCTCATAGTAAGACTATCTTCCCTGGGTGATGTGGTGCTGACCTCTTGCCTTGTAGACCCTTTGCTTGAAATGGGATATAAGCCATATCTTTTGACCCTTGAACCCTTTGGTGAAGTCTTCTTGGAAGACCCAAGGCTTGAGGTTTTTCAAGTAAAAAAGCAAGAGCTCTTTAGAAAGGACACTCTTCAAAGGCTAAAGGGCTTTGACCTATACCTTGACATGCATAAAAATCTGAGAACATTGCTTTTGAGGATAAGGCTCGGTGGAAAGTGGAAGAGCTACAACAAACAATCCCTTAGGCGAAGGCTTTCTGTTTATTTTAAAAGTATGAGAAAGCCCTACAGCGTGGTAAAAGCCTACCTTGAAAGCATAGGCTACAGGGAAGGAGGACCAAAGATAATAATCTCTGAGGAGAGGTTAAAGGCTTGGAAAGAAAGGTTTGGAGACTATGTATGCATAGCCCCGGGTGCAAGATATGAGAAAAAGCGTTATCCACACTTTGAGGGATTAATAGAGCTTCTCCTTAGGGAGGGCTACAAGGTGGTTCTCGTGGGGGACAAAAGGGACAAAGAGCTTACTAAAAGCTGGCAGGGTATTAATCTATGTGGGGAGCTTTCTCTTTTGGATGTGGCTGGCATAATAAAAGGAGCTTCTCTCTTTATAGGCAACGACTCGGGACTGCTACACTTGGCAAGGGCGGTAGGGACAAAGGCTATTCAGATATACGGCGGAACACACCCCACCTTAGGCTTTGCTCTTGAACCTCAAGAGGGTGTATACCTTTTCAAAGGTCTATATTGTCAGCCTTGCGACCTTCATGGAAAGGGAAGCTGTAGATTGAGGGAATACCCATACCCGTGCCTTGATATAGCACCAGAGGAGGTTTTTGCGGTAGCCAAAAGACTTTTAGAAGGGCAGGGCTAAAAGCCCATGCCCTATATTTTAACTACCAAGTTAGAACTCTTCCAGCCATTCCAAGGGTAGGAAGTGCTTGAGTGGGTGTCATCACTGGGAAATTGTAAGCCAAGTCTTCTTCCTTCATACCGTTGAGGTCAAGGGACTGTTTACATGCAACCATCTGCACACCGTTGTCAAGGGCGAGCTTAATAAAGTAAGAAAGTGGCTGTCCGCCTTCCATTGGATATATACTGTCCGCAACACCCTTCTTGAGAAGCTCAGTAGCTGGACCTGTGAAGTATATAACCACATTCATGTCCTCTGCAGCCGCAGTGGATGCAAGGAAAAAGGCAGAAGGTAGTCTCTTGACATTTTCCTTTCCTGTCAGCAGGATTATCACAAGGTCTGGTGCCTTTTGTTCCATGTTATAAACCTCCTTTTAAGATTTTATAAAATTATATCATCACATACCTTTTAGGTAGTCAGGGGGGGTATAGGCGCGCATATATCCCTTGACATTTTATAATGGAGGACTAAAATAAATTTATATCAAAACCCTAAAGGAGGTGGTTGCCATGAGAAGAGGTCTTATGGTTTGGAACCCATTTGCAGAGATTGAACGCATAAGGAGGGAGTTTGACAGACTTCTTGAAGAGCTTGTGCCAAGGGAAGAAGGTGAAAGGGTTTTCGCACCTGTAGTGGATGTGTATGAAACAGACCAGGAGCTGGTGGTAAAGGCGGAGCTTCCAGGTGTAAAGAAGGAAAACGTTGAGGTGTCCATCAGAGATAATACTCTCTATATAAGAGGAGAAAAGAAGGAAGAAAAAGAAGAAAAGACGGAAGCATACCACAGAGTTGAGAGGGTATACGGAAGATTTGAGAGAGTTTTGCCTCTACCCACAGATGTAAAGGTAGAGTCTGCAAAAGCGGAGTTCAAGGACGGCGTGCTTGAAATAAGAATACCAAAGGCTGAGGGTGCAAAGGAGAGGAAGATAGAAATAACCTAAAATTTTCTGCGGGGCTGTCTTTCTATGACAGCCCCCAAACTCTTGAATTTTTCCTCAAGCCTTTCATATCCCCTGTCAAGATGGTATATGTCTTTTACCACTGTGGTCCCTTCCGCTACAAGTCCTGCTAATACAAGACTGGCGGATGCTCTTAAGTCGGTAGAGTATACTTCCGCACCGTAGAGCTTTTTAACCCCTCTTATAATCGCGCTTCTGCCTCTCACACGTATGTCCGCACCCATTCTTTGGAGTTCTGCTACGTGTTGAAAACGGTTTTCAAAGATATTCTCCCTTATCTCCGAAACCCCGTCCGCAAGACAGCAAAGCACCATAAATTGAGCCTGCATATCTGTGGGAAAACCAGGATACTCCGCAGTGGATATACAAAGAGGCTTAATACTATCACCTCCTCTCACTCTAAGACTGTTAAGGCTTAGAATGTCAACTTTGGCACCCGCTTCTTTTAGCTTTTCTATGACACTACCTAAATGCTCTATCCTTAAGTCTTCAAGCACAATATCACCACCTGTTAAAAAGCCAGCTACCATAAAAGTCCCAGCTTCTATTCTATCCGGAATAACTCTATGGCTAAATCCCTTAAGCTCTCTACTCCCTCTTATTATAGCGGTTCTGTCCTCTATATATATCTCCGCACCCATTTTTCTAAGCACTTCTACAAGGTCCATAACCTCTGGCTCTAAGGCTATATTCCTCAAAATACTTTTCTTTTCACAGCTACTAAGAAGCATAAGGGCATTTTCAGTCCCCGTTACAGTTATAACTTCAAAGGTATACTCTACAGGGTTTAGCCTTTTTAACTCCATATCTACATAACCATGCCTAACCCTTATATCAGCACCAGCTTTCTCAAACACCTTAAGATGTTGGTCTATGGACCTTACCCCGATAGAACAACCCCCTGGCATGGAAACCACCGCCCTTCCGAACCTTGCAAGCAGGGGACCCATTACAAGGACAGAAGCTCTCATACGCCTTACCACTTCGTCTGGTGCATTGTAAATGTTTATAGAGCTCGGATATATGTTTACCCGTCCTTTTCCAAACTCAACTCCAGCACCTAAGTATTGAAGGAGTTCAAAGGCTGTTCTTGTGTCAAGAAGGTCAGGTACATTTTCTATTTCGCAAGTTTCCTTAGTTAGTATGCTTGCCATAATTATAGGAAGTGAGGCGTTTTTTGAACCAGAGATACTTACCTTTCCCTTTAAAGGCTTTCCTCCTTCTATAACAAGGTAATCAGAAGTAGATAATGTGGTGCTTATCATCCTTTTTTATTATTATCTTTACAACTTCTCCATTTTTTGAATAGAAAATTTCAACCCCGTCATCTTCCTCTTTGTAAACCACAGGTTCTTCGGAGTATATAACCAATATTCTCTCAGCTTCTTCCACTACAAAAGGAAAATCGTTCATATCCTTACCACCACACAGGTAAGTGCTTCCTTTACCCCCTCCAAGGAATGTATTTTGCTTATTACAAGCCTACCGAGTTCATCCTGATTCTTTACTTCCGCAAAGACGATTATGTCATAGGGACCTGTCACTACGTCTGCGGTTTTTATGCCTTCAAAGGTTGAAAGGGCAAGCATTATGGAAGGGATTTCCCTGGGGTCTGCTTTTATAAGCACGTAAGCCTTTATGGAGTATTCACTTTCAAGTTCCATTAGCTCCGTTATAGACATAGGGTAGCCTTCACTATGTGTTTGCATATTCTACCTCCTGCAAGAATATTTTAACTAACTTTTCCGCAAGGGAAGGGTCTTTTCTTATCTCTTCCATCGCATTGTGAATTAGCTTTCTAACCATCGGTTCCCTCTCTTCTACCTCTCTCCATACCCTTTTTATGCTTACTATGTGTTTTTCAACCTTAAGAAACTCCAACCACTTCATGAACTTACTCACCTCATCCCATACTATTATCTCTCCCTTTTCTTTCTCCTTTAGTCTCTCCTTTAAGTTCTTCTCTGCAACCTCTTGTAGGTCATCTATATCGTAGAGAAACACTTCATCAATCTTATTAACCTCAGGGTCCACATTTCTGGGAACAGATATATCAATGAAAAAGATAGGTTTGTAGTTTCTTTTCCTTATCGCCTTTTTGACCATAGGAGCGTCTATGATAAACTTCTTACTCCCTGTAGAGACTATTACTATATCAAATTCATGGAGATGTTCAGAAAGCTCTTCAAATCTTAGCACGTGTCCTTCAAGCTCTTTTGCTAATTCCACCGCTCTTTCGTATGTCCTGTTAGTTATAAAAAGATGTGCTTGGAGTTTTTTAAGATATTTTGCGGAAAGCTCAGCCATTTCACCAGCACCCACAAGGAGAACCTTTGTCTTTGCAAGGTTTCCGAATATCCTTTTGGCAAGCTCTACAGCTACATAGCTTACTGAAACTGCGTTTTTGCTAATACCAGTCTCTGTGCGCACCCTCTTAGCAGTTCTGAGAGCTTTCTCGTATAGTCTATTGAGAACCTTGCCAGTGCATTGGAGCTCTTTCGCTATTCTGTATGCCTCTTTAAACTGGTTTACTATCTGCGTTTCTCCCACCACCATGGATTCAAGCCCGCTTGCAACTCTAAAGATGTGAGCAACCGCATGTTTATCCTCTAAGAAGAAGGAGTTTCTTCTAAGCCTTACATCCACACCCTTTAATTGTAGAAATTCAAGGATTAGCCTATTCATAGACTCATAGCTTTCTGCGACTGTGTAAACCTCCACCCTATTACAGGTAGACAGGAGCATTATCTCTACTATGCCACTTATAGTTTTAAGGGGTGGTAAAAGATAATAAGTATCCTCCCTGCTACAAGCCAAAAGCTCCCTCTGTTCCACTGGAGCGGTTTTGAAGTTCACACCCCATACAAATATGCGATTCATCACATATAAATATATCACACTACAATAGCCATAACCGCCATGTCCTCTACCGCTTGAAAACCATGGGGCTCGTTGGGTTCGTAGAGAAGGGCTTCGCCCGCCTTTAACCTCTCCCTGTTTTCTTCTGAGCCCACAAAAAAGTCCCCTTCACCATGTAAGACGATGGTTATAACCCTGTGGGGAGATGTGTGTAAGTTTATCTTCTGACCAGCCTTCAGATAAAAGGCGATACACCTTAAACCTTCCTCTACATGAATAGCTTTTTTCACTGGCATAAAATCTGAAAAACTGCCCTCTGCCTTTAAGATTTTTGTCATTTTCTAACCTCCAAACCTAAGTTTTACCGCAAGATAGACGATTAAAAGACTAAGGAACAAGTTCAAAAATCCAAGAATCCTTGCCATATTTCTATGAAGAGCTGAATTTACAGACTTCGGTCCAAAGTAAAGGTCATGAACCAGAGAAACAAAGACTACTAATATAAAAACACCCAATTTATGCATAAGGGTTTTAGTATAAGGATTTGAGAGGTCAAGGAGGCTTGAAAAACCAACTATGTAGTGTATGTTCAAAAGCCCTGTCAAGAAAAGTAAAGAGAGTGAACCAAGGGTTCCATAGAAGCTAAAGCGTTTCCCCACTTCCTGAAAGGCTTGGTCTCTAATTGGCAGTTTTCTTACAAAGGGGGCGAGGACAAAAACAAGAAATAGCATGCCTCCCACCCATAGGGAGGCAAGGACAATATGGAGGAAAAGCACAAGCTCTTTCATAGTAAATCCTTGCTTATATTCTATACAGAATTGGGAAAGTGTCAAATCAGAGGACTATAATTATTCTCTATGCCTGAGTTTCAAAGTGTAAGAGGCTTTCACGATATTTATGGAGAAGACCTAAAAAGGTTCAGGTATATTTCTAACCTCATAAGGGAAAAGCTAAGGCTTTATAACTTTGAAGAGATAGTGCTTCCTGTGGTGGAATATGTGGAGGTATTCCAAAGGAGCATAGGAGAGGCAACGGACATAGTCCAAAAGGAGATGTTTACCTTTCAGGATAGAAAGGGTAGATGGCTTGCCCTTAGACCTGAGGGCACTGCGGGTGCGGTTAGAGCCTACGTTCAAAACAGGCTATATGCCTTAAAGCCTTATGTGAAACTTTTCTATGAGGGTCCCATGTTTCGCTACGAGCGTCCACAGGCTGGCAGATACAGACAGTTTCATCAACTGGGTGCGGAGGTTTTTGGAAGCCTTGAGCCTGTGGTGGATGCGGAGCTTATAGGTCTTGTCTATGAGATACTTTCTGAGCTTGGTATTAAGGCGGTAATAGAGATAAACTCCATAGGATGTAAGGTTTGCAGACCTGCCTATAGAGATGCTTTGAGTGCCTATCTTGCAGGTGTGGAGGAGCATCTCTGTGAAGTCTGCCTTGACAGAAAGGACAGAAACCCTCTTAGGGTCTTAGACTGCAAGGTGCCAACCTGCAAGTCTGCGGTCAAGGATGCTCCTAAAATGGTGGACTTTCTGTGCGAGGAATGTAGAGAGCACTACTCAAAGCTAAAGGAATATTTAAATGCCATGTCTATACCCTACAGAGAAAATCCAAACCTTGTGAGAGGACTTGACTACTACACAAAGACGGTTTTTGAGGCGGTCTCTGAGGAGCTTGATATTACTGTGATAGCAGGTGGTAGGTATGATTACCTTGTGGAGGAGATGGGTGGACCTCCCACTCCAGCCATAGGCTTTGCGGTGGGTTTAGAAAGACTCTCCATGCTTGTGAAAAACCTTCCTCCAGAAGACCCACTATACTTGGTCATACCCTTTGGTGATGTTCTACCCTATGCCTTGCAGGTAGCAAAGGCTCTCAGGGCAGAGGGTAAAAGGGTTGAGGTCTCTTACAAAAGAGGCGGTCTCAAAAAACAGCTTGAGCTTGCCAACAAGATAAGGGCGGACTACGCAGTCATAGTGGGAGAAGAAGAGATGGCTGGTGGCTTTTATACCCTTAAGGACCTTAATTCTGGAATTCAAACAAGGGTAGAGTTTAGCCCTGCCTTTTAAAGAGCACAAAGGCGGTATAGTGCCTTTTTAGGCTTATCTGTAAGCCAAAGTTGTATCTCCTTAAGACCATGCGTGTAAGTTCTACACCCAATCCCATACCGTGCTTTACCTCACCACCAAGGTCGTTCCTTATCACCAAAAGCCCTTTTTTCGCACAGACCTTTATGTGGATAAGTTCTCTTGAGTGCCTTATGGCATTGCCTATGAGGTTGTAGAGCACATCCTCAAGGTCCTCCTTGTTCATGTATACAAATAGCCTTTCAGTTCTCAATATGAGCCTTTTAGCCTTTAGCTCCTCTTCAAAAAAGCTAAGGGTTTCTCTTATCAAGTTTTCCAACTGGATATTCTCTCTCTTGTTTTCTCTCCCTTCCTTAACTGGGTTTATAAACAGGCTTAACTCCCTTTGAACCTTGTGGAGACTTTTTTCCAACCTCTTTATCTTTTCATCTTGAGGATAGGATTTTTTTAACATAGCCAAAAGGACTTTTTGTGTGGCTATAAAGTTTCCAAGTCTATGGGTAAGAGATAGCATAAGGGACTTTATCCATTCCTCCTTTCCCTTTAGCCTTGAAAAATACTCCTCAATAATCCTCTGATAGAGAAAAACAAGCATAAAAATTAGGAAAAATTCTGCCACCAGAAGTCTTTTCATTATGCTGTCCTTCCTTTCCCTAAGAAACTCTTCCCTTATACCTACCCTTACGCTCTTTAATGGGTTTTCCGGAGCTTCAAAGACATATATCCTGTATCCTTCAACTGCAGGTGGGTTTATAACAAAGTCTTTGTCTCCTATATGATGTGGGTTTTGGAGATGGGTTATAAAGTGCTGATAGGCAAGCCTGTAGGAGTTCTCCTCAATGAGCCTTTTAATTTCAAGAAACACTACGAGGTTTATAAGTCCAAAACCAGCCACCAAAAGGGTAAAGAGAGAAAGATAAAGCAGGAATTTCTCACGCCTCAACTCTATAGCCCCTTCCCTTTTGAGAGACTATAAAGCCCTCTGGCAAGAGCCTTCTGAGGTTCTTTATGTGAGCCCTCACCACCTCGTCCCCCACTGGCTCATCGCCCCACACATAGTTGAGTAGCTCCTCTGTGGAGACAAACCTATCCCTGTTTTCTACCAGATACTTAAACAGTAGCCACTCCTTTTTACTTAGCCTTATCTCCCTACCTTCAACCCACACCCTACCAGCCCTTAGGTCAACTTCTACATTCCTTAGCTTTAGCCTTTCTTGTCTGACTGTTCTTCTGTATAAGGCTCTGAGCCTTAGCAGTAGCTCCTTGGGTTCAAAAGGCTTTGTAAGATAGTCATCCGCACCGAGAGAAAAGCACTTTTCTTTGTCCTCAATCCTGCCCTTTGCAGTAAGTATAAGCACAGGGGTGGTGTTTCCCTTTTCTCTGAGTTTTCTAAGGAGCTCTTCGCCACTTATATGAGGCATCATAAGGTCAAGCACAATGGCGTCGTATATAGAAACCTCAAGAAGGTCAAAAAACTCCCTGCTATCGTATATCCAGTCCACCAAAAAGCCTTCTGACTCCAAATACTCCTTAAGAGACTCCCCCAAAAGCCTGTCATCTTCCACAAGTAGCACCTTCACATTTTAGATTATAAGCTCAATGGCTTCTTTAATATGCCTTACGCCAAAAACTTCTAAACCCTCCAATTCTACTTTGCAACCCTCTGGAACTATAGCCTTCTTAAAGCCAAAGCGAAGACCTTCCTTTAGCCTTTCCTGTGCAAAGTGGACAGACCTCACCTCCCCAGAGAGACCAAGCTCACCAAAAATAAGCACATCACCAACAGGTTTATCCTTTACGGAGCTTACCACTGCAAGGGCAACCGCCAAGTCTATGGCTGGCTCTTCCACCCTCACACCACCCACTATGTTTACAAACACATCCCTGTCTCTTGTAAAGACCTTTGCTTCCTTTTCAAGCACTGCAAGTATAAGAGCTAAGCGGTTTGGGTCAAAGCCTTGAGTCTTTCTCTGAGGGGTGGTGTATAGTGCATGTATGGTTAGGGCTTGCACCTCCAAAAGCACTGGCTTGCTACCTTCTGTGTGAGGAAAAACCACGCTCCCAGGAGAGCCAACCCTCTCTTGCAGGAAAAAAGCAGAGGGCTCTTGAACCTCCTCAAGCCCCTGTCCTGTCATCCTAAAGACCGCCATGTTTCCAGACTCACCAAAGCGGTTTTTAACCGCCTTGACCACCCTGTAGAAGTTAAACCTCTCCCCCTCAAAATAAAGAACCGTGTCCACAATATGCTCCAGCACCTTTGGACCCGCAAGCACGCCTTCTTTGTTGACCTGACCCACCAAAAAAACGGGAATGTTTAGCTCCTTGCAAACCTCAGAGAGCCTAAAGGTGCATTCTCTTACTTGTGCAACAGAGCCAGGCGAAGACTCAAGGCTTGAGCTATAAAGGGTTTGCACCGAGTCCACCACAAGGAGAGAAGGTCTTTCTTCCCTCAGGGTCTGCAGAATAATCTCAAGGTTAGTTTCTGGAAACACTAAAAGGCTTTCTGAACCCACTCTTAGTCTTTTTGCTCTAAGGGCTATTTGTGATGGAGACTCTTCTCCAGAAACATATAAAACAGGTCCATATAGCTTTGAAAACCTTTCGCACACCTGCAATAAGAGGGTGGACTTGCCTATGCCCGGTTCGCCTGCAAGGAGCAAAACTTGACCTTTCACTATCCCACCACCAAGAGCATAGTCAAGACTTTCAAAACCCGTGCTGAGCCTTAGAGCGTTTTGTTCTTCCCAAAGATGGAGGGGTTTTGGTGTGGTCTTGACTACTACCCTTTCAGAGAGAGACTTTATTTCCCTCTCCTCTACCATGGAGTTCCAAGCACCGCAGGAGGGACATCTGCCAAGCCACTTTGGGTTCGAGTATCCGCATTCTTGACACACAAAGTAGGTCTTTTCCTTTTTCATATGTTGTGAAAATTTATTTCTTTTTAGGAAGTAGTGCAAATATTAGAAAGTTTCCTTCCTTCTTTATGGGAGATTCAAGCTGTCCCACATCCGATAGCTCTTCCACTATCCTGTTTGCTAACCTATCGCCAAGCTCTGGATGGAGATGCTCTCTTCCTCTAAAGCGAATCCTTACCCTCACTTTGTCCCCATCCATAAGAAACTCCCTCATGTGCTTTAGTTTTACCTTAAGGTCATGTTCGTCAATTCTTACCGAGAGCATCATGTCCTTTATCTCTATTGCATGCTCTCTTTGTTTTTTCTTTGCTTCCTTTTCCTTCTTCTTTAGCTCGTATAGAAACTTACCATAATCCAGTATCTTGCAAACAGGAGGGTTTGCCTGAGGTGCTACTTCTACCAAGTCAAGACCCTTCTCACTGGCTATTGTAAGGGCTTCCTGCAGTGGAACTATGCCTATCTGCTTTCCGTTTTCATCTATTAACCTTACCTCCTTAGCTTTTATCTGTCTGTTAACCCTATACTCCTGCAAGTGAACCTCCTTTTAGGTGTTTTATAAGCACATACATAGAAAGCAAGAAGTTCATCAAAAGTATGAAGGTGGACAGGATAGACATCCTTCTAAAAAGAACCCTCCTTGGGTCCTTGTAGTCCACAAGGTCTATATTGCCCAGCCTCCTTTTGTAGTTTTTAAGCCAGTAGGATATGCCCACGTTCAACCCAAGACCCAACATAAGAAGTATAGCGTAGAACTTTGCATCACCTAAGATAAAATATAACAAAAGCATAAAAAGAGCAACCCTATAGAACCTCCAGAGCACCCTTCCATACAGGCTTCCAGCTATGTCCTTGTTCTTGTCTACTCTGAGAAGCGTGGGTGCCACGAGAAAGGTTATGGCAAAGAGGGATCCAGCGTATAGTGCAATTAATACTTCAGAAAACATTCTTGCCTGTCTGTAAGGTGTGAGCTTTAATAGTATTCTTTACCATGACCGTTTAAATTATACTATTAATCTGTGAAAGCTTGGATAGAAAAAATAACCTTAGAGGGGTTCAAGTCTTACGGTAAGGAGAGGGTGGAAATACCTCTCGGGCAGGGCTTTATAGGTGTGGTGGGACCCAACGGTGCAGGAAAGTCCAACATAGGGGACGCCATATCCTTCGCCCTTGGCATAGCCACCGCAAAAACCCTAAGGGCAAAAAACCTCTCCTATCTTATATACTCAAAGAACTCCGACAGGGCGGACTACGCCTATGTGGAGGTTCACTTTAAAAACCATGGGCTTTTCCCCTTGCAGGAGAAAGACATAGTCATATCCGGAAAGGTCTATCAGGACGGTAGGACCGTCTTTCGCATAAACGGGGCGGTGGTAAGGGAGAGGGACCTTATGTACTTTCTCTCTAAGGCTGGAATATACGAAAACGCCTACAACGTGGTCCTTCAGGGTGTCATAGTAAGGATTTTGAAGATGACGC
>JAXSOX010000007.1:0-20021 GCA_037926525.1 Aquificaceae bacterium | reverse complement strand
CTGGCACACCTTCGTCGTCAACTGTAAAAGAGCCATTATAACCCTCAAGGGTAGCATCGTCTATTACCGTTATAAGCTCGCTTGCCACCTTTTGACCTATCTTGTCCTTGTAGACAGATAGACCCTTCTGCACCAAGTCCGCCTCAAAGCCATGCCCCACCGCCTCATGTATCATAGTGCCACCCGCCTGAGAGGCAAGCACCACTGTAAAGGGACCAGCAGGTGCAGGCTTTGCCCTAAGCATAAGAAGGGCCCTCTCTGTAGCTTTTTTTGCTATTTCCTCTGGTGGAACCCTCTCAAAAAGCTCAAAACCACCCCTTATGCCCGCAGACTCGTAGCCTCTCTGCAAAAGCCCGTTTTCCTGAGCGACCACGTCTACAAAAAAGACAACCCTTTTCTGAGTGTCCTCGGCGGTCTCCCCAAGGCTGTTTATGACCATTATCTCCCTTGAGCGGTCCATGAGGACAACTGTCACCTGCCTCACCTTATCTCCATAGCTCCTTGCCTTTTCATTTGCCCTGTAGAGAAACTGAGCCCTGTAGTTTATGTCCATCTCGTCGGGGTCTATGCTTAGCTCCGTCCAGCCCCTTATATGCCTTTGCCCCACCTTGATAGGTCCATGCCCCAAGCCCCTTGCGAGGGTCCTTACTATCTCCATTAGATTTTCAAAGGTAGGTTCTGTAGTGTATCCGTAATAGGTTTTGCCACCCTTTATAAGCCTTATACCCACACCCTCATCAATACCCCATTGAACCTTATCTATTTTGTTGTCCTCAAGTTGAACCCTACATGCACGCACCCTCTCGTAA
Source organism: Aquificaceae bacterium (assembly GCA_037926525.1). GTDB lineage: Bacteria > Aquificota > Aquificia > Aquificales > Aquificaceae > Pampinifervens. The sequence continues at coordinate 19,212 of JAXSOX010000007.1, read as the reverse complement.
AAAATTTCTCCATATTCTCCACCCTGAGAGAGTAGATTAGAGAGTAGATAGCCTGATTTTTCCTTTAGCATTTCTTTGACCATCTTGAACCTCCAGAGGTTTAAAAATATATGCTAAAATCATATACCATGGGAGTGAAGATTGACATAAACAGCGTGCAGAGGGATATGTTTATTGAACACAATGGCATGCCCCACAGGGTCTTGGACTACGAGCATGTGAAACCCGGTAAGGGTCAGGCTTTTGTGAGGGTCAAGGCAAAAAACATGCAGACGGGCAACGTAATTGAGATTACCTACAAGTCCTCTGATGCCATTGAGCTTGCGGACTTTGAGCAGGTCTTTGCGGAGTATTCTTACTCTGACGGCGACTACTACTATTTTGTGAGCCAAACTACATACGAGATGGTCCCTGTTTCTGCGGACAATATAAGGGAGGAGACCAAGTTCCTCAAAGAGGGTATGACGGTGGTGGTCTTTTTCTACAAGGGACAGCCCATAGGCATTGAACTTCCCAAACAGGTGGAGCTTGCAGTGGTGGAAACCGAGCCAGCCTTTAAGGGAGACACAGCGGCAGGTGGTTCAAAGCCTGCCAAACTGGAAACCGGTGCAGTGGTGCAAGTGCCCTTCTTCGTAAAGGAGGGAGACATAGTAAAGGTGGACACACGCACGGGAGCTTACATAGAGGTGGTAAAGAGAGCCTGATGGATAGGGACTTCATAAGGGAAATAATAAACCTAGTCAAGGGAAGCGATATAAAACAGCTCACCATAGAGGCGGAGGGCTTTAAACTCTTCATAGAAACCCATCAGAAGGAGGTGCTACAAAGGGTAGAGGTGCCTTACAAAGAGGTCCGATACCAAGAGCTTTTGCCTCCTTCCGAAGAGGTGCCTCAGGATAACCTGCATGTAATAAAGAGCCCCCTTGTGGGCACCTTTTACAGGTCTCCGTCGCCGGGTGCACCGCCCTTTGTGGAGGTGGGTGATATAGTGTCTCCCGGTCAGGTGCTTTGCATAGTGGAAGCCCTAAAGGTGATGAACGAGATAGAGAGCGATGTGAGGGGTAAGGTGGTAAAGATACTTGTGGAAAACGGAGAAACGGTGGAATACGGACAGCCCCTCTTTATCATAGATACGAGCGTGTAAGATGGAAGAGAAAAGGGTCAGCCTTAGGCTTTCTGAGCTTGAGCATACATACAGGGCTCAAACGAGCTTTGGAGAGCTTTTGGTGGGTGAGCAGGGCTACAGACCTATGGAGCTTGTGCTTGTTGCCCTCGCAGGCTGTAGTGGTGTGGACATCTCCAACATACTTAAAAAGAAAAGGCAGGAAGTCAAAGACATACAAATTGAAGTCTCTGGAACAAGAAGGGAGGAGCATCCGAGGGTTTACGAGAGGATAATGCTCAAGTATAAAGTCTATGGGAAGAATATAAAGGAGAAGGCAGTGGAAGAGGCGGTAAGGCTATCGGTTGAGAAATACTGCAGTGTTTACGCTATGCTTAGCAAAGCCTGTCAGATAGAGGTTAGCTTTGAAGTGTTCCATGAGGCTTGAAGGTTTTTGGAAGAAAAACAAAAAGGCTCTGGTCTCTTATATGATGGTGGGCTATCCCGACTATGAGACCTCTCTGGAGGCTTTCAGAGTTCTTCTCAGAGAGGGGACGGATATATTGGAGATAGGCTTTCCCTTCTCAGACCCTGTGGCGGATGGACCTACAATACAGACTGCTCATGAGGTAGCATTAAGAAATGGCATAAGGTCTAAGCATGTCTTTGAGCTCTCTTTGAGGCTAAGAGAGGAGTTTCCAGAAAAACCTTTCCTGCTTATGACTTACTACAACCCAATATTTCGCATAGGCTTGGAAAACTTCTGCAGAAGGGCAAAGGACAGTGGAATAGATGGCTTTATAGTCCCTGACCTGCCACCAGAAGAGGGAATTGAGCTAAAAGGTATTTGTGAGAAACTTGGTCTTTCTGTGGTCTTCCTTGCATCGCCCACAAGCACAGAAGGAAGGCTCAGGCTCATATGTGAAAGCTCAGACCATATGGTTTACTTTGTATCTTTGACTGGCACCACAGGTGCAAGGGAAGAGCTTCCTATACAAAGGCTTAGGGAGAGCCTAAAGCTCTACAGGTCTGTTTGTAAAAAGCCGGTGGTGGTAGGCTTTGGTATTTCAAAGCCCCAGCAGGCAAAGGAGGTGGCAAGCCTTGCGGATGGTGTGGTGGTGGGTAGCCATTTTGTCAGGCTTGCAGGCGAAAGAAGCCTTGAGGAGCTTTCAAAGCATGTGAAAGGCATAAAGAATGCCCTTGAGGATGTAAAATATTAATTCTATGCTCTTTTGGAGGAAGTCAGAAGAAGAGAAGCTCGCAGAGAAGGGAAACAAGAACGCCATACTGGCTCTCATAGAAAAGGGTAAGAAGGAAAGGGCTATTGAGATATTGGAAAGGTTTAAGGAAAACCCAGAGCTGAGGGGTCTTCTCTTTAGGCTATACATGGAGGAGGGCAAATACTACTACGCCTATCAGCTTATAGAGCATTACGACCCTGAGCTTGCAACCGCTAAGGAGAAGGCTCTTATATATGAGAGAGTGGGAGAGTTAGAAAAGTCCGCAGTTGAGTATGCAAAGCTCGGGGACTGGGAGAGCCTAAAAAAGGCAGGTCTTTTGCTCTACGAGGCAAAAAAGCCAGAAAAGGCTCTTGAGCTTTTAAACCGTTCTATAAAACTTGCACCAGCCCTCAAAAGGCAGGAGGTAGAGGAGGTCATAAGAAAGATACAGGAGGAGCTCGGTCTTATACAAAAGGAGAGCTTTCTGGAAAAGCTCAAAAGAGGTCTGAAAAAGACAAAGGAAGCGGTAGAGTTTGGTATACTCTTTGCAGGTAGAAAAATAGACGAGGAGCTCTTTGAGGAGTTGGAGGAGAAGCTCATAAGGGCAGATGTGGGAGCTAAAAGCTCCCTTCAAATAGTGGAAGAGCTAAGGAAAGAAGCCATAAGAAAAAACCTTAAAACCTCAGACCAGCTCTCTGGGCTTTTAAAACAGGCAATACTTTCTCAGATAAGCAGGTGCGAAGCACCCTTAAAAGAACCTCATGAGGGCATAAGCCTCTATCTCTTTCTTGGTGTAAACGGCTCAGGAAAGACAACCACCATAGGAAAGCTCGCCCATAGGTTTGTAAAAGAAGGTAAAAGGGTTCTCCTTGTAGCAGGAGACACCTTCAGGTCTGCGGCTATAGAACAGCTTGAGGTCTGGGCTCAGAGGAGTGGTGCGGACATATTCAAAAGGCACGAAGGTGCAGACCCCGCCTCTGTGGTTTACGAGGCCTTGCAGAAGGCTATCTCAGAGGGTTATCAGGTTGTGCTTATAGACACTGCTGGTAGGCTTCACACAAAAGAACCTCTTATAAGAGAGCTTAGGAAGATAAGGGATGTTATAAAAAGGTTTTTGCCACAAGAGCCTACAGAAACCCTCCTTGTGCTGGACGCTACAATAGGTCAGAACTCCATACAGCAAGCCAAGGTTTTCAAGGAGGCGGTTGAGGTAACGGGGCTTGTGCTTACAAAGCTGGACGGCTCCGCAAAGGGTGGTGCGGTGGTGCCCATATGCAAGGAGCTGGGCATTCCCGTGAAGCTCATAGGGGTGGGTGAGGGGATAGAGGACCTTCAACCCTTTGTGGCGGAGGATTTTATAGAAGAGTTAATCTCTTAGGAGGTAGGTATGTTTCCAGAAGAGTTTGTAAGGGTTCCGGAGGTGCCTTCAGAAGCCTTTGAGGTTCCAGTGATGCCCCTCAGGGACCTGGTGGTCTTTCCCACCATGGTGGTCCCCCTCTTTGTGGGAAGAAGCTTTTCCATAAGAGCGGTAGAAGAAGCCTTAAAGAAGGACAGGCTTATATTCCTCCTACTGCAGAAGGACAAGGCGGTGGAATCTCCGGGCATGGAAGACCTTTACGAGATTGGCACCATAGCCCACGTGGTAAGGTCTGCACCCATAGAGGAAAATAGGCTAAAGATACTGGTGCAGGGTATAAAGAGGGCAAGGCTTTTAGAATACAAACAGGCTGGGGATTACTATGTGGCAAGGGTTCAGCCCTTGGAAGAGCAGGAGCTTGACCCCGAAAACCTCTCCAGTGAAGTAAAAGCTTACATAAAGTCCTTAAAGGAACAGCTTGACACTGCCATTTCCCTCGGCAAGCAGGTCATACCAGACCTCATAATGCTTATAAAGGACATTGAAGACCCAGGCAAGCTCGCAGACCTGACCGCATCCATATTGGACATAAAGGCGGTAGAAGCCCAGAGGGTTCTTGAAACCCTTGACCCTGTAGAAAGGCTCAAGCTTGTTCATCAATATCTCCAGAGCGAGGTGGGGCTTTTGGAGGTCCAAAGCAAGATAAGAGGGGTCGCAAGGGAGAGGATAGAAAAGGAGCAGAGGGAATACTTCCTAAGACAACAGCTCAAGGCAATACTGGAGGAGCTGGGCGAAGGAGATGAACGTAGGGCGGAGATAGAGGAATACAAGAAAAAACTAAGCAAGCTAAAGCTCCCAAAGGAAGCCAGGGAGGAAGTAGACAAGCAGATAAGGAGGCTTGAAAAGCTACATCCCGAATCCGCAGAAGCGGGGGTTCTAAGGACTTGGCTTGAGTGGGTCCTTGACCTGCCTTGGGATAAAAGCACTAAAGACCGCTATGACCTTGACAAGGCAAGGGAAATATTGGACAGAGACCACTACAACCTAGAAAAGGTAAAGGACAGGATAATTGAATACCTGGCGGTGAAAAAGCTCACAAAGGGCAAAAGCCATGCGGTGCAGATACTTTGCTTTGTAGGACCGCCCGGCGTGGGAAAGACCTCCCTTGGACGGTCCATAGCCGAGTCCTTGGGCAGAAAATTTGTCCGCATATCCTTGGGTGGCATAAGAGACGAGGCGGAGATAAGGGGACACAGGAGGACCTATGTGGGTGCCATGCCCGGCAGGATAATACAAGCGGTGAAGCAGGGTGGGACAAAAAACCCTCTTATTGTGCTTGATGAGGTGGACAAGCTCTCCTTGTCCTTTCAGGGCGACCCGGCGGCAGCCCTCCTTGAGGTGCTTGACCCAGAGCAGAACAAGAATTTTGTAGACCTTTACATAGGTTTGCCCTTCGACCTATCTGAGGTCTTTTTCATATGCACCGCAAACCGTGTGGACACCATACCCAGACCTCTTTTGGACAGGATGGAGGTAATACACCTCTCAGGATACTCAGAGGAGGAGAAGGTCTTCATCGCCAAAAACCACCTTCTTCCAAAACTCTTACCAGAGCACGGCTTTAAAATGGAAGAGGTCCTCTTCCACGACGATGCCCTTTTAGAGGTCATAAGGGGCTACACAAGGGAGTCCGGCGTTAGAAACCTCCAAAGACAGCTCAGCTCCATACTTAGGAAGTTGGCTCTCAAAAAGCTCAAGGGCGAGCCATTGCCCTTTGAGGTAAGGGCTGGGGACATAAAGGGATTTCTGGGTGTTTCAAAGAGGTTTACCGTATCAGAAGAAAAGCCCATGGTAGGCATAGCGGTGGGGCTTGCATGGACGGAGGTAGGGGGCGAGATAATGATAATAGAAGCCACCAAGTTCAAAGGTAAGGGAAGCCTCATACTTACAGGCTCTCTGGGGGACATAATGAAAGAATCCGCCCAAGCGGCACTATCCTACATAAAGTCAAGAGCGGAGGACTATGGCATAGACCCAGAAACCTTTTCAAACTACGATGTTCATGTGCATGTGCCAGAGGGAGCTGTGCCAAAGGATGGTCCCTCTGCTGGCGTGACCCTTGCGGTAGCCCTTCTTTCTCTTTTCACGGGGAAGGAGGTAAGGACGGACATAGCCATGACAGGAGAGGTTACACTCAGGGGAAGGGTGTTGCCCGTGGGAGGTCTAAAGGAGAAGATACTGGCAGCCAAGAGAGCGGGTATATACGAGGTTATACTTCCCTCAAAAAACAGGGATGAGGTGATGGAAGACCTGCCAGAGTATGTAAGAGACAAGATGACCCTGCACTTTGTGGAGAACCTTAGCGAGGTTTTTGGTATAATATTCCGCAAAACCTAAGGAGGTGAATAGGTTTGGCTATAGTTCAAGTGATGGAAAACGAGCCCTTTGAGAAGGCATTTAAGAGGTTCAAAAGGATAGTGGAGAAGGAAGGCATACTTACAGAAGTTAAAAGAAGACAGTTTTACGAAAAGCCCAGCGAGAAGAAAAAGAGGAAAGAGAGGCAGGCGAGAAAGAGAATAATCAAAGCCCTGAAGAAGAGGAGCCTTCTCTAAGCTCACCCATCTTGTAGGCTCTTAGTATTTCCCTTTGCTCTTCTATTATGAACTTTCTTATGTAGTCTTCATCCGCCTTGCCAAGATTTGCAAACTTTATGCCTAGGCATGTCCTGCTTGGTGAGCTTCTTACGTTCTTTACAATCCCGAAAACCTTTATAGGGTAGGACTTTATCTCAAATTGTATGAAAACTCTTTCCTCAACCCTTACATCTGTAAAACTTGAAAGACATACCCTTATGCCCTGAACACTCAAATCCTCTATAGTGCCTTCTATGAATTCTTCTGGTTCTTCAAACGAAAGTGCACTGCTATCTTTGTATATATGTATCTTTGCAGGTATTTTCACCTTCCATCGAAGGCTCTCTCTTAGCTGAATTTTTGACAGTTTGTCTGTATGGGGTAATACTATAACTAACTTTGTCCCATCTCTGTAGGTCCTTAGCACATCGCCTTGAAAATAATACCTACCATCGCCTTCCCTTAGAAAGGAAAACTTAACTCTTTCCCCGGGCTGTATAGGTTTAAGAGGTGTATCGAGCACTGCTATATGCAATTCAAGCTCGTTCTTTTCCCAAACTGCGGAGCTGTAAGCCTGGTTTTCGTAGGTTATAAAACCTGTCTGATAAAGGTCTATATCCTTTGTACTGCTGAGAGGTAGAAACCAAGGGAGGCTATCAAACCTGAGCTTTTTTCTTATCTCTGTTACCATTTCTATTTTTGATGCATCTTCCTTCACAAGTTTTGACATACATCTTTCAAATACCACTTTTGCCTGCATTATCTTAATGGGTTCTTTGGTAATGTTTGCGCATTTCCAAAGAAGGTTAATTTCCTCCTTTTCAAGCCCCAGAGATTTTCCCACAGTAAAAAATTCCCTCCTGAGGTCTATCCTAGCCCTGTATCTTGACCAGAGATAGGGAAGGACTATAAGAAACCCTACTGCGAGAGAAAAAAGCAAAACCACAAAAAGCACATCAGAAAGGCTTGGAGACTTAAACATATACCTAGTCGCTTCCCTAAAGGTTTCAAACCCTCCCTGATATTCCATGTTAGCACCTTTATATTTAAAATTTATCCTCTATGTATCTTTCCGCCTCTATGGCCGCTATGCACCCTTCCCCTACTGCCACCGCAACCTGACCGGTAGCCCCGCTTCTGCAGTCACCTGCAGCAAACACTCCTTCCATTGAAGTCCTCATCCTTTCGTCAGTTATTATGTATCCCTTATCGTCAAGCTCTATGGTTCCTTTAAGAAATTCCGTGTTGGGCTCAAGACCTATGAATATAAAAACACCCTCCACGGGCAACTCAGAGAGGCTGTTATCCTTGGTATCTCGGAGGAGGAGCTTTTCAACGAAATCACCGCCCCTTATCTCCTCCACCACCTTGTTGGGAACAAAGGTTATCTTGGGATTGGAAAAGACCTTCTCCTGGAGATGCTTTTGTGCTCTAAGCTGGTCTCTCCTGTGGACAAGGTAAACCCGGCTGGCAAACCTTGTTAGAAAAAGGCTCTCCTGTGTGGCTGAGTCCCCGCCCCCCACTACTGCTATGGGCACACCTTCAAAAAGAGCACCGTCGCAGGTGGCACAGTAGGATACCCCTCGGTTTAAAAACTCCTCTTCCCCCGGAACGCCAAGTCTTCTTGGGTTGGAACCTACTGTAAGTATGACGGTTTTACTTCTGACGAGCTCTCCAGTCCTCAGATGGAGGAATATCTCTTTGCCAACCTTTTCTATCCTTGTGACCTCTTTTCTGAGTATCTGCAGACCGAACCTTTCCGCTTGCTCCTTAAACCTTTTTGTAAGCTCTTTACCGCTTATCCCCTCTGGAAAGCCTGGATAGTTTTCCACTAGGTCTGTGATGGCTATCTGTCCACCAAGCGTTCCTTTTTCAAAGAGAAGGGTGTTGAGTTTTGCCCTTGCACAGTAAAGCCCTGCGGTCAAACCCGCAGGACCACCACCAACTATGATACAGTCGTAAAGTATGTCTTCGGACAGCTCCACCATCACAGATGGCTGTTAATCATCTGCCTGAGGGCTTCTTTTGGCTGAACTCCGATGCGTGTGTCCACCACCTCACCATTCTTAAAGAGCATTATGGTGGGTATTGCCCTTATACCATACCTCATGGCTATGTTTGGGTTTTCATCAGTGTTGAGCTTTCCAAACTTGACCCTGTCGCCCATTTCCATAGCCAGCTCTTCCACAATGGGAGCTATTATTCTGCAGGGTCCACACCAAGGAGCCCAGAAGTCCACCACCACAGGCTTGTCAGAGTTTATAACCTCTGCCTGCCAGTTGCTCTCTGTGAGCACTATCACCGCCATCTTACACCTCCTTACTCAGTATTTCGTAGATTTTTACCACCCTTTCGTCCTTGATGTAATAGCACACTATGGACCCATCCCTTTTACATCCCACAATGCCCCTGCTCCTGAGTATACTTAAGTGCTGGGATACATTGGGCTGTGAGGTGTGCAAAAGGTCGCTCAGGTTTTTCACACACTGCTTGCCTTCAATAAGCACCGCCAATATTCTCAGCCTGATGGGATGAGCCAAAGCCTTTAAAAACTCCGCCCACTCTTCTAACTTTTCTTCGCTCAACATCTCCACTTGCATATTCTCACCTCATATGCTTATATTCTATCATAGGAATATGGAAAAGGTATATATTTACAGAACAAGGTCAAGACATCTGCACTATGCCTTTGTAGCTTCCTTGGTTATCCTATACCTCGCTTGCATTCCTCTCTACTTTTACTTTAGGCTTCCTCTTCACAAAAACTTATTAAACTTCTTTACCTTCTTCGTGGTGGCTACTGGAATAGTTTCTGTCCTTCCTGCAATCCTTATAAGAAAGAAGGTGTTTCCTATAGATACTACGAAGGACCCCTACTGGAGCTATACCGCCACGAGGAGATATTTTTGGCTTTATGTCCTGTGTCTTGTTCCCTTTGCCTTCGCTCTATTAACCTTTATAGCCTTTGCCTCTTTTCAGGTCTTGTCCGCTGGCTTTCTGGTCAGCCTTTGTGGTTTAATATTAGTAAGACCTAAAGAGGAGGACATAAAATGAGCAGAGAGGAGGCAATTCAAAAACTTCTTAATGAAAACAAGGAGTTCAGGTATCACTACGAGAGGCATCATGAACTTGATGCACAAGTGGATAAACTGGAAAAGCACCACCCCATGACCCATGAGCTGGAGATGGAAATAGAGAGGCTAAAGAGGGAAAGGCTCTATCACAGGGATATGATGGAGAAGATAATAAGCGATTACCTTAAGGAAAACTCATGAAAAGCCACACTGTATATCTGACATTTAACACAAATAAAAGAAGGGAGCTTATAAGGATAACAGAGCAAGTGAAAAAGGCAGTAGAAGAGTCTGGCATAAAAGAGGGTCTTTGCCTTGTCTCTTCCATGCACCTTACCGCGTCGGTAATAATTCAGGATGATGAAGAAGGGCTTCACGAGGATATATGGAAGTGGTTAGAAAACCTCGCACCCTACAGAGAGGACTATAAACATCACAGAACGGGTGAAGACAACGCTGACGCCCACCTTAAAAACCTTCTGACCCACCTTCAGGTAGTTCTGCCCGTCACCAACGGGAAACTTGACCTTGGACCTTGGCAGGAGATATTCTATGCAGAGTTTGACGGACAAAGAAACAAAAGGGTTGTGGTCAAAGTAATAGGTGTTTAAGTGCCTCTTGCCTTTCTTTGCATTTTTCACATTTCCCACAGTGGAGGACCTTACCCCTAATCCTTCTGGGTCTTATGCAGGAGAGGGTCCTTTCAAGTGGGACACTTTCTGAAAATCTCTTTAACACTTCGTGCTTTTCCATTCCCATGAAGGGTGTTAAAAGCCTTATGTTCATAAGGGACTGCAGGTTATTCATATACTCCGCGTTGTTGTCAGGAAAGGGGTATATGCCCAGACTACCTATGGCTACATGGCTTATGTCTTTTAGCACCGCATAGTTGCCAGCAAGGGCTATAAGGCTCATGTTCCTGAGAGGTATGAAAAGGTGCTTGTCATGTTTCCTTCTGCTTACCCTTTCTGGGTTTATGGCAGGCAAGACCCTAAGAGGCATGAGATTTTTGTGTTTTCTCTTTGTGTAGAGCCACAGGCTTTTTGCATTCTCAAGCTCAAGGGGCTCCCATGGATAGCCCGCCTTTATGTATACAGGATATACAAGCCAGCCTTTTCTAAGATACATATAAAGCAGACAGGTGCTTTCAACGCCTCCGCTGAAAAGAAGGACTATCTTATGAGCATTCACCTGCCACATGCCTCCCACTGTCAAGCATTATAATCTCTCCTGTCATGCTTTCCACTTCAAGCAGGTATTCTGTAAGTTTAACCACATCCTTTATGGATACAGTCCTTTTGAGAGGTGTTTTGTTCACATACTCCTGCCACTTTTCTTCGGGGAAGTCCGGAGGCTTTATGGTAGGACCGAGAGCTATGGCGTTCACAAGCACATGAGGAGCAAATTCCTTGGCAAGCACCTTTACCGCCGTGTGCAAGGCACCCTTTGCCAAAAAGTAAGCGGAATAGTTTCTGTAGGGTGTGGTGTTTGTAGCCCAGTCGCCGAAGGCAACTATTCTGCCCTTGATATCTCCAGAATTTCTCAGCATCAAGGGATAGGCTTCTCTGCTCATAACCACAAAAGCCTGAGCTATGGGCTTGAAGTGATAGTCTATGTCTTCTTCTTTGAGCTTTGCAAGGGGTGTGGGTTCGTAGGGGCTTGCAAGATGTATGAGGGCATCTACTCCGCCCAGCATTTGTGTAAGTTCTCTTACTGCCCTTTCCGCTTCTTGCCAAAAGCTCAGGTCTGCTTTGACACCATAAACCCTTTCACCAAATTTTTCCATTAGCTCCTTGTAAACATGTTCAGAGCTTTTGTAGACAAGACCTACGCTCCAGCCATCTTGGAGAAGATTCTTTGCTATTTCATAGCCTATTCTTCTTATACCAGTTATTATAGCTCTCTTCATGGCTATAATTATATGCGTGAGAGGCGTTCTCATAACTGCTACAGATACAGGCGTTGGCAAGACCTTTATAAGCTATAATCTCGTTTACACCCTCAAGGAAAGGGGCATAAGGGTGGGTTATCTAAAGCCCATTGAGACGGATGTTAGGGATGTGCCTGCGGACGGTAGCCTTTTGGCTTCTATCACAGGGCAGTCCCTTGAGGAAGTTGTGCCTGTGAGGTTTAGACTACCTCTTTCCCCCTATGCGGGCATAATGGAGGAGGGTGGGGATTTCTCCCTTGAGGCTCTGAAAGAGCATTTTGAGGGGCTTTTGAAAAAATACGAGTTTTTGTTGGTAGAGGGAGCGGGCGGTGTAGCGGTGCCCATAAAAAAGGACTACAACTACGCAAGGCTCGCTCAGGATTGGGGGCTTAAAACCCTGCTGGTGGCAAGAGCAGGGCTTGGAACCATAAACCATAGCTTTCTAAGTTGGTATTACATGAAGTCTATGGGTGTAGAGCCTATAGCTATAGTGATGAATGGCTTTGAAGGAGATGATATCTCCGAAAGGACAAACCCCCAGATAGTGGAAGAGTTAACAGGTTTGAGAGTGATAAAGGTTCCAAAAATACAAGGAATTTTACTGCCTGCGGAATACAGGTCCTTACTTGCTGAGCTTGTCGGGTTCTAAGCGGTAATAAAAGGCTACTCTTTCCACAAGCTCTTTGAAATAGGGTGCGGCCACCGTTCCTCCGTAGGGGTCAGGACCTCTTGGTCTGTCCACCATTATACCCGCTATGAACTTTGGGTTGCTGGCGGGGAAGTATCCCACAAAGTAAGTGACCAGCTCTTCCCTTGAGTATCTTCCAGTTCTGAAGTCAAACTTCTGAGAGGTGCCAGTTTTGCCCGCGATGGTAAAGTAATCCGATTTAGCCCTTTGAGCTGTTCCTTCTTCAACTACCTTTGTAAGGTTTTTCTGTAGCCATTGAGAAACCTGTGGTGAGAATATATTTTCCCTCAAAACCTCAGGCTTGTCATCGAGCAGTATTCTGGGCTTTACTATTCTGTTTGTAGCTAAGGCATTAAAGCTCACACACAGATTCAAAAGATTCGAAGCTATGCCCTGTCCTATGCTGGCATAGAGAATGTTGGCTGGATAATTAAAGTTGGGAAGTTTAGGTTTTACCTCCCCTGGAAGGAGATTGAACCTGTCTGTCATGTGTATTTTTTGCATAAGCTCCTCCACATCCTTCTTTGATAGGAAACGGGCAACCTTTATGGTTCCCACGTTAGAAGACTTTATCAGCACCTGTTCAAGGGTAAGCCTTCCTGAAGGTTTCACATCCTTTACAAACCTGCCAAAAACTTCTGTTCTTCCGCCTTCTGTGTCTATCCACATACCCGGTCTTACATAACCCTTCTGAAGTGCTTGTCCAATAAAAAAGGGCTTCATCACAGAACCAGGCTCAAAGAGGTCTGTTACCACAAAGTTCCTCCTATGGGAGGCTGGAAACTTTTGATACTGGTTGGGGTCAAAGGTTGGGTAGTTTGCCATACCTAATATATCACCAGTCTCTGCGTCCATGAGCATTATGCCCACCCTGTCTGGGTTCCACTGTTTTACTATCTTGTCCCTTATATCCTCAAGTATGGTTTGCACTCCAAGGTCTATGGTGAGCTGAACATCCTTTGAGCTTATATCCTCAGACAGCGGGTTTACTGCCAACCTGCCCAAGTAAAAGACTCCCTTAATCTCCTTACCACTCAGGTCCTTGTTGAGGAGGTATTCAAGACCCTCAAGCCCCTCTCCATCCTTTCCCACAAAACCGAGAAGGTTGCTGGCAAGATTGCCGTGGGGATAGAGCCTTTTATACTCTTCCTGCAGTCCCACCGCTCTGTCATTGTTTGTATCCCTAATGACTCCCCTCAGATAGGGCATATAAACCTTGTCTATATGCCTCACGAGCCATACAAACTTCTTGTCTGAATTGAGCCTCTCTATGAGTTCTTTCTCCTTCACTTCAGGCAATGCGGAGATACGTTGAACAAGCTCCTCCTTGTTTTGCACAAGGTGGGGGAAAGAGTATACAGAAAGGGTAGGTATGCTAATGGCAAGCTCATTTCCCCTTCTGTCCTTTATTGAACCTCTGGGTGTAGAAAGTTTAACCACCGATGCCTTTGGAAACTTTTCCACCACCTTGTCCACATAGCCTTCTTTTCCTATCAGTTGTATGTAGGCGATCCTTACAGTTACTATGGAAAACCCTAAGAATATAAGAAAAGATATGAGAAATATTTTCGCGCTACTGCTTCTGAGGTTCTGCATGACTCATGGCAAGACCTATAAACTCCTTGAATATGCCCTTAGAGTCGTGAGGTCCTGGCGATGCTTCGGGATGATACTGGACACAGAAGATGGGTAGGTGTTTGTGCCTAAAGCCCTCAAGGGTTTCGTCAAGAAGGTTTATATGAGTTATTTCCACCTCCCTTAGAGTATCTGGGTCTACCGCAAAGTTGTGGTTTTGTGCGGTTATCTCTATATGCCCGTCTCTTAGGTCCTTTACCGGATGGTTTCCACCGTGATGTCCAAACTTGAGCTTGTAGGTTTTTCCTCCTAAGGCAAGACCTATTATTTGATGCCCAAGACATATGCCCATTATAGGAAGTTTTTCCATGTATTTTCTCACGAGCCTTATACCTTCTACCACCCTCTGAGGGTCTCCAGGTCCATTGGATAGAAAAAGGGCATCCGGCTTTATCTCTTCCATTATTTTCTCCACATGGTAGGGTGGAACCACCACAACCCTTGCACCTTCCTGGGTAAGCCTGCGAAGTATGTTCCTCTTTACGCCGTAGTCCACCACCATAATAAGAGGTTTGACGCTTTCTCTGTATATGTAGCCCCTCTTTAGGTCCCAATCTCCCTCTTTCCAGTAGTAAACCTCCCTTGTTGCCACCTCTTCAACAAGGTTTAGCTCCGATATGTCGGGTAAGCTCCTTGCCTTTTCCACCAGTCTTGCAGGTTCGCTTTCCAAAGTGGATATAACCCCTCTGAGAGCTCCCCTTTCCCTTATCCTTTTGACGAGGGCCCTTGTGTCAATGCCCCATATTCCCACCACCCCGCTCTCCGCAAGGTATTCATGTAAACCCTTTACCGCCCTCCAGTTGCTATATAGGGGTGATAGCTCCCTTATGACTAAACCGTTTGCCTGAATTCCCGAGGATTCTACATCTTCATAGTTTACGCCGTAGTTTCCCATCTGCGTGTAGGTCATAACTACAATTTGCCCCTTATAGGAGGGGTCTGTAAGGATCTCCTGATATCCTGTCATGGAGGTGTTAAAAACTACCTCTCCTGCGGTTTCTCCCTCTGCACCAAAGGAGTATCCTACAAAGTAGCTTCCATCTTCAAGGGCGAGTATGGCTCTTTTCATAAGTTCTATATTAACACGGAGAGGGCGGGATTCGAACCCGCGGTAGGGCTGTTAACCCTACAACTCCTTAGCAGGGAGCCGCCTTCGGCCTCTCGGCCACCTCTCCTGCGAGGAGAATAGTATAACCATAAAATATGGCTCTTGCAAGCCAAAAGTGTTATATTCAACGTTTTCGAAATAGCAAATCATCGCTTCTGGATTCTTGACCTAAGGACACACAAAAGTTTATATTAAACCCTTATGGAATGGCAGACCGCATTGACTATAATCGTGAGCGTAATAACCGCGCATGCTGTGGTTCTTGGACTGGTAGCTGGGCTTCTTAACAAAAGAATAGAGGATACTAACAAGAGGATGGATGACTTAAAGGTGGATATCAACAAGCGTCTTGATAGGATAGAGGAGGAGATAAGGGAGATAAGACAGCTTTTATATAAGTTTCTTGAAGTTCCTCAAAAAAGCAAAGATTAGAATTTGACTTAAGAGGAGCTAAGGGTATATATTAACCTTTATGGAATGGCAAACCGCTTTGACTATAATCCTAAGTGTTATAACCGCACACGCAGTGGTTCTTGGTTTAGTGGCTGGGCTTATTAACAAAAGAATAGAAGACACTAACAAAAGGATAGATGACCTAAACAGACGCCTTGACAGGATAGAGGATGAAATAAGAGAGATAAGACAACTTTTATACAAGTTTCTTGAAGTTCCTCAGAAGGGCGGAGGCTAACTTGACTTAGCTAATCCTGAGGGTTTATATTAACCCCTATGGAATGGCAAACTGCTTTGACTATAATCCTAAGCGTAATAACCGCACACGCAGTAGTGCTTGGCTTAGTTGCCGGGCTTATTAATAAAAGAATAGATGATACCAACAAGAGAATAGACGAGACCAGTAAAAGAATAGATGAACTAAAAGCGGACGTTAGCAGACGCTTTGACAAGATAGAAGAAGAGATAAGGGAAATAAGACAGCTTTTATACAAGTTTCTTGAAGTTCCTCAAAAAAGTGGAGATTAACTTGGCTTCTTTACAACAACAAAGACCCTATACAAGGCTATGGCTATGACACATAGCACAAGGGAGACATACAAAATTGCCATAAAGGCGTTTACATAGTTGTTAAAGATAACTCTATAAGCTATATCTATACTTGGAATAGTCGCAGGTAGTTTACCCAAACTTATAGCTTTCTTTAAAAACTCTGCCTGAGCCAGAAAGCCTATTGCCTTATCTGGGTGAAAAACTCTTATAAGACCAGCACTTATAGTGTTTACCGTAAGGAAAATTGCAGGAAGACCAGTTATCCATGCGTATCTTAGTTTTCCGCTGTTTACCATATAAACGGTTGCAACAACAAGGGCGGTGGTTGCCAAAAGCTGGTTGGATATGCCAAAGAGGGGCCAGAGGGTTTTTATGCCTCCATAAGGGTCAATAACTCCCACATACAAAAAGTATCCCCAGCCTGCTACCGTTATACCACTGGTAAGCACATTTACCCAGAGGTTTCTGTAGTCCCTGAAGGTAGAAGATATTCCAGAAAGCAGGTCTTGAAGAATATACCTGCCCACTCTTGTTCCTGTGTCTATGGTAGTGAGGATGAAAACCGCTTCAAAGAGTATGGCAAAGTGATACCAGAAGGCAAGCAGGGCTTCGCCTGTTATCTTTGCGAATATAAGAGCCATGCCTATGGCAAGGGCTGGTGCTCCACCAGTTCTTGAAAGAATGGTGGGCTCTTCAATTTTTCTCGCTATCTCCTCAAGGTATTCGGGTGTTATATAAAAGCCCCAGCTGGATATCTTTTGTGCTGCTTCTTGAACCGTTTTGCCTATCTCTGACGCTGGGCTGTTTATGGCAAAGTAAAGACCCGGCTCCATAGAAACAGCAGCGATGAGTGCCATGATAGCCACAAAGGACTCGCCCAGCATGCCCCCATAGCCTACAAGTCTTACATGGCTTTCTTTGTCAAGCATCTTAGGTGATGTTCCAGAAGATATAAGTGCATGAAAGCCAGATACCGCACCGCATGCAATGGTTATAAAGAGAAAGGGAAAGAGGTCTCCTTTCCAGACAGGACCGTAGCCAGTAAAGGCATACTGCGTAAAAGCAGGCATCTTTATCTCTGGGTTTGCTATCGCCACTGCAATGGCAATAAGGATAATAGTTCCCAGCTTTAAAAAGGTGCTAAGGTAATCTCTTGGTGCAAGCAAAAGCCAAACGGGTAAAACAGAGGCAAAAAAGCCATAGACCATCAAGGCTATAGCAAGCTGGGCTTCAGAGAGTGTAAAGAGCTTGGCAAGGGTTTCGTGTTGTGCTACAAGCCTGCCTATATAGAGACTTATCAAGAGTGCCACCACGCCAAAGATAAAGGACTGAAGCACCGCACCAGGTCTTATATGCCACATGTAAACACCCATGAGCATGGCAATGGGTATGGTCATAAATACAGAAAAGGTTGCCCATGGACTTTCCGCCAATGCCTTTATGACCACAAGACCGAGAACCGCAAGAAGAATTATGAGAATGCTGTAGATTACTAAAAGGGTTATAAGCCCACCTACTCTTCCAAGCTCCTCTCTTGCTATTTGCCCAAGGCTTTTGCCCCCTTTACGCATAGAGATGGTAAGCACCACCATATCCTGAACCGCTCCAGCCAAAACCACACCGAGAAGTATCCAAAGAGTTCCCGGCAGGTATCCCATCTGTGCTGCGAGCACAGGACCCACAAGAGGACCAGCACCCGATATAGAGGCAAAGTGATGACCAAAAAGCACCCATTTGTTAGTAGGCACGTAATCAAGACCATTGTAAAACCTATGAGCAGGAGTGAGATTGTTGTCGTCTACTTGAAAGGTCCTATAGGCTATAAAATAAGAGTAATACCTATAACCTATGATGTAGGCAGAAAGAGTGGCTATCAAAAGCCAAATTGCCCCTACGGACTCACCCCTTGAGAGGGCAAGCACCGCAAAGGCGAAAGCACCTAAAATAGATACCGTAAGGAGTATTAGCCTATCCTTCCATTTCATTTAAGGTGTTTATTGAAGAAGGCAATGGTCTTTTCCCACACATCATTAGCATACTCTTCGTGATAGACCTCTGGTCTTGAGTCGTTAAAGAAGGCGTGGTCTACGCCAGAGTATATTACGAACTGCGCTGGAACACTGTGATTGTTGCACTCTTCAATAGCCTTTAACACATCAGAAAGAGGTATAAAGGCATCTTTTCCTGCGTGAATTGCAAGCACCGGTGCTTTTATCTTTGAAAAGTCTATAGGGACTATGGAATAAAGACCGTAGTATGGCACGAGGGCTTTAAAGTCTTCTGCAAACTTTGCCCCAAAATACCATGTGCATGTACCTCCACAGCAAAAGCCAGTTCCGCCAAGCATAAACTCACCCACCCTTGCTACATAACCCATGTCTTGTTCCCTAAAGTATTCAATGGAAGCCCTTACCATATTCTCCGCCTCTGAGAACCTGTTTTGGAAAAGGTCTTGCATGAGCTTGCCTGCGTTTTCTGGGTCGCTGGCAGTTTTGCCCTTATACAGGTCAATGCCAAAGGCATAAAAGCCTTCCTTTGCATACCTATCGCACACATCCTTTATATGGTCCACAAGCCCCCACCACTCGTGGAACACAAAAACCATAGGACCTTTTCCAAATTCTGGCTCAGATAGATAACCTGACACATCCACTCCGTTTTTCTTGAAAGATACCATTTTTCCCATGATGCACCTCCTTTTGAAAATTTTATGGCATGTTCTTTATGGATGCAAGTTTCTAATAATAGATTTATACATCTTAAAATCTTGCTATCTTGAAATATTATTAATTGATAACACTTGACAAAAAACTGAAAATGATTTATATCATTAGTAAAAATCACAAAGGAGGTGAAAAATGGCGCACGAGGGAACCCATGCGGCGCACCACGAAACCAGCGTATGGGCACTGCCCGTAGGTTTGTCAACCTTTTTTCTGTCCCTTGCTGCCATAGCCTATTTCACTTGGAAGCTTGCCCTTCTGGCGGTTTTGTCAGGTGGTATAGGTTTAGCCCTGTTGGCAATTGGTATCGCAGGCTGGGCTAATGAATACTTCTCGAAGGGTCATGACGAAGGGCTTGGCTTTCAGGGTATTGTGTGGTTTGTCTTTGCGGAAGTGGTTATATTCGGAACAATCTTTGCAGGCTTTTGGATGGCAAGGGCAACACATGCGGATGTATGGGTTAGGGAATGGATACCAGAGGGGGGTATGAACCTAGCACTTGTGGCACTGCTCACCCTTATTCTCTGGACCTCCAGCTACACCATATGGAAGGCAGAGCATAGTATAGAGCATGGAGACCTTGGAGGCTACAGAATGTGGCTTTTGGCAACTATGGTTCTGGGTGCTGCCTTCTTGGTAATACACGCTTGGGAATGGCTACACCTTTGGCATAAGGGCTTTACCATAAGTGCAAACATGTATGGAACAGGCTTTTACATGCTCACAGGAGTTCACGC
>JAXSOX010000006.1:0-21142 GCA_037926525.1 Aquificaceae bacterium | reverse complement strand
CCGCTCCAGACCTTCATCTTGGGCATACGGTCCTTCTTCAAAAACTGCGTCAGTTTCAACTCTTGGGGCATGAGGTTTATTTTGTGATAGGTGATTTTACCGCCATGATAGGAGACCCCACAGGAAGAAGTGAGACAAGACCGCCTCTTAGTAGGGAGCAGGTCTTAGAAAACGCCAAAACCTATGAACATCAAGTCTTTAAGGTGCTTCTGCCGGAGAAAACCAACATAGTCTTTAACAGCACATGGCTTTCAACTCTTGGCACAGAGGGACTTATAAAACTTGCCGGTCAATACACAGTGGCGAGGATGTTAGAAAGAGATGACTTTTCAAAAAGGTTTAAAGAGGGTAATCCCATATATATCCACGAGTTTCTCTATCCATTGCTTCAAGGTTATGACTCTGTTTTCTTAAAAGCGGATGTGGAGCTGGGTGGCACAGACCAGAAGTTTAACTTGCTTGTAGGAAGAGACCTTCAGAGAGCCTTCGGTCAAAAGCCTCAAGTGTGTATAACCATGCCACTTTTGGTGGGTCTTGACGGTGTAAAGAAGATGTCCAAGTCCTATGGCAACTATGTAGGCATTACGGAAGAGCCAAACCAAATGTTTGGAAAGATTATGTCCATCTCCGATGAGCTTATGTGGGACTACTACCTTCTGCTTACAGACTATAGGCAGGAGGAGATAGAGGAGTTTAAAAAGAACTTACATCCTATGGAAGCCAAAAAGAGGCTTGCTCATTACATAGTTTCCCGTTATCACTCAAAGGAAAGTGCGGACAAAGCCCTTGAGTTCTTTGAAAAAACCTTTTCTCAAAGAGAGTTTCCAGAGGACGCACAGGTCATAAAAGTTCCTGCAGGCTATCGCCAAAAGGCTTATGAATTTCTCTTTGAGTTGGGTATAGAAGCGTCAAAAAACTCCGCACGCAGGCTCATAGAAGGTGGAGGTCTTAAGATAAACGGTCAAAAGATACAAGACCCAAATCAAGAAATTCAAGTATCCGAGGAGCTAAAACTTCAAGTTGGTAAAAAGAGGTTTTATAGGATTATTCCCCAGTAGAGCTCTTAACCACCTTTATCCTGCTCCAATCTATGGGACTAAGCCCAGAAGATTCTGCGTAGCTTTTAACGGTTTTATAGTTTATGTGTTTCTCTATTTCAGCCTTTAGAGTCAGACTTCTTTCTTTTTCTCTCTTTAGCTCAGAAACCTTTTTGGCATAATGTCTTGCCACATTTAGGCTATAGGAGGAGTATAACAAATTCAACAAAAGAAGCAAAAAAGCCCAGATTAGGTATTTCATGGCTTTTCTCCTGCCCTCAACTTTGCACTTCTACTTGCAGGGTTTTTCTTCACTTCTTCCATAGTAGGTGTTATCGGTTTTTTTGTCAAGGGTTTAAGGTGCGTTTTTATAAAGTTCTTTACTATTCTGTCTTCAAGAGAATGAAAGGATATGACCACTACTCTACCTTTAGACCTAAGAAAGTCAAGGGTTTTCCGCAGGGCTATCTCAAGGCTCTTTAGCTCTTCGTTTACCTCTATCCTTATAGCCTGAAAGACCCTTGTGGCAGGATGTATCCTTCCACCCTTGTAAGGCAAGACCGAAGTTATTATCTCCACAAGCTCAAGGGTAGTTTCTATGGGTTTTTTGGCTCTTGCCAAAACTATCGCCCTTGCTATCCTTTTTGCATAAGGCTCTTCTCCGTATTCTTTGAATATTCTTTCCAAATCCCTCTCCGAATAGTTATTGACCACTTGGTAGGCACTCAACCTGTCTTCTGGGTTCATCCTCATATCCAATGGCTCGTCCCTTTGAAAGGAAAAGCCTCTTGGACTCTTTAACTGTAGCATAGAGACACCAAGGTCAAAGAGAAAACCGTCCACCTGCGAAAGTCCTTCCATTTTGAGGACTTCGTCAAGGTCCGAAAAGTTTGCATGATAAAGGCTATATCTACCTTCAAAGTCTTTGAGGTTTTCCTGTGCCATCTCAAGTGCGTAAGGGTCTCTGTCTATGCCTATCACAAAGGCTTGTGGGTTTTTCTCCAATATCCTACGCGTATGCCCACCAAGACCTATGGTGCAATCCACATAAAGTTTTCCTCCATTACCTAACAGTAGGTCTGTGGACTCCTCAAGAAGGACAGGAATATGCATTAATCTCCAAAAAGGCTGAACTGTCTTATTGGAGAAAAGCTCTTCCTGTGTATTGGACTTTCTTTGTAAAGTCTTATAGCTTTTATATGCTCCCTTGTTGCGTAGCCCTTATGTTTTGAAAAGTTATACTGAGGGTAGAGTTTATGATAATGTTCCATTATTCTGTCTCTGAGAACCTTTGCCACAACGCTGGCACAGGCACAGCTAAGGCTTTTTTCATCACCCTTCACAAGAGGAATACATTCATAACCTTCCACAGGTAGGTAGTCGCTTATAACCACGTGAAACTTATGCTTTAGGTCTTCCAAAGCCCTTTTAAAGGCAAGCAGATTTGCCTTTATAATACCAATCCTATCTATGACAGCAGAATCCACAACCGCAGTGCCTATGGCAAGAGCCTTTGCCCTTATAATCTCATAAGTTTCCTCCCTCTCTTTTGCACTCATAGCCTTTGAGTCCTTGTCTATAAAAGGTTCTGTAAAGGGTGGAAGTATAACCGCGCAGGCAACAAGAGGTCCAGCCAAGGGACCCCTTCCCGCTTCGTCAACACCTGCCACCAAAAGACCCTTTTCCCAATAAGCTTTTTCGTATTCTGTCATGTTCTATTCTTAAGTTCCCAAGGTTTTATTTCCCTTATTTTACCTATAGCCTCCTTACCCCTATACTTACGTAGGAAATACAGCTTTGCCCTTCTAACTTTTCCATATTTGACCACTTCAATCTTTTCTATGTTAGGGCTATAGTAAGGAAATATTCTTTCTATACCTACACCATAGGACTCCTTCCTTACTGTAAAGGTCTTATTCGGACCACTGCCTTTTATCCTTATAACCACACCTTCAAAGGGCTGTATCCTTTCCTTTTCTCCTTCCACTATTTTGTAGTAAACTCTTACCGTATCACCTACCTTAAAAGCTGGATATTCTTTCTTCGGAAGATATAACTCCTCAATTCTCTGAAGCAAGCTCATAGCTAAAACCTCCTTTTATACTTAAGGCATACAATTATAGCACAGTTTGAGTTATAATAACCAAGTCAAACTATAGGGAATTGATAAGCCTGAGCCTATCGATATGAAAAGATATAGCTTTCAAAGACCCTTTTGAAGCGGACTTGAAGTAAAGGCAAAGGGCATGAAAGATAGGGAATATTTAAATGCTTTTTGTGGAAGGTATCTAACTTTATAATAACATTGGGTTTTACTCATGGACTACTCCGCACTTGACCTTATACCTGAGCCAGTTTGGGTAGTGGATGAGAATCACCGAGTTATCTTTGCTAACAAAAAGGCAAGAGAGGTATACGGTAATAGGGCGGAAACCTGTTATCAGCTTTCTCATTCCTTTTCAAAACCATGTTATGAATACGAGGGACACCCATGCCCAGTTAGAAACATAAAAGAGCTGGGAATAGAAAAGTCTGGCGTCCTACATGTTCACAAAACGCAAGAGGGTGAAAGGTATTTTTACGTGGTAGCTCAACACTTTCCGGAAAAGGGTTTTTATGTGGAGCTTCATATAGACCTCTTTGACCTTATGGAAAATCTAAAGCTCAGTGGTCAGAGGACGGAGTTTCTTCTTTCTGGGGGTCCTGTGGTCTTTTTCCAATGGAAAAGGGCAGAGGGCTGGCCTGTGGAGTTTGTCTCGCCTAATGTGTCTGAGCTTTTGGGGTATACCGTAGAGGACTTTATATCTGGAAGGATAAAGTATGCAGACCTTATACATCCAGAAGACTTGGAAAGAGTAGCTCAAGAGGTAAAGTATCATACAGAGAAGAAATCTCCCTTCTGGATACATCAGGACTACAGGCTCAGAAGAAAAGACGGAGAATACATATGGGTTCTAAACTATACTGTGCCGTTGTTTGACGACAGGAATGAGATAATTGGCTACTTTGGATACTTGCTGGATATAACGGAAAAACATGAACAGGAAGAGCTTTTCCACATTCTCGCAGAGTCAAACCCTCATGCGGTGCTGGTCTATGATTTCCAACAAAACAAAATTCTTTACGTAAACCACAGTGTAACAAAACTCTTTGGGTATAGCAGGGAAGAATTGTTAGCCCTTGAAGACCCCATAAGCCTCATATTTTGGAAAGATAGAGAAAAGGCTTATGAAAATTTGAAGAAAAGGAAAGAGGGATACAGGGGCACTATAAACTACAAGTTAAGAATTATTACCAAAAATGGAAGGATAAAATGGGTTAACCTATTTTCAACTGCAGTCCATTTCAAGGGAAGAACTGTTTCTGTAATAACATTGGTAGACATATCAGAGGAAGTAAGAAGAGAAAGAACCCTAATAAAACTTGCCACAAGAGACCAGCTTACTGGCATATTTAACAGACGAGCACTTATTCACGATTTTGAGCGTCTTTTACATCAAGCGGAAAGATACAAAACACCCTTTTCCTTGGTAATCTTTGATATAGATAACTTCAAGCGCGTAAATGATACATACGGACACCTTATGGGAGACAAGGCTCTAAAAGAAGTGGTTAAGGCGGTAAAAAAGGTCCTAAGAAAAAGCGATATCTTTGGAAGGTGGGGTGGTGAGGAGTTTTTGGTGCTTCTTCCTATGACCTTAGAGCCTTATGCACCTGCGGAGAAGATAAGACGGACAGTTGAAAACTGTAATTTCTGTAAAGATTTGAGCATAACCATATCTCTGGGAGCAACCACTTACAGGGAAGGCGATACTATAGATAGCATGATTTCAAGGGCGGACGAAGCACTTTACCGAGCAAAAGAGCAAGGGAAAAACAGAGTGGTAGTTATCTAAGAGAGCTCTTCTTTTAGCTTTTCATTCATTTCTTGGACCTTCTGCCTTAAGGATGCCTCATAGTCTTTTAGTTTTTTCTCAAGCTCTGGGTATTTTATGGAGAGTATCCTTACTGCAAGAAGTCCTGCGTTTGTGCCGTTGCCTATGCCTACGGTTGCCACGGGGATGCCTGCTGGCATCTGCACTATGGAGTAAAGGGAGTCCACACCATTTAGGTGTTTAGAAGGCACGGGGACGCCTATCACTGGCAGTGTGGTCATGCTGGCGGTCATGCCCGGGAGATGTGCGGAGCCTCCTGCACCCGCTATTATTACCTCTATGCCTCTTTCTCTTGCGGTCTTTGCATATTCATACATGGCTTCTGGCGTTCTGTGGGCGGACACAACTCTCACTTCGCAGGGGACTTCAAACTGCACAAGGACTTCGTAAGCAGGCTTTAGCCACTCCCAGTCAGAAAGACTACCCATTATTATGCCTACCAAAGGACTTTTCATGCATATAATTTTATGCATGAGTATAGAGAAGTTCATGAAGGAACTTTCTGATATGGAAGAGAGCCTCTGGCAAAGACGTATGAAAGTCCTTTATCAGTATAAGAGAGTTCAAGAAATGAGGCAGAGGATACGAGAGATTGAAGAGGTATTTGAGGAAGAGGTAGGCATTGACTTTCAAACCGCCCTATACTTCTTGGAAGAATACGAGAGCAACCCTCAGAGCTTTGAGAGGATAAAGGAAACACTGGGAGAAGAGGTTTTTCAGACTATAGAAGCTCTTGCGGACAGGATTAGGCAGATAAGGGATATGAAGAAGGAAGTGGATGAGGTGGAAAAGGAGATATTTGAAATAGATGCGGAGATAGACGATACCTTTGAAAAGCTCCAAGAATACAAAAGAAAAATTCAGGAAATGCTATGAAAAGACCCATAATGCTAATAGACCTTGACAGGTGCATAGGCTGTCTTTCCTGTGAGGTTGCCTGTAAACAGGAAAAGGGGCTTGAGAACTTTGGCATAAGACCCATGAAGGTCTTCAGAGTAAGTGGTATTGGAGACAGGGCGGATGCTTTCTTTCTGCCTATGAACTGTTTTCACTGTGAGCCAGCACCCTGCGTTTACGCCTGTCCTACTTCAGCCATGAGGAAAAGAGAGGATGGCATAGTCTATGTGGAAGAGCTAAGGTGCATAGGCTGTAAGGCGTGCATAATTGCCTGTCCCTATGGAGCTATAGCCTTTAATCCTGCCACCATGAAGGTGGAAAAGTGTGATTATTGCTACAAAAGAGTAGATGCTGGACTTTTACCCTCTTGCGTGTCTAAGTGTGTTACCAACTGCCTGTATTTTGTGGAGATAGAGGATGTGCCAAAGGAAAGACATACCGCAAGAAGAATAGACTCAGAGCTATATAGAGAGCTTTTCCGCTGGAGGTTAGAAGAAGAACCTCTTGAGGTCCAAAACAATCCCTAAAAAGACACCCAGAGAGAGAAAAGGTCCGTATGGAAGAGCAAACTGCAGGCTTTTGTTTTTCAATATTATAGGCAGTGCATACAAAAGACCAAGCAAAGACCCCAAAAAGACCGCATATATAACACCCCAAAGACCAGCCACAGAACCTATAAAAGCCATGAGCTTTACATCTCCAAAGCCAAGCCCCTCTATCTTTCTGAGCTTTGTGTAGTAGAGGTATATAAGTAGAAAGAGACCACCACCCACAAAAGCACCAAGTAGGCTTTCCTTTAGGCTAAAGTCTTGTCTAAAAACCGATACCACAAGCCCAAAGGCAAGTCCACCAAGCGTGAAAGTATCTGGAAGTATAAAGGTATCCCAGTCTATAAGGCTTGCCACAAGAAGCATGGAGAAGAAAACAAAGAAAACAAAGCTCAAAAAGGGCTCTTCAAACCTTACTCTGCAAAGAACTGCCAAAAAGCCAGTAAAGGCTTCCACCAGAGGATATCTGATGGATATTTTTGCTCCGCAATGTCTACACCTGCCTCTGAGGATAAGGTAAGAAACTATGGGGATGTTGTCATACCATCTTATTCTTTGACCACATTGAGGGCAATGAGAGGGAGGAGAGACAATAGAAATACCTCTGGGTATTCTATATATTAGCACGTTGTAAAAGCTTCCCAGGCTTGCACCAAGCAAGAACAAAAAGACATATTCCAAAAGTTGAAGCGTTTCCACTGTAGGCTAAAATTATAAACTATGAGGAGGCTACTATATGCACTCTGCTTTTTGTTCTTGGCTTCTTGCCAACAAAAGCAAGCGGTATCAAACTCTGAGATAAAGGACATAGTGCCAAAGCATGAATACGCTATGCTTATAGTGGAGAGTGAGAGCTGTATTTACTGCAAACAGCTAAGAAAAGACCTTCAGAGCCCAGTCCTGGCTTCAGAGTTGGAGAACATAGATGTTTACAGCGTGCTTTATGAGAGCAATGCAAGAGTAAGATATGTCCTCAAAGGACAAGAGCATATAAGCACGGAAGAAGAGCTTGTAAGAACTCTAAAGGTCAACTCCTTCCCTCAACTCTTCTTCTATGATAAGGAAGGCAATATAGTGCTTCATATACCAGGCTACCAGCCACCCAAAACCCTTGCTTGCACTATTAGGTTTGTAAAAGAGGGAAAATATAAAGACACCAAGTATATGGACTACCTCAAGGCGGAAGAATGCATCTAAAAGCCATACTCTTTGACTTAGACGGAACGCTCATAGACTCCTACAGAGATATAGCCATACATCTCAACAAAACTCTGAAGGACTTTAACAAACCTCAGGTTGAGATACAAGAGGTTAAATACATGGTGGGAGGCGGTGCAAGAGAGCTTCTAAAAAGGTTCTTCCAAGATGGCATCCTTGAAGAGGCTCTAAAAGTTTTCAGAGAGTATTATCTCAAAGAGCCTGTTATTCACACAAAGCCCTTTGATGGCATAATGGAAGTTCTTGAAAGAGCAAGAAGCAAGGGTATAGAGCTTGCGGTGGTTACTAATAAGATGGAAAGCCTTTCTAAGGTCATCCTTCAGGAGCTTAGTATGGCAGAGTATTTTTCAGTGGTGATTGGGGGAGATACGCTTTCTGAAAAAAAGCCTTCACCCTTGCCTGTGCTGGAAGCCCTAAGACATGTTGGTGCCTTGCCTTCAGAAGCTATCATAGTGGGAGATACGGAAGCGGACCTAAAGGCAGGCAGGCTCGCAGGTGTAAAAAGGGGTCTTGCCCTGTGGGGTTATGTTAAAGTTCAAGAAGAAGTTCCAGATTTTGAACTCCATAGCCCTTCGGATTTAGCCAATTTTTTTAATCTTTGATAACCTCAAAAACCTTAAGCCTTGAGGTAGAGCCTCTTAGGAGTTGGACCTTTGACTTTGAAACTCCAAAGTGCTTTGCCAAAAGCTCTATGATTCTCTCATTGGCTCTACCATCTTCTGGTGGTTCTTTTACCGCAACTTCGTATAGGTCTTTCTCTAATTCTTTTACGTACTCAACCTTTGATTTAGGCTTAGCTCTTACTTTCAGTATCATTCTTCGGGCAGTTCTCTAATAGCCTTGTATTTTATCGTATATAACACCACAAAACCGTCTATACCATGCTCTCTTGCAAGGCTCGTTTCCACATCAAGCACTTGCCCGCCTTCCTGCTCTATTGTGGATAAAACCTCGTTGAGCTTTTCGGTTATCTCTCTATCATTGCCCTCAAGGGAAATTACCATGCACCTGTATGCCATGCTTAAAAGTATATCTCATCAAGGCTATTAAGTCCCTTATAAACCATAAAAAGTCTCTCAAGTCCTATGGAACAGCCCGCACAGGGAGGAAAGTCTTCGTAAGCTCTGATAAGCTCCTCGTCAAAGGGTAAATCCCTACCCCTTGCGAAGTTTTCCATCCTTCTTCTTATCTCCTCGGGGTTTGTTTCTTCTGTCCAGCCGTTGGCTATCTCTATGCCCCTTATATATAGCTCAAACCTCTCCGCATAACCATCTACCACCTTTGCATAAGAGCTTAGCCTCTGAGGGAAATGGGTTATAAACTCAGGTTTGTCTTTGCCAAGATTTCTTTCCACATCCACATATATTCTGAAAAAGAGACTTTCCCAGTCTTCTTTGTCGTCAAATTCGTAGCCATATGCAAGTAGGTTGTTTTTGAATATCTCCTCATCCTCAGAAAGCACTACACCCGCATACTCCTCAAAGGCATGCTCAAGCCTTGTGGTCTTATATTCCTTTGAAATTCCCAAAAACTCAAGCAATTCAGCTATCTCCCTTATGAGATAACTGTAGTCCACCCCAATCTTATACCACTCAAGCATGGTAAACTCTATTTTGTTAAGCCTTCCGCACTCGTTATTTCTAAAGACCCTTGCCACTTGGAATATGTCCCTTCTGTATTTTGAGAGCAGTTTTTTCATGGAAAACTCTGGGGAAGTTTGAAGCCACAGAATCTTCTCTTTACCACACTCCACAACCTTGAGACCTATAGGCTCTACATTCAAGTCAATGTTGGGAAACTCAAGAAGCACAGGGGTGTGAACCTCAAGATAACCTCTTTCCTTGAAAAAGTCCCTTACCCTTTGAATAAACTCAGCCCACTCAAAGACCATCTAAAGGATTATAACATGGGGAGAGCGACGGGAGTCGAACCCGCGACCCGTGGATCCACAGTCCACTGCTCTACCAGCTGAGCTACGCTCTCCTAACTTAATTTATTATAATCCTCTCACTTTCCCTCTGCAAGGTTCATTATAAGGGCAGTTGCTATAGCTCCTGCCATTTCGGTCCTTAGTATGTAAGGTTTTAGAAAAAGAGGCTTAAAACCTTTGCTTTTTAGAGACTCCACCTCTTCAATAGACAGACCACCCTCAGGACCCACCAGAACACCGTAGCTTCTCTTAGTCAGGTCAAGGCTCTTTATATCAGCCTCTGCGGAGAAGTTATCAAGCACAAGAGCTACTTCTTCCTTGGCTTGTATCTCAAATAGCCTTATGGGTCTACCTATTTCCATAGGTTTTGGTCTCTTGCATTGCTTAAAAGAAGCAAGACTCAACCTTTTCCACCTTTCCATTTTCTCTTCAAGGATACTCAACTTTTGGAAACCTCTTTTACAAACTACAGGTATGAGCAAGTTTGCCCCTGTCTGGCTTGCCCTGTCTATTACTTCTTCCATAAGTTTTAGTTCTAAAGGCACACACTGATATAGATTTACCTCTGGCTTTGGCAAAGGAATGCTTAACTCTTCCAGAGGCTTGCAAAGGGCATAGTCTTTTTCAATAGACATGAGAACACTCAAGAATAACCTACCTTCACAAAAAACCTCAAGCCTGTCCCCTTTTTTAATCCTTAGAGCTTTAAGGTGATTAAACTCTTGACCACTTATAACTAAAAAATCCCCCTCCTTACCAGTGCATATTAGCCTTTCCATGAAGGGAGCGGGGCAGACGCCCCGCCAAAGGTTACTTTACAGACTCTCTGAGCTCCTTTGCAGGTCTGAAGGTGACCACCTTTCTGGCTGGTATCTTTATCTCCGCACCAGTTCTTGGGTTGCGTCCTTTCCTTTCTGCCCTTGTGCGAACCACGAATATCCCAAATCCCGGGATGGCGACTCTTTCACCCTTCTTAAGAGCCTCAGAGACTGCTTGAATGGCGGATTTGAGGGCAGCATCAGCTTGCTTTTTAGTAATGCCTGCCCCTTTGGCTATGGCTGAAACAAGTTCAGCTTTGGTCATGGCGTTCCCTCCTTACAAGGTTTTTTAGCAGTTATAATGATATACCAAGTTAACTCAAGATGCAAGAAGATTTTTGAGGATTCTAAACATGAGAAGCATAATTTTTGCACTTCTTGCAAGCTTTATGTGGGGGACAGCCCCAGTGCTTTTTAAGCTTGGTTTGAGAGGAGAGGTGCATCCTATAAGTGCCTTAGTTTTTCATAACCTTTCCGCCTTTTTGCTCGCCTTGGTAATTACAGTTATTACGGGAATGAAGTTGAATTATCCGCTTAGAGAGGTAATGCTCATAATAGCAGGTGGCATAATGTCAGGCTTTCTTGGACTCTTCTTCTTCTTTGAGGCTGTTAAGCGTGGAGAGGTATCAGTGGTAGCCCCTATAGCCTCCACATCACCCATCTGGGGTGCGCTTATCGCCTTTCTACTTCTTGGTGAACCCTTTAGCTGGCTCAGAGCCTTTGGTATACTTCTTGTGGTATGTGGAATAGTTTTAATAAGCCTATCCTCTGGCAAGTAGCTCTGGCTTTTCTCACAGGTTTTCTGTTATACCTGCCTTTTTCTAAATATGAGCTTTGGTTCTTTTTTCTTCCCGCTTTTATACTCCTTCTTCATATAAGGTCTGGACTTTACTGGCTTCTTTCCGGCTTTGTTTTCTTTTTTCTCTCCTTGAGGTGTGCCAACATCGCCAGTATAGACTACGGTGGCGTTAACCCTTTTCTTTCTTACGGGCTTTTCAGTCTATTTGCACTATTTCTTAGCCTCTACCAGTTTTACCTACCCTTCTGGCTGTGGAAAAGGCTTTTTGGAGGCAATTTATGGCTCTTACCCCTTTTGTATGTGGTCTTTGAAGTAATCCGCTCAAACTTTCCCTATGGAGGCTTTCCTTGGCTTATCGTGGGCTCTCTCTCCGTATACCTTCCTATTGTAAAACACAGCCTTCTGTATGCAAACGTCTATATTCAGAGCCTTTTTTTGATATACACCGCACTGTTTGTCCTACGTAGAAAGCTAAGGCTAACCGTTTTTGTGTGGATTGTTCTTCTACTTATGGGCTTTTTTGCTCTCAGAGAAAAGGAAAAGGCAATAGAAAAAGCACCAGCTTTAAGGGTTGCACTGGTGCAAACCGCAGTGCCTCAGGAAGACAAACTCCAAAAGGAATCCTTTAGGAAACATGCAAGAGAAATACTCAAGCTGGTAGAAGAGGCTAATAAGAAGGGTGTGGACCTTATAGTTCTTCCAGAATCCGCCTTTCACTTTTTCTACTCAGAGGAAAGCGATGAATACAACTTTGAGCTAAGGCTACTCAGCCAGAAAACACCCATTCTTGTAGGTCTTATTGACATAAGAGAAGGTCTAAAACCCTACAACTCCGCTTACCTTTTAAAGGACGGCATTGCTATCCAGAGCTACGATAAGATAAAACTCTTCCCAATAGGAGAATACATACCCTTTCCCTTTGGCTTTCTAAAAGAGATTTTTCCAGCCATAGGTGGCATAGACTACGTCCCAGGTAAAAGCCTAACGCCTTTAGAATACAAAACCATGAAGATAGCCACACCCATATGTTTTGAAGTAGCCTACCATAATCTTGTCATGGAGCTCTCTAAAAGGGCAAACCTTATAGCGGTCCTTACCAATGACGGCTGGTTTAAGGATTCTGACTGCGTAAGCCAGCACTACCTTTGGGCGAGGGTAAGGGCGTTGGAGACAGGCAAATATGTGCTCTGGGTAAACAACTCAGGAGACACTGGCATAATAGACCCTATGGGTAGGGTCCTTGAGAGAATGCCCTATATGAAAAGAGGTGTAGTTTATGGAGAGGTCTTACTTATTGACTAACCTCCCAAACCTCTTATCCCTTCTTAGGCTAATACTTAGTCCGACGCTTCTTTTTGCTCCAAAGGATTACATAATTTTTATCTTTCTTCCACTTGCTATCTCTGACGCTCTGGATGGCTTCCTTGCAAGGAAGTTAAAGGCTCAAACAGAGCTTGGCAAGGTGCTTGACCCTTTGGCGGACAAGGTAATGGTCCTGTGTGGACTTTTTGTATGCACCTTTAGGTTTAATCTTTTGCCTCCTGCCTTCCTCTACGCTGTTTTGTCAAGAGACTTGTTTCTCCTCATAGGCGGGCTTGTCCTTACCAGCAGATATGGAAAGGTTCCTTCCGCAAGGTTTTTAGGTAAGGCTTTTACCCTTACGCTATCCCTTTTTATTCTTCTGTGTCTTGCAGGTTACTCTTCTCAGTTTATGCTATGGGTTAGCACGCTTATGCTTTTTCTTTCTTGGTTAGACTATGCCCTCTTTGGATTAAAAAGGCTCAAAAGTCAAACTTCCTTCTCAACCTAACTCTTACCTCTTGAGTTCTGTCAGAGTAGTATCTGCCACCTATAGAAGTGTTTGGAGTGAGCTTTACATCTCCGCCTGTATAAGTTTCCCTTGGGTTTTTAAGAGTGCTTTGCCTGTGTTCTACCGTTATTCTTGGAGTTAGGTCTTTGGAAATAGTTGCATTAAGTCCCACCTCTCCTGTAGGAGATACAGATGGCGATATCTGGACTCTTATATCAAGACCTGTTGCGCGGTTTGCACCCTTTAGGAGACCACTTATCTGTGGTATCTGGCTTATAAGGGCACTGCCTACTGGTATTAGTCCTTCCGCTTCTCCACCACCGAGGACCAATGCGGTGAGCACTTCTCTTGTATCTCTGGGTGGCTCAGACCTGACTATCACCTTTGGATATTGAGGGTTTCCCTTAAGGTCAATTATGATGCTGTAGTCTGGTGTAGGGGTCAATATGGTAAGGTCCATCTGACTGTCCTTATTTGTAAGAGTTAGCTCGCCCCTTCTAACATAGAACTCCCTTTCAAAGTATCTCAAAGCACCCCCCTTAAGGTAAGCGTTCACTGTATAATTAGGCTCATAAAGAGTGCCCCCTATCTTTGCAGATAAGTCCGCATAAACATATCCTTCTGGAAGATTAATTCTCAAAGGTTCAGAAGAAGCGATAAATAGGTCAAGACTAACCCTCTTGTAGTCTTCAGGACTTGCTCCAGACCCTCTGTTGACCCTTTGCACATTGAGGACTCCAGAGGTATAAAACTCACCCTTTATATTTAAGCTCCTATAATCGGAGCTCAAAAGTCCCTTTCCAGAAACAAACATATTGGCTCTTATGGTATCATTTCTGTAGAGAATAGGTAGTTGTGTAGCCTCGAATCTAAGCTGTGCCTTTTTTTCATCCCCTTGCAAACTTAGTAGAATAGAAGCTCTTTCATTCCCGCTTAGACTTGCATAGCCAGAGAGTTTGTTGTCTTTAAAGTTTACCTCAAGTTTGCCAGAGAGTGGCATGGCAAGGTATCTGGACCTAAGGGTTATCTTTTCAGAGCTTGCCTTCAAGGTCAATCTGTCTGTATAAGATAGCTTATAAGATATCCTACCTTCAGCGTCCGCAAGAACCCTACTCCTTATCACAGAAAAAAGTCTGCTAAGGTCTATTGTCCCCTCAGAGGAAAGCCTTAAACTGTCTTCATAGGAGAGGTCAAGCCAACCCTCAAGAACACCATACAGCCTACCCTTGAGTGAAACACTTTTAGCAGTATACTCTCCCCTTTGAAACTCTATGGTTGATAACCTTTCCTGCCCTATGCTAACTGTAAGTGGCTCTACCTCTATGCTACCCCTTTTCATGCTTCCATACACCTTTACGTTAGGCACTCTAAGGGTTATAATACCCTCTCTAAGGGTAAAGCCCCTTACTGAAGCTTTTAGCTCCTCTTCGCTTACTTGCAATCTTGCGTTAATTGGAAAAGCGTAGTTTTTATATTTACCGCTTCCTAAAACTTCAAGGTTTATATCCTTATTCCTACCCCTTAAACGGTAGTCTGAAAGGACATAAAGGTCTCCCTGTGTGTGTTTTAAAGAGCCTTCAAGAGTGTAAGAACCTTCCTTAAAGTCATAGTAGCCCCTACCCTTTATTTCATCCTTAAGGTCAAAAGAAAAGAAAATTTTCTGACCATCTAACTTCCCTTCAAAACTACCCTTTGAATAAGAAAAC
This sequence comes from Aquificaceae bacterium, assembly GCA_037926525.1. Classification (GTDB taxonomy): domain Bacteria; phylum Aquificota; class Aquificia; order Aquificales; family Aquificaceae; genus Pampinifervens. The sequence goes on along the minus strand of JAXSOX010000006.1, from coordinate 6,444 downwards.
TGAAAAATGTTTATATCCCTAAGACTTCCTCCAAGGTTTCCTCTTAACCCTCCACCTACTTGCTCTATCTCAAAGGACACATCTGCCCAAGAGGATACTTTTTCTCTCAGAAGTCTACCTTCAAGCCTTCCAGAACTCCACAGTTTGTTGTCTTTGAGTTTTAAATCCACTTTTCCCTTTAAAGACTCCATGCTAACTCCCGCATATAAGAGATTCAAACCCTCAAGTATTAACCTGCCAGAAAAATCCTTCTCTTTTAGAGAGCCTCCACCAGAGAGAGAATAGCCCTCTCCACTTAGATTTACCCTGTAAGTATCCCCTTCAATGAGCAGGTCATAACTTGGATTTCCGAGGTTTATATCCCTCAAAGATAGACTTTCTAACCTTCCTCTACCATAACTAAAGACTTGACCTTGCTGAAATCTAAGAGACCCATTATAGGAAACCACCGCAGAAGCCCTCTCTTGTTTTAGCTTGTATCCTATAAGGTTTACATTCCCTACAAAATCTCTTTGGTAAAAACTCCCTTCCACGGAGAGTAAGAAGGGTTGAGATACAGAAAACTCAATATTCCCCCTTTGAACTTCCTGAAAGTTAAAAGACAACCTAAGGCTAACACCCCTTACCTCTTGATTTTCAAATCTTGCGGTAGGAGAATAAGCATAAAGGGTTAAACTTTTATTCTTCAAATCAAGCTCAAGCTGTCCGTTAGCTACAGCGGACAAGCTCTGATTTATGCCCAAAAGCCTCTGGTCTACTGGAAAACCTCTAAACACCATCTGCAAAATTCCATCGCTTAGAGAGTAGTTAACTTCCGCATTAGTAGAGCCATCGGTTATGAACCCTTTGAGCTGGTTTTTCCCCTTCCATTCCCATAGGTATTCACCTTCCAATCTCAGACCCCTAAATTCTCTCCTATTTTTTATATCAAGCAGTTGAGAATAACCAGAAAAACTTGCCCTTATTTGAGTGTAGCTTAGGCTTCCTGATAGTTTTATGTTAGTCTTAGTTAGAGAAAAACTTTCCCTTTCAATAGGTCCTATGTATCCTTCCGCTTGAAATGTTCCCTTTTTTCCTTTCCATACACCACTCAAGCTAAGGTTATATAAATCGCTTCTTACTTGAGCTTGGTCCAATATGAGATTTTTCCCTTCTATGTGAGCTTGCTTTAGGAAAACTTCAATATGGTTTACGTCCTTGTGATGTATTCTGTAAACCTGTGCCCATCCAGTGGAATGTATCTTACCCTTCTTTGACTCAACTGTTGGTATAAAAAGCGTAAGGCTCTCTCCGTTAAGCACTTGGTTCGTAGAAATATATAGCTTGTCTACTCTAAGGTTTAACCTACTTGCGAACTTTACAAGAGGTCCAAAGTCATAGTCAAAGGGTTTGTCAGAAGGTGGAGCTTTGGAAACCTCTATAAGGCTAAACTCACCAGCCTTAATGTCCCACGGTCTTATGGCTCCATTGCTGACAAAAAGGTGGATGGTTTTCTCCTTAAGAGGCACATATAAAAGAAAGCTTTTAAAACTTAGACCCTTTTCAAAGCTAAGTCTTATCCCCTCTACCTTAATCTCTATGTTCCTTGCCATAAGATAGGGCTTTATAAAAAGAAAGTAGAGGGCAAGGAGCAGGAGCATAAAATAACCTATCACCTGCATAAATTTAGGGTATCATAGTTTTCATGGACAGCGTGCTTCTTGTTCTCTTTGCCTACCTGTATGGTTCAGTGCTTTTTGGAGAGCACATAGCAAAGGCAAAGGGTGTGGATATAAGGTCTGTGGGGAGTGGAAATGTGGGTGCTACTAATGTGGGAAGGGCACTGGGTAAAAAATACGCTGTTTTGGTTTTTCTGCTTGACTTTTCCAAAGGTCTAATTCCTATGCTTCTTGCAAGGCTCTACTTTGGACTTGATAGCTGGACTGCCTTTTTTGTAGGTCTTGCAAGCCTTTTGGGGCATACGTATCCGGTTTTTCACAACTTCAAAGGTGGAAAGGGTGTGGCTACCGCCTTTGGCACTCTTACTGCGGTCTCTCCACTAATTGCGGTTCTTTCCATAGCCTTCTGGGGACTTATATTTAGGTGGAAAGGTATAGTTTCTGTTGCTTCTCTTTCTGCTTCCGCTCTTGCGGTTTTGCTCCTTCTTTTCTCAGATTACCCCTTCAAAATATTCTTCATGGCACTCCTCATGTTTTTCCTTATCCTATACAGGCACAAGGATAATCTTGCGAGGCTTATAGAGGGTAAGGAATACAGCTTTAAGTCGTGATAGTAGTTGTAGCCTTTAATCTGTTTTTACTGCTTTTCAGAGTCCTTTATGTGGTTTATTATCCCCTTGACCTCACACCAGAGGAAGCTCAATACTGGGATTGGTCAAGGCACTTAGACCTTAGCTACTATTCAAAACCACCTATGGTTGCCTATTTGAACTTTTTGACAAGAGAAATCTTTGGTGTTTCAGAGCTTGCGGTAAGGATAACACCCATAGTCTTTTCCTTTCTACTTTCTTTGCTTACTTACCTTTTTGTAAAAAAAGTTTTTGACGAAAGGTCTGCCATAATAGCCTCTACCTTGCCACAGATAACCATAGGCTTTGGCATAAACTCTCTGCTAATGACCACAGATGCGCCTTTTATCTTCTTTTGGTCTTTGAGCCTTATGGTGCTGTTTTTTGCTTTTGAGAAAAACCTTCTTTGGCTCTGGCTTTTGGCGGGATTTTTGGGTGGTCTTGCCTTTTTGAGTAAGTATCCAGCGGTTTTTCTTCTTCCCTGTGCACTTTTATATGGCATCTTCTTTAAAAGAAGCCTGCTTAAAGACTACAAGCCTTATCTTAGTCTAATTCCCGCCCTTCTTTTATCCTTGCCTGTTTTGTATTGGAACTATAAGCATGACTTTGTCTCCTTCAAACATGTTTCCACCCTTGCCAGCAAGTCCGCAAGCCTTTTAAACTTTGGCTCTTTCCTTGAGTTTCTTGCAGGTCAGGCTCTTTTGCTTTCAATCATTCCCTTTTTACTTTTGCCATACCTCTGGTTTAAGAACATAAAGGAGGAAAAAACCGCCTTCTTTGTCTTTTTCTCCCTCATACCCTTTCTCTTCTTTGCGGTGCTTTCTCTTTTCAAAAGGGTAGAAGCCAACTGGGCAGGGTTTTCTTACTTTTCCGCTTTTGTTTTGGTGAGCCTATATCTTTCAAAAAGCAGGCTACTTTTGCCCTCTTATCTTCTGGCTGGATTTTTGTTTGTGTTTTTGCACTTTACTCCTCTTCTTGATAGGGTTGGACTTGGAGGGCTTCTCCCGCCTCACAGAGACCCCACAAAGGCAGGCATAGGTTGGTCTCAGCTGGGAGAGGTAGTTTCAGAAATGAGAACAGCACAGGAGAGTATCATAAGCCCCCACTATCAAATTAGTGCGGAGCTCGCCTTTTACGTAAGAGGAAACCCAAGAACTTATTGCATAAACCTTGGAAGGAGGATGAACCAGTATGACCTTTGGGAAAAGGACTATGAAGGCGACGCCATCTTTGTGGATTATGCACCCATAAACCCAAGAGTCCTATCCGCAAGTGAGGGTATAATAGAAGAGGCAGAACTTCCCATCTTTTGGAGAGGTAGGGAGATAAGGAGGTTTTACATATACAAGCTCAAAAATCTTAAAAAGGTGGAGGAAGAGATGCCAGGGAGTTATTAGGTTTTTGGTGAGTGTATACTTGGTCGGATTTGTGCTTTACCATTCCCTACCCTATGTCTATGTTGACCATGTAAACTATTCCATTCCCTCTCCAGTGCCTATACCCTTTCAGAGACAATGTGCCTGTGTTATAAACACTAAAAGCGTTTATAACAGTCCCTTGGGAAACCCCAGGAAACTTCAAGAAGAGTTAGAAAAGAGAAATGCCTTAGCCTGCCATATGGAAGAGGAAAGGGTAAAAGGTTTCCGAGATATCGGGTTTAGCAAATGGTTTTTATACCTTCTTTTTGAATACATACCCAAGACCATTCTTTTTGAAAAACCTTCAGACCCCTATTCTCTCATTAATCCAAGCTCCTGCAAACCTTTGGCATCAGACATGCCAATAGTCATCTCCTTATGGAAGTTAGATATACCTAATTACAGCTTTATACTTAGAGACAGGAAAAACCTTTACTATGCAAGTCAATGCAAACCTCAAGAGGCTACAAACTTTATACCTTTCACAGGAAACAAAAATCCTCAGATATATGTCTATTCGCGGGCTGGGTTCTTTTTCCCAGGCGACCAATTTAGAGCTCCCGCAGTGCTAAGTGCGGACTTTTATGAAAGGAAGGTTTTAATATTTCTTTTAAGGGATGGCACAGTTTATAAGGTCTTTGACCAAAGGTCTATAAGAGAAACTCTCCAAGAGAGCGGTGAATATACTCTTAAAGTCTACACTTACCGTTTTCGTTTATGGAGGTTTTACTTCGGACTTAGATTTCTCTCCTGCACCCCAGCCTTTCATGCCATATAAGCAAGACCCATTTTATCACCGTATCTATAAATTAAAACCTTTCTCAAGTCCATGTATTTCTCAAGGTTTGGGTCTTCTTCAAGAGTTTTCTTTGCGTCTTCCCTTGCAAGCTCAAGCATAGCCCTATCTTGAGCTCTGGCAAGGTTTGCGGTCATAAAGCCAAAGTATCCCGACTGAGAAACACCCAATAACTCCCCAGGACCTCTTAGCTTTAGGTCTTCTTCTGCAATCTCAAAGCCGTTATTAGACCTTACCACAACCCTTAACCTTTTCATAGCATCTTGGTCCTTCTTTAGCTCATCTGGCACAACAAGGTAACAATAAGCCTGCTTGTCTGACCTTCCTACCCTTCCTCTAAGCTGATGAAGTTGAGAGAGACCAAAGCGATGTGCGGACTCTATAACCATAAGGGTTGCGGATGGCACATCCACACCCACTTCTACCACAGTGGTAGCCACAAGTATATCACCAGTGCTTTTGAACCTTTCCATAACCTCTCTCTTTTCCTCGTCCTTTAGCTTTCCATGAAGCAAAAGCACTTCCCTGTCTGGAAAAAGGCTTTTCCACCTTTCATATTCCTTTACTGCGGATTTCAAGGCTAAGGTCTCAGATTCGTCAATAAGAGGATAGATAACGTAGACTTTGTTTCCCTTAGAAAGCTCTTCTTTAACAGCTTGTAAAACCTTCTCAAACTCCGAATCAAAAAGGAGTTTCGTGATAACAGGTTTTCTACCAGAAGGCAGTTGGTCTATTACTGAGAGGTCAAGGTCTCCATACAAGGAAAGGGCAAGGGTTCTTGGTATGGGTGTGGCACTCATTACAAGGCTGTGAGGATAATAGCCTTTACCCTTTTCCAAAAGAAGTTTCCTCTGCATGACACCAAAGCGGTGCTGTTCGTCCACCACCACAAAGGCAAGCCTCTGAAACTCCACGCCTTCTTGAATTAAGGCATGAGTGCCTATAAGCACCTTTATGTTTCCTCTTTTTGTATGGAAAAGCACGCTTTTTCTCTTAGAGCCCTTTACAGACCCAGTCAAAAGACCCACATGAACACCAAGAGGCTCAAGAAACTTTCTGAAGTTTTCATAATGCTGAAGTGCCAATATCTCTGTAGGGACCATTATGGCACTCTGATAGCCTTCCTTTGCAAAGGCGTAAGCTATAGCCATAGCCACAACCGTCTTTCCACTTCCCACATCACCCTGCAAAAGCCTATTCATAGGTCTGTTTTCCTTTATGTCCGCCAGTATTTCCCTTATAGCCTTAATTTGAGCCTGGGTGAGCTTAAAGGGTAAGGAAGCTAAAAATTCCTCAATATGCTTCTCTGGTTCTTTGAGGGCTATGGCAGGCTGGCTCTTTACCTGAGACTTTATAAGATGTAAAGAAAGCTGAAACAGGAAAAGCTCCTCGTATATGAGCCTTCTTTGAAAGGGCGTGGAAAAGCTGTTTAGGTCTTCCTCGGAAAACCCCACTGGTCTATGTAAAAGGTATAGGCTTTCTCCAATAGGTGGAAGGTTTCTTTCTCTTAAGACCCACTCGGGAAGATATTCAGGTATATACTTTGCGGTTTCGGAAAGTTTGTAAAGAATGCTCCTTATTCTCTCATGCCTTTTCTTTGTAGATATGCTTTTTAGCTCTCCATCCACTCGTATGTAGTAAAAGGGTAAAACCCTTCCAACCTCTGTCTCTTTTAAAAACTCAGGATGAACCATATACTTCTCTCCTGCAAACTCCTTCACTTTTCCGTAGACTATAAGCTCTTGACCTTTCCTAAATCTATAGAGAGCTCTTTGGTCCTTGTAGCGAAACCTTAAGTATAAGGTTCCCGTGCTGTCTTCACATAAGACCCAAGCGGGATACTTTTCTTGAAGGTTGTAGCCAATGGCAACTACTTTAACCTTTAGGGCTACTTTCTGTCCTTGCCTTGCGGTCTTTACCGTGTGCACCAACCTTCTGTCTTC
>JAXSOX010000005.1:0-22023 GCA_037926525.1 Aquificaceae bacterium | reverse complement strand
TTACCTTCTTTGAGAAACTTCCCCTTGGGCTTGGAAGACTTCCAGGGGACATTGTGATAAAAAGGGATAACTTTACTTTCTACTTTCCCCTCGGCACTTCCATAATACTGAGCGTAGTCCTCTCTTTACTTCTTACCCTTCTTTTTAGCCTGTTGAGGAAGTAAAATTTTCTTATGCGTGTGGGCATCCTTGGTGGTGGACAGCTCGGCTGGATGACCATCCTTGAGGGCAGGAAGTTAGGCTTTGAGTTTTTTGTCCTTGACCCAGACCCCAGGTCTCCTGCAAGCAAAATATCAGACAGGTGGTTTCCACCAGATAGGGTAGAAGAGTTTATAAAAACTTGTGATGTTATTACCTATGAGTTTGAACATATACACCAAGAGGTTTTAGAAAAGGTTTATGACCTTACCACACCCTCTTTGAACGTGCTTGAGACAAAAAGGAGCAGGATAAGAGAAAAGGAATTTTACAGAAAAAGAGGCTATCCTACCGCAGAGTTTACCACCGCAAGTTGGAAAGACTTAAGGGAGAAAGTAAAGAATTTTGGACTTCCCTGTGTGGTAAAGTCAGAAAGTTTAGGATACGATGGAAAGGGACAGTATAGGGTTTACTACTTGGAGGATGTGGAGGACATTCTAAAAAATCATACTGAAGGAGAGAAGTTCCTAATAGAGCGGTTTGTGGATTTTAGCTTTGAGTTTTCTCTCATAGGTGTAAGAGACCAAAAGGGCAACAGCAAACTTTATCCTCTTACTGTAAACCACCACGAGGGAGGAATTTTACTCTATAACCAAACGAGGAGTTTTTCCATAAAAGAGGCAGAGGATATAGTTTTGTCTCTAATGGAGGATTTAAACCTTGTGGGTCTTTTGGCGGTGGAGTTTTTCTACACTTGGGATGGTAAAGTCCTTATAAACGAGTTTGCACCCAGACCTCACAACACGGGGCATTACAGCCTTGATGCTTGCTATACCTCTCAGTTTGAAAACTTGCTAAGGGCTATATGTGGTCTTCCACTGGGTTCAACAAGGCTTAAACTGCCTTCAGGCATGGTTAACATCTTAGGGCTATCCTTAGAGGATATAGACCTGTCAAGCCTTCTCTCCCTTGAGGGAACAAAGCTCTACTGGTATGGAAAGGATAAAAAGCCAAAAAGAAAAATGGGGCACATAAACATAATTGCAAGCACAGAGCAAGAGCTTGAGGAAAGGATTGAGAAGATAGTTAACCTTCTTTACTCTCATGAGCCTTCTTAAGGAATTTCTCAGTCAGGTGGGTGAGGGTTATCTGCTTATTGACAAGGAAGGAAGGGTGGTTTTTGGCAACGATTTTCTATTGAAAAGAAGGCTTTTAAGAGAAAACTTTGAAGGTAAACCCTACTATGAGTGCGTCAACAACCTTACAGTGGTGAGCTGTCTTGCGGAAGCCCTCTCAGAGAAAAAGGATAAGGTTTGCAACTTTGACCATGAGGAGAGGGAGTATACCCTGTATGCCTTTACAGGTAGCGAGCTTACTGTGGTTCGTTTTTCGGATATAACGGAGCTAAAAAGGTATGAAAGGTCAAGAAGGGAGTTTGTTGCTAACGTGTCTCATGAACTGAAAACACCCATAGCAGTGCTTAAAAGCCTTTTAGAGACCCTATACGAAGAGGAGGACAGGGAGGAGAAAAAAGTATTTTTGGAGAAAGCCCTCAAACGTGTTGAGGACATGAGAAGGCTTGTAGAAGACCTTCTTATACTTACCAAGTTGGAGTCTGGTGAGGAAAGAATAAAGAGGGAGGATGTGGACCTTAGGCTCTTAGTTGAGGAGGTCTTTGACCTATTAGAGCCACAGGCAAAAGAGAGAAATATAAGCCTTATAAATTCCGTAGATAAGGAGCTGAAGGTTAAAGGAGACTGGGACAAACTTTTCCTTCTTCTTAAAAACCTTGTGGACAACGCCATAAAATACAACAAGGAGGGAGGAAAAGTGGAAGTTAAAGCCAAAAGAGAAAACCAATACGTGCAACTGCAAGTTCAAGACACTGGCATAGGCATACCAAAAGAGCATATTCCCTTTATCTTTGAAAGATTCTATAGGGTAGACCCTTCCAGGTCAAGAAACTTAGGTGGGACTGGTCTTGGTCTCTCTATCGTAAAGCATATAGCCTTATCTCACGGCGGGAAAATAGAGGTGCAGAGCAAAGAAGGTGTGGGGAGCATCTTTAGTGTGTTTCTTCCCTTAGAGTAAGTGTCCAAGCTTTATTTTCTTTGTCTCCAAGTATCTTTGGTTATGCTCGCAGGCTGGGAGTTTAAGTGGCACTCTTTCTACCACCTCAAGACCATAGCCTTCAAGGGCTACTATCTTCCGAGGATTGTTGGTCAAAAGCCTCATCTTTCTCACACCAAGGTCAAGGAGTATCTGAACACCAATACCATAATCTCTTAGGTCCGCAGGGTATCCCATCTTTTCATTGGCTTCCACCGTGTCATATCCCATATCTTGAAGTTGGTAAGCCTTTATCTTGTTAACTATGCCTATACCTCTGCCTTCGTGACCCATTATGTATACAAGCACTCCTTTGCCTTCTTGGGCTATTATTTCCATTGCGGTTTCAAGCTGTCCCCTGCAGTCACACCTAAGAGATTTAAAAACATCCCCTGTAAGACATTCAGAATGCACCCTTACCAAAACAGGTTCATCCTCCTTCCACTCACCCATGGTAAGGGCTACTTGCTCCTCCCCAGTGAGTACATGTCTGTATGCATGTATCTTGAAAAAGCCATACCTTGTAGGTAGGTTTGCGGTAGCTTCGCGCACCACCAGCCTTTCCCTCTTTAGCCTGTATCTTATAAGGTCCGCTATGGTTATTATCTTTAGGTCAAACCTTTTGGCAAACTCCATAAGGTCTGGCAGTCTTGCCATTGTGCCATCATCTTTCATTATCTCGCAGATAACACCCGCAGGATAAAGACCTGCAAGCCTTGCAAGGTCTACGCTTGCCTCTGTATGCCCTGCTCTTTCCAAAACACCCCCCGGCTTTGCCTTAAGAGGAAACACATGCCCCGGTCTTATAAAGTCCGATGGTTTTGCATCTGGACTTACCGCAAGTTTTATGGTTATAGCCCTGTCGAAGGCAGAGATGCCTGTGGTAGTGCCATACTTAGGGTGAGCATCTATGGATACACAAAAATAAGTGCCCTTTGGGTCTGTGTTTCTTACCGCCATTGGATATAGGTCAAGTTCATCACACCTTTGAGGTGTTAGCGTCAAGCATATAAGTCCCCTTGCATACTTTGCCATAAAGTTTATGGCTTCTGGTGTTACCTTCTCTGCAGCCATAACAAGGTCGCCTTCGTTTTCCCTATCTGGGTCATCCACCACTATAACCATCTTCCCCTGAGCTATGTCCTCAAGAGCTTCTTCTATGGTGTTGAACTTAAAATCCATGCAGAACCTCCTTTAGGAGTTATTGGTGGAAGTGTCTTCCTTTTTTAAGACCTTTTTTATTCTTTCCCAAGCTTCGTCTATTATGCTTTTCCTATAGGATTGTTGTAGATGAACCTCTTCCTTCTCAATAACACCCTTTTTTAGCTCTTCCCTATACTGCCCTCTAACTCTCTCCGCCAAGGGTCCGCCGTAGTGAACCCATAGGTGGTCTATTAAGAGAAAAGCCAAAATTATTCCTACAATCCACCTCACCATGTCTCTTTAATAAAATAGTCTTTCACATGGAGAATATCAAGTGGGCTATCAGGCGTCTTAGGGTCTATTGGCATCTTATACTCCTTAGCCTTGTAGGCTCTATACTTGAAGCCACTGGAACCGCAGGCATAAGCCTTCTAATGAAATCCCTTGTGGATAAGGTTTTTCTGCTAAGGGAAGGAGAACAAATATTAAAGATAGTCATATCCCTAATGGGTTTGGTGCTTCTTTCCCAGTTGGGAAACTTTACAGTTAGGCTCTTTTCTTCTCTATACACGGAGCTTGAGATGAAAAAGTTAAGAGCTGAAGCCTTTGGAAGGCTTATGAGGGCAGACTACTCCGCCTTTATGGGTATCTCCGCAGGAGAGTTTGCCTCAAGGGTCATATCGGACATGAACCTCTACAGAAACCTAATAGGCTTTTACGTCATAAAGCTTATAAGAGAGCCTATAACGGTGCTTTTTCTCTTTGGAGTGCTTCTATACAGAGACTGGGTTCTTACCCTGAGCCTTCTTATTCTCCTTCCCCTTCTTGCCTTTGCGGTTAGATATTTTGGCACAAAAAGGGGTAAACACATAAAGAAGGCTCAAGAGGGATATGCCAACATCACAGACAGGCTCTTTAGCTCCTTTTTGGGTTTTGATAGCATAAGGAGCTTTAAGGCTCAGTCCATGTTTGAGAGTCTTTTCCAAAAGCTCAATAGCCTTCTCTTTAGGTCCAGCTTCAAGTCGGAGCTATACTTTGCCATGAATTCTGTTTTTAACTACACCTTTGGCTACTTTGTGGTTGCTATGGTGATACTCTACGGTGGATATAGAATTGTGGAAGGTAGCTTAACCCCTGGGGATTTCATATCCTACATTACCGCTCTGGTCTTCTTGCAAAACCCTCTTATGGAGGCTCAAAAGGGTGTGATGGAGGTGAGGTCTTCCCTTCCAGTGATACAGAGAATTAGAGAAGTCCTTAACCTAAAGGAGGAAGAGGAGGGAAGTCTCCCTCTTAGGAGCTTAAGGCAAGGCATACAGGTAGAAGGACTCAAGGTAAAACTTGGTGGTGTGGAGCTTTTAAAAGACATAAACCTTTCTATTAAAAGAGGAGAGAAGATAGGCATAATGGGAGATACGGGCTCTGGAAAAAGCACCTTCTTGCGTGTTTTGGCAGGTTTTGTGCCATACGAGGGAAGTGTAAAAGTAGACGAGCTTGAGTTAAAGCATATAAAGAAGGAGGAGCTAAGAGAGCTCTTTCTGTTTCTTTCTCAAGACAGCTTTGTTTTTCCCGGCACGGTTAGAGAAAACCTCCTTATTGCAGAAGACAGGGACGAGGCAGAGCTTTGGGAAGCCCTTAGGCTTGCGGGTTGTGATTTTGTAAAGGACCTTGACCAACAGGTAAGTCCAAAGAGCCTATCAGGTGGAGAAAGGCAAAGGCTCGCTCTTGCAAGGCTTTTCTTGAGGTCTCCAGAGGTTCTTTTGCTTGACGAAGTCACCTCCGCCCTTGATGCCAAGAAGGAAGAAGAGGTTCTAAACAACCTGTTTGAGAGGTTCAAGGACAAGACCATGGTGCTTGTTGCACACCGATTTTCCAACATACTAAGGTGCGATAAGGTTTTTGTTTTCAAAGAGGGTAGGGTAGTATTTCAAGGTGAGCCAAAAACCGCCATAGAGTTTTTCCTTCAAAGCCCATAAACCGCTATACCATACTTGTCTGCGAGTTTTATGAGCTTTTCTTTTTCCAAGAGGTATACCTTTCCAGCCTCTACAAAAAGCGTATCTCCTTTTATCTTCTTTATCGCTTCAATGGTTTTTGGACCTACAGTAGGCACATCTATGCGAAAGTCTTGGCTTCTTCTTGCCACCTTTATAACCCTACAGCCCCTTCCCGCAAGCTCACCAGCCCTTTCTATAGCCTTTTGAGTGCCCTCCATAGCCTCCACGCTCACCACCGCCTTATCCTTTACCACGATAGTTTGTCCCACGTCAAGGTCTGCTATTTGTCTTGCTATAGGAAAGCCCCAAAGACCATCTTCCATGGCTTCCTTAGAAGGCTCTTTGGAAGATATCTTACCTGCAGGTGCAAGAAGTTCTTCAAGGTAAGGCTTTGGGTCTGGAAACTCAAAACCAAGAGCCTCAAGCTCCTCCATGAGCGTTTTTATAAGGGTCTGAGGCTTTTTATCTTTGGCTTTCCTTAGTATCCTTATGGCAAGCTCATCAAGGGTCAAAAGGTGAGAAAATATGAGACTATGCTCAAACTTTCCTAACATTACTATATCTTTTATCCCTTTTTTCTCAAGAGTTTTGAGTAGCCTTTCTATCTTGCCTAAAGGAAAGTATTCGTCCGCTTGCAGGTCTGTTATACCCTTAACCCCCGCCACAAAGACCTCAACACCCTTTTCCCTTGCACTTTTTAGAAAAACTCTTGGCAGTTCTCCAGAGCCAGCTATCAGACACAGCCTCATAGAGGATGCTTGCCTACGAGCTTTAAAAACTCCTCCCTTGTCCTTATATCGCTAAGGAATAAGCCTCTAAGGGCAGACGTAACGGTAAGATGCCCCGGAGACATTACACCCCTCATGGACATGCAAAGATGCTCCATCTCAAGCACCACCGCCACACCCTTTGGCTTTAGCTGTTCCATGAGAAAGTCCGCTATCTGGTTTGTAAGCCTTTCCTGCACCTGAGGTCTTAGAGCAAAGGCACGCACGGTTCTGACCAACTTTGAAAGACCACATACTATGCCGTCGGGTATGTAGGCTATATGGGCCTTGCCGAAAAAGGGGAGGAGATGATGCTCACACAGGGAGTATATGTTTATATCCTTCACAAGCACCATCTCGTTGTATGAACCAAACTCCTCAAAGAGCTTAAAGTCAAAGCTCCGCTGTCTTTCAAACTCTTCCCACATACGGGCAACCCTATCGGGCGTTTCTCTTAGACCCTCTCTGTCTGGGTCTTCTCCTATACCCTCAAGGAAGAGCCTTATAGCCTGCTTGATTTTTTCCTTGTCTATAGCCATAGGCATTAATTATAAAACCTCACGGCTTTAGCCTTTATGATATTTGACTATGGAGGAGCTAAAAAGACATCAAAGCATATTGATTAGTAGTATAAGACGCATAGCCTGGGTTTTTGACGCCTTTATCATTTTCACACTTTCAGTAGTGGGCTTATTTCTCATAGTGTGGATAGTCTACGAGTTTTACTTGGTGCTTTCGGGACAACTACCTCTTGAAAGAGGAGGTCTCAGTATTCTTGGCTCTGTTCTCATCCTCTATGCCATATCTGAGCTTTTGTCTGAGGAAATAAAGCACATAAGAGGAGGAGCGGTAAGCATAAAGGCTTTTGTGGGTGTTGCCCTTGCAGCGGTAATAAGAAAGGTGCTTATAGTATCCCTATCCCCAGAGAAGGTTCAGGAGCTTATAACCCTCGCTTTGGTTTTGGTAGCCTTGGGTCTCGTCTTCTGGCTTATTCATAAGGTGGAGAGCTCTTCATGAGAATAGTCATATAACCTCCCCTTGAAAAAGACCACCATAAGGCTATCATATTCTTAAGAAATTCTTACAGGAGGTAGTGTTATGCAAAAGGTAGCTTTTAATTTCTTTGCTACAGACAAGGCGGTTCAGGAGGTGTTGAGGATAGCCCAAGAGAACAACATCACTGAACCCATACTCAGGATAAGAGTGGTCCCCGGAGGATGCTCCGGTTTTCAGTATGCCATGGGCTTTGACGACACAATTGAAGAAGGAGACAATGTATTTGAGTTTGGTGGGCTTAGGATAGCAATAGACCAGTTTTCTATGCCATATGTAAACAACGCAGAGCTTGACTATGTAATGGACTTTATGGGTGGTGGCTTCACCATAAGGAATCCCAACGTAACTGGTTCCTGCGGTTGCGGTAGCTCCTTCTCCTGCGGATGATATTATGTGCCCCCTTCGGGGGCTTTTATTATCTTTACCCTTACGTATTCAGGTTCAATCCTTTCAACGGTTACCAAGAATCTTGGCAGGTTTTTCGCCTCTACTTTTAGAATGTATTCGCCTTCTTTCATACCTTTCACGTTTACCCCTACACCTACCCCTTCCAGCATTTCCTCAGGAACAAACCTTTCCATCACTTTGAGCCTTATCCTTGCTCTTTTCCTTTCCAGTTTGTATTCATAGCCCTGCTCTTTGTTATATACTTCAATATTCCTTTCCACGCTCATAGGAACCCTTTCTCCAAGGTTTACAAAAAACCACAAAGTTGTGCCCATCAGGAGAGAAAGGAGCTTGTATTGCCAATCTTTAAGCAGAAAAACCTCAAGCCTTCTCAATTCTCAGCTCCTTTAAAAGTAGTTCCTTTAGCATTTCTGTGTCAAGGTTTCTATGAAGTTTTCCTCCCACTGCGAGAGATATCTCCCCAGTTTCTTCAGAGACTACCACACACAGGGCATCTGTTTCTTCAGCAATACCTAAAGCCGCTCTATGCCTTGTCCCGTATTTCTTGGGAAGTTCCGCGGACTTTGAGAGTGGAAGTATACAAGAGGCATATACAACTCTATCCCCTCTCACCACCACCGCGCCATCGTGCAAGGGCGATATGGGGTTGAATATGGTAATTAGCAGTTCAACGGATACAAGGCTGTCTATAAGCACGCATCCTTCTACCACACCTTCCACGCTTTGCCCTCTTTCAATAACTATAAGAGCTCCTATTTGCCTGTCTGATAGAAAGGAGCATGCTCTCACCACCCTGTCAACAACCCTTTCCTCCACAGGCTTTATGACCGATATGCCTGTCCTCTGACCCAGCCTGCTGAGGGTCTTTCTTATCTCTGGTTGAAATATGACTACCAGCGAGAAAAGCCCCACTGTCCAGAGCTTTTCAAATACCCAGGAGAGAGTCCTAAGGTTCAGAAGCTCCGCAAGAAGCCAAAAGCCTGCAAGCACCACAATTCCTCTAAAGATCTGAAGACCCTTGGTTATGCGAAGAAAATGTAGAATGCCATATATAAAGGTAGAAACTGCCAGTATGTCAAGCAGGTCCCTCCATGAAAGTAGGTCAACCAGCTCCCAGCTAAAATTCGCCATAGGTTCTTACCGTATCAAGAAGTGCAAGAAACTCTCTGGTTTCCTTCACATCGTGGACTCTCACTATGTTTGCTCCCTTCATAACCGCAGGAGCAATAGCTCCCAAGCTGCCATATAGCCTCTCTGTAGGCTCTGTTTTTTTCCTAAGTAATCCTTCCAACACAATGCCTATAAAGGACTTTCTCGAAGCACCTACCAAAAGGGGCAAACCAAATATCTTTAACTCATCAAACCTCTTAAGTATTTCCACGTTATGCTCTGGCAGTTTTCCAAAGCCTATGCCCGGGTCAAGTATCACTTGTCCCTCGTATTGAGTTTCTCTCAATATTCTTAGCCTTTCCTCAAACCAGAGGATTATCTCCTCTACCACATCCTCGTAGATAGGAGGTTCATCCTTCCATGTTTCGGGCTTGCCCTTTATATGCGTAAGCACATAGGGACAGCCATAGCGGGCAATTACTTTAAACATGTCCTCATCAAAGGTTCCACCGCTTATGTCATTTATCATATCCGCCCCTTCTTCAAGGCAGGCTTCTGCCACCTTTGCCTTGTAGGTGTCCACGGAAATCCAAACCTTTGGAAGCTCCCTTCGGACCTCTCTAAGAACTGGTAGGATTCTTCTTAGCTCTTGCTCCGCATCTATCCTCTTGGAACCAGGTCTTGTGGACTCCGCACCTATATCTATTATATCCGCACCCTCCTCAGCCATTTGCACAGCCCTTTTTATGGCATTGGAAGGTTCTAAATACAGACCACCGTCGGAGAAGGAGTCTGGTGTTATGTTAAGAACACCCATAATGGCGGTTTTTATACCCAGAGGCAGTATTTTCTGGTTGTATTGGAGCTTAAAGGACCTTTTCCTGTAGCTTTGGAGCTTTTGGAGTATTTCAATCGCAAGCCTTTTGTCTTCCTTCACGAGAAGAGAGCAGAAATCTCTCAGCTGAGCTTCTGAACCGCAGAGGGCCACAGTGCTGTCACCATAAAAGGCATGCAGGCAAGACCTTTTTGCCAGAGGGACAATAATCTCCGCCTTTACTCCCTTCAGATATAGCACATGGAAAACTCCTTCAAAGCCTCTGTCGTAGGCTTCTCTGAAAAACACGCCCATTTTCTCCTTCAGAAACCTATAGAAGGCTTCCCGACTTTCAAAGTGCTTGACCAGCATACACAATAGGATACATTATTTAAGCATGGTTCTAAAGCTAAAAATAAGAAGGCAGGAAGACTCAGGGAAATCCTACTACCAAACCTTTGAGATACCCTACCAAGAGGGTATGACCCTTCTTATGGCACTCCAGAGGATAAAGGAGGAGCTTGACCCGAGCCTTTGCTTTAGGCATTTCTGCAGGGCGGGTATATGTGGCACCTGCACCATAATGGTCAATGGTTTTCCAAAACTCGCTTGCAAGGAGCAAGCATTACCCTACGCCCTTTTTGGGCAGGAGGTTCTTATAGAACCCGTAAGGAACTTTAGGGTCATAAGGGACTTGGTGATAGACAACGAAAGGGTGATAGAGAAGATAAAAAGCCTAAGGCTCTGGATAAGGGAACAGAGCAAAGACCCAAGGATAGAGCCAGAGCTTAGCAGGAAGATAGAGAACTCAGCGGACTGCATCCTTTGCCTTGCCTGCCAGTCCTACTGTCCTCAGGTTTTGGAGGAGAACTACGCAGGACCCCTTTTCTTTGCCAAGCTCTTTAGGTTCTACGAAGACCCAAGAGAGGAGCAAAAGGAGCTAAGGGCGAAGCAGGCGGTAAGGGAGGGAAACCTCTACCACTGCCTTTCCTGCAACAAGTGTAATCTGGTCTGTCCTAAGGAGGTGGAGCCTGCCACCCTCATAAGGGAGTTGATGCAGAGGATGGATGTGGCTTCTTAGCCTTTTGCTCCTATTCTCTTTTGCCTTTTCCAGTCCAGAAGAGCTTATAGAATCAGAGGTCTACAAGCGTTTTGGCAATAGTGTAAAGGTTCAAAGTGTCAGGCTTTTTGCACCTAAAAACTTGGAGGTTGAAAAAGTTGAGCTAGATATGGAATACGGCAGGAGCAGGGCGGTTGCTTATCTCTATTCTGGCAAGGAGAGGTATCAAGCTATTGTAAATGCTTTGTGGAAGGCAAAGGTCTTTATAGCCCTTGAGGACATACCAAAGGGAAGTCCCATCAGACCTGAGCAGTTTAAGGTAGAAGAAAGGTTTATGAAAACCATTCCATCAGACCTAAGGCTAAGCTCAGAAGACTTTGAAAACTACATAGCATCTACACGCATAACCAAAGGAACTATGCTAAGAAGGTCTCTTCTCAAGGAAGTGCCTATGGTGAAAAGTGGTGATTTAGTTGAAGTAGTATACAGAAGCGGTTCCATTGAGTTGAGCTTTCAAGCAGTGGCAGTGGATTCTGGCACAGCGGGAAAGATAATACGCATAAGGAGAGAGGATAAAATATTGAGGGGAAGGGTTCTGGCAAAGGGCAAGGTGGAGGTTCTACCATGAAGGAAGAATTTTCAGCAGGAGGTGTGCTAATAAAGGATGGAAAGGTATTGCTTATAAAGAATCCTTCTGACGTCTGGACGTTTCCAAAAGGTCTTGTGGAAAAGGGAGAAAAACCAGAGGAGGCAGCGGTCAGGGAAGTTTACGAAGAGACAGGAATAAAGGGAAACATAGTTTCTGAGCTTGGTGAGATAAGCTACTGGTATGTGAGGGAGGGAGAAAAGATAAGGAAGAAGGTTGTTTATTATCTTATGAATTATATTCATGGAGAGCTTAAGCCCTCGTGGGAAGTAAAAGATGCAGAGTTTTTCCCGCTCAAAGAGGTGGAAAAGCTACTCAAGTATAAGGGGGATAAAGAAATATTCCGCAGGGCATTAGAGGTCATTTCTCCTCTAAATATTTCTTCATAAAAAGAGTAGACCTTATAAGAGCATCCTTTGAGGCAAGGTCATCCGCAAAGGTTCTCCTGTCAAGCCTGAAGTCAAAGCCTCTACCCACACCAGGATAAACCACTATCCATATGGGTACACCTTTAGCTCTGAGGTGTTCTACAGCTACCAGTGCTGGTCTTATTCTCTGATACTGTTCATTCTCACCTACGAGTATAAGGGTTGGTATCTTAAGGCTTTCCCATTCTGGGGCGTAGCGGTAAACTTGCTCAGGCTCTGGAGCGTTCGGGTTTTGCATGTGCGGGTAGTAAGCTACAAAGCATGCTATATCCTTTTCTTGTCTTTTAAAGGTCACGAGCAGTCTAATTGCATAGTAACCCCCTCTGGTCAGCCCGTAAGCACAGAGTTTCTTACCCTTTATGTCACCTCTGTTAAGGGCGTACACAAGGACCGCGTCAAGGTCTTCCTCAAGCACTGGGTCATGCTCTATTGGAAATTGGGGTATGAGCCTACCAGTGTAGAGGTCTGGAGCTACTACAAGGAATCCTTTGCTCGCAAGCCTCTTTGCATGTAATTTAAAGAGGTCATCAAGACCTCTTCTTCCATGTATAAAAAGAACCCCTGGATACTTCTCCCCGTCGTCAGGTCTGTATATGAAAACAGGTACTTCTACATCTTTCTTTTTGACTACTGCGGTTTCCACCCTTACCCTGTAGTTAGGCACATTTTCTATATAGCCCTCATCCCACCATTTTGAGTTCCACCACCAAGCAGACTGACCTTTCTCCATGAGCTTTTCTATAAGTCCTTTTACAAACTCATCGGTTGCAATGCCTATGCTTACCAGAGTCAAGAGAAAAAAGACTATCTTTTTCATATCAACACCTCCACCACCTTGCCAGGATTGAAGAGGTTCTTAGGGTCAAAGAGCAGTTTTATTCCTCTAAGTAGTTCATACCCTGCTGGTCCAAACTGCCACTGGAGAAACTTTTTCTTTGTAAGACCCACACCATGCTCTCCAGTTATAGAGCCATTGTATTTGAGAGCTATTTCAAACACCTCATCCACAGCCCTTTCTGCTCTTTCTTCCTCTTCCCTGTTTGCCTTATCATAGAGAAGGTTCACATGCAAGTTCCCATCGCCTATATGACCAAATATGACCATCATAAGGTCATACTTCTTTGCTACTTTTCTGAACTCTGGTATGGCTTCTGAGAGGTATATCCTTGGTATTACTATGTCTTCGTTTATCTTACCTGTTTTGAGATTTCCCAAGGCTGGACCAAGGTTCTTTCTGGCACTCCATAGTTTTTCTTCCTCTTCTTTGCTTTGTGCGGTTTTCACTTCAATTCCCATAGGCTCAAGAAGGTTTTTTATATCTCTTATGTCTTCTTGGACGCTTGAGGGTGAACCATCTACTTCTATAAGGAGCAGGGCGGATACCCTTGGCAGACCCACTGGCTTGTAGTCTTCCACAGCTCTTATGGCGTCTTCATCCATAAACTCAAGGGCGGAGGGAAATATGCCAGAGGTGAATATCTTTGTAACCGCTTTACCCACATCCTCAAGCCTGTTAAAGAGAGCCAGCGCAGTTGCCCTCGCCTTTGGCTTTGGTATGAGCTTGAGGGTTGCGGAGGTAATAAGACCTAAGGTCCCTTCTGAGCCTACAAGGAGCTTTGTAATGTCGTAGCCTGCCACATCCTTTATAACAGGGTTGCCTGTCTTTATGGTCTGTCCCTCCTTTATGACCGCAGTAAGTCCAAGCACATACTCACGAGTGACCCCATACTTTAGACATCTTGGACCGCCTGCATTTTCTGCAATGTTGCCCCCAATGGTGGAATACTTAAAGGAGGAGGGGTCTGGTGGATAAAAGAGCCCAAGTTTCTCCACATACTCCTGAAACTGGGAAGTTATTACCCCGGGTTGGACCTCTGCAGTGGCATTGTCTACGTTTACCTCAAAACGGTTCATCCTCTCAAAGGAAACTACCACACCCCTTTCTGAAGTAGGCACAGCACCACCAGTTAGACCAGAGCCAGCACCCCTTGGAAATATAGGTATATCCTCTTCGTAGCAAACCTTTACCAGCTTTACCACATCTTCATGACTTTCTGGGAAAACTACAGCAGAGGGAAGAGCCCTCTCAATAGGTATGGGAGTTGCATCGTAAGAGTAGAGCTTTCTCTCCACAAGAGAGGTGTTTACCTTTTCCTTTCCGAGAACTTCCACAATCTTGTCTATAGGTTTTTTTCTAAGCACTCCAAACATGCCATAAAATATAAACCCAGCCTATATTTATAACAATGCCTCTTGTCAGTATGCTTTGGGGAAGTCAGGAGGGAAACAGCTTTTATCCTTGGAAAATATTCTGGCTTTTGGAAAACCCTCACCCACATTGGGTAGAAACGGTAAAAGACAACCTAAAACTTGACTTTAGAGAAAGTGGTTTTAGACAGTTTGTGTCCTTGTCCTCTAAACATCTTATTACCGATGCCATGCTCATGTTTGGGCTTGAGTATGCTCTGGAAAGAGAAAAGCTAATAGAAAACCTCAATCCCATAAGGCTCACTGTAAAGGTAAAACCTGACAGTTTTTTAGGTATTAGCCACCACTTCCTTGGAGCACCCTTTGAGATAGAAAAGGACGAAGTGCTTAGGGAGTTCCTTTACACTTCAAGAAGACTGCTTGAGGAAGGTGGCTTTGGGTTAAGTGTTGTGGTTATATCATACAATCCCTTCGTGGAGGATATAATTTTAGAAAACTTGGAGAGGATACGTAGTCTTAACTACAGGTTTCATGGAGCAAGGCTATGATGGAAAAGGGTTATAAGGGTATTTTTAGCAAAATGGGAGAGGGTCTATTGGAGAAGTTCATAGAGGACTTGAAAAAGGAGATAGAAGAAAAGCCACAAGACCCAGAGCTTCTTTTTAAGCTGGGAGTTGCCTACACAAGAGCTGGAAAGGTTTCACAGGCAAGGGAAGTATACAAAAAGCTAAAGGAAATAGACCCACAAAAAGCCAGCGAGCTTCTTGACATCATATACGAAGTGTAGGCTCACTTGGTGGGTTTATATATCACCGTTAGGGTCCTTGCACCCACAAGAAGGGCTATACCAAGGGTCCAGAGGACCACATCAGTCCCCTTAAGATTCCCAGCGAAGATATATATCATAAGCTCTCTTATCATAAAGGCTATGGCTATTTCTATGAGTATTTCAATTCTAACCCTTTCGTGTTCAAAGTAGTCCACAAAAGCCCTTACCAGTTCAAGGAGTATAACTATAGACAGCACGTTGGTGACCAAGTCCTTTATACTAAGCCTTACTGTTTCCTCAGTGAATACAAAACCAAGTTCTAAAATGGTCCTTCCCAAGCCTACAAAAAGTGAGAAGAGAAGTATTACTATAGTTATGTTAAAGACTATTCCAGTAAAAAACTTGTAGATCCTTAATATGTTCTCTTGTATCTTCATATCCTTTTGAACTCTGGAGGTAGCTCCCTTGGTGGCACGCCCGTATACTCGGTCTCCGTTTCCTCATCAAGCCTTTTGGAGAAGGGCTTTTCCGTGGTGAGTTCTTCATAAACGTGTGCAACAAGCCCCGGCACCCTTCCTATTATGAAAAAGCCTTTTCCGAGCCTCCAATCAAAACCCATCTCCGAAGCCACTGCAGCAATGCCTCCGTCCACATTAAGAACCAGCCTTTTACCCTTTTGCCTGCCAATTTCCTCTTGGACCGCTTCCGCAAACTCACAGTGCTTACCATAAAAGCCAAGCTCTTTTGCTATATCCATAAGCCTCTTTGTTCTTGGGTCAAAGTCTTTGTAGTATCTGTGTCCATAGCCGGGTATGGGTCTTTTTGCCTCAAGATACTCTCTTACTATATCTTCCACACTCCTTTGACTTGCCACACCCTCTTGGATAAACCTCATGGCATCCTCAAGAGCACCACCGTGAGCGGAGCCAAAAGCAAGCACACCTGCTGCAACTCCCACATTGAGCGAGTTTCCACCAGAAGCGACCGCCCTTGCAGATATAACAGAAGGTGGTGCTATGCCATGGTCTATAACAGAGACAAATATGGCTTCCATCATCTTGGATTCTTTCTCGTTAGGAAGCTCACCTTTGAGAATGAGGTATATAGCCTGCGCAAAGCTCAAGTTCCCCACAAGGTCCAAAAGCCTATAGCCCCTTATGTAGGTCTCATGACCCACATGCTGTGTTATGGCGGTTCTCCACTTTTTCTCCATCTTATCCACCTCCAAGTAGGTCTTTGTTTATGCGTATTTTAGTGTTCTTTTTCAAATATTCCACATACTGGTTTAGTATTGCCTGAGATTTAAGACTAAGTATGTCCTTGACCACCTCTTCCTTTTCTTCTGGCTTTAGTTCCCTTTTGTTTCTCTTTTCCACAAGCACTACACCATAGCCCTGTCTGAGAGGATAAGGACCAAAGACTCTATCTTGAGATAGCACTATACGAACCATATCCTTTTGGTCTATGTTGACAACCGCATTAAGCTGAAGGGCTGGAGTGTCAGAAAAGTTTAGAAATCTCGCCTCTGGCTTTTTCCCCTCCTTCAAGAGCCTGGCAACTTCCTGTGCCTTTTGCTCTACCAAAGGCTGGGACTTTTCCTCTACGAGTTTTTCCCTTACCTTTTCCTTTACCTTTTCAAAGTCCTCATAACCTGCAGGGATAACCTGCTTGAGATACAGAACCACATAATCCCCACCCTCTTTTGTAATGCTTACCCTTTCCTGAGGGTTGAGCCTTTGAGCTTCTTTCTCAAGAAGACCTCCCATCTTCTGAAAGTCCTCTGGCAATTTGTATTCTTGATAGCCTTCTGCTTCTTTTCCAGCCTTTAGATTGTTATAAATAGACAGTGCCTTCTCCTTATCCTTTTCTCTCCACACCCAGACTACTTTTCCTTCTGGTCTTTTGAAAAGCTCCTTGTTCTTCTGGTAATACTCCAATAGCTCTTGTTCTGTAGGCTTGTATTTTTGGGATACATCCGCAGAGGTTATAAGGTAGAGACTACCGCTCAGAAGAGTGCTGTCCGCAAGAAGGTTTATTTCCAATTCCTTCTCTGTAAGATAAACACCGTTGGTTAGAAAGCTAAGGAGTTTTTGAATGCTAAGCAGTTTTCTTATGTATTCTTCATATTCCTTTGGCGTCATACCTATCCTTGAGAGCACCTCTCTGTATTTGGAAGAGCTAAAAAGCCCACCCTCTTGAAAGGAAGGGTCAGACTTTATAACTTCAACCACCTCTTCATCACTTGCAATAAAAGATAGGCTCTTTGCCTTTTGATAAAGTAGCTCTTGGGCTATAAGGTTAGAGATAACTTGCTCCCTTATTAGCTCTTCCATCTGTGGGTTTTGCAAAAGGTCGGAAAACCTCAAAAGCTCCCTTCTGTAGTCCTTAAGGGTTATACACCCTGAGCCTACCTCCACCACACACCTCTTAGAAGGAGAAGTTATATCGCCAACGCCTCCTGCGAAGAAGAGCCAAAGGAAAAAGCCACCAGTAGCCAAAGCTATGATGGCTACTGTTATGCCCTTGTGCCTGTGTAAAATGGAATACATGAGAAAAAATTTTAGCATATATTATTTTGAATTCCTTTTTAAGGAGGGCTAATATGCTAAGTAAAGAACAGCTTGAACTTTTGAGAGAAAAGCTCTTGGAGGAGAAGGCAAAACTTCTTGAACGCTACAAAAAGAAAGAAGACACACAGGCACGCATTGAGGAGGAGGTAAAGGAACCAGGAGACTTAGAAGACATAGGTCAGATGACCTACACGCAGGAACTTCTTGATACCCTGTCCTCAAGAGAGGTTTTCCTTATTAGAGAAATTGAACACGCCCTCAACAAGATGCAGGCAGGAACATACGGCATATGTGAATACTGCAACGAAGAGATACCCTTTGAGAGACTCTTGGCTATACCTTGGACAAGATACCATGCACACTGTGCGGAAAAGGCAGAAGAGGAAGGCATAGTGCCCACATACCCCGCCTTTACCTTTGAGGCAACCATACCAGAGGAGATGGAAATTCAAAGAGAAGACATAACAGAGGCATGAACTTTGAGTTTTATCTACCCGTTGAAATAATCTTTGGTGTGGGTTCTGTAGACAAGGTAGGAGAGGTTGGTAAACGCTTTGGCTACAGAGTGCTCATAGTCACTGGAAGGAAAAGTTCAAAGGAGAATGGTTCTCTTCAAAGGGTGATTGAATCCCTTAGAAGAAACGGTGCGGAAGAAGTTCTGGTTTTTGACGAAATTGAGCCAAACCCTACAGATAAGAGCGTAAACAAGGCAAGTGAGCTTGTGGTAAGGGAAAAGATAGACTACATTGTGGGTCTTGGTGGAGGTAGCAGTCTTGACAGTGCAAAAGCCATATCCATAGTTTCTTCCAATGAAGGCTACGCCTGGGACTATGTGAACTATCCTGAGGGTCCAAGGCTCATACCCTTCTTGAATAGACCTGTGATATGCATTCCTACCACTGCAGGCACGGGAAGCGAGGTAAACAGGTATGCGGTTCTTTCAAACCCCATAAGAAAGGAGAAGCTGGTTATATCTCACTCCTTAAACTACCCAAGGGTAGCCATAATAGACCCATCCTTGACTGTAAGTATGAACGCAAGGCTTACCGCCATAACCGGCATAGACGCCCTTATGCATGCCCTTGAATCCCTTACCAACAAACTTTCCAATACCCTCGCAGAAGAGTTTGCCATAAGAGCCATAAGCCTTATAAAGCAGTGGCTACCTATTGCCATAGAAGAGCCAGAAAATCTTCAGGCAAGGTCTTATATGAGTTATGCGAGCATGCTCGCAGGCATTGCCATAGACAGAAAAAGGGTAGCCCTCATACATGGCATGGAGCATCCCGTGTCCGCCCACTACCCTCAGGTAGCTCATGGAGAAGGTCTTTCCGCTTTGGCGGTTGCCATCACAGACTTTAATTACAAAGGAAATCCACAAAAATACGCCCTCTTTGCAGAGCTTATGGGTTATGAGCCAAAGCCTCACATGGCAGTAAAAGCCCTTGAGGATTTCTTAGAAAGGGTTGGCATGAGACTTAGCCTAAAAGACCTTGGCGTGGAAAAGGAAAAACTTGAAAGGCTTACAGAGGATGTGTATATGCTCTCAAGAGGCTTGTTTGCCATAAACCCCGTAGAGCCTACCCTTGAGGACGTGCAAAGGCTCTATGAAAGGGCATATGAGGGATATTGAGTGTCAATATTTATGATTTAACGCATAGCCTTTTATTAAGAATTTCATTATATTGTAATACGCTTAAAAAACTCTTAGGAGGTGCTAACATGTATGGAAACTATATAGTGGATGTTCCAGAGGATGCGGTGGTTAATATTAACTACGT
This sequence comes from Aquificaceae bacterium, assembly GCA_037926525.1. Taxonomy (GTDB): domain Bacteria; phylum Aquificota; class Aquificia; order Aquificales; family Aquificaceae; genus Pampinifervens. Next base: position 3,019 of record JAXSOX010000005.1, on the reverse strand, counting down.
GGTGCTCAAAGAGGGTGTTACCATTGACGATGTGGCGGAAAAGGTGGCATATTTGTGCGAGCATGTGAAGACTTACCACTCAGACACAGGCTTTTACGGAGGCTTTGTGGCACTCAACACTGGCGGTGTCTCCCTTGAGGGCTCAACCGCAGGTCAGACCACAGAGCACCCACTCAAAAACAGAGAAGTGCTTATCATTACCTTCTGGAGGTCCTTGGAAGACCACGAAGAATCCCACAGAAGCGAAGGCTTTAACAAGCTCTTTAAGGAGCTAACAGAGCTCGCAGAAAGCACCTACGAAGTGGTCTATCAGATGCTCTGGCAAGGCAAAGCCTACGACCCAGAAACGGCAAAGAAGGCAAGGGAAGCAAAAGAGACACACTGCGTCAACTGTTAATCTTCCCAATACTCCGCCCCACAGTCTTCTTTTTCCCAAACCACAACCTTGGAGACTGTGGGGTATTTTTCTTTGACCTTCTCATAAATCCACTTTGCCATATTCTCCGCACTTGGAGAGAAATCCACAAACTCGTTCAAAAGCCTGTAGTCTGGCAATAGCTCTCTCAAGAAGGCGTCAACCTCCAAGAAATCGTAGCCCATACCACCTGCATCCACCTTGTCCGCCCTTATGTGCACCTCCACCATCCATGTGTGTCCATGAATAGGCTCTGGAGCACCATGATAGTCTGTTAGAAAGTGAGCCCAGCTAAATTTTTTCCTCACTATCACATTCCAAGGCATTAGTCTATCTCCTCTCCTCTTATTAGCCTCTGTGCATAGTTTACACAAGCCAAGACCATAAACCACAAGGCGTGATTGTTGGTATCCTCAAACTCTTCTTTGACCCACAGACTTCCATCTTCCCTTTTGACTAACTTTATGTATTCAAAGGCTTTTAGAGCCAAGGCTTTGTTTGAAACCTTCTGTAGGATCTTCTCCTTTATCTCCTCAGGAAGCGGTAGCTCTTGCATGCTTATCCTCCCTAAAAGAAAATATAAAAAGTGGCACAAGCCCAAAGTAAAAGTTCCATAGTCTGAATTTATAAGTATAGCCGAGAAATAGGCTATTTTCAGAGGGAATTGGTAGCTCAAAGTATGAGCCTAAGTATGACTTTTCCCTTTCCTTTTCCAAAACTAAAAGTAAGCAGTTAGTTGGTGGAAGGATTTTGAGCCATGAACCCTCCTGCCAGAAGAGGGTGGACTTTTTACTAAAGGAGATTACCCCTTTACCTCTCTTGAGCTCCTTAAGGAAGTCCTCTTTGCTTTCTATCCTTTTACTGCTTATGAGAAAGTTGCGTAGAATCCTAAAACTGTGCGTATAGTTTGGAAACAAAAACCTTATGCCCACTTCCCTTATGTATACCTTTACATGATGGTCAAGCCCCGCAACTATTGGATTTTTTATACCCATCTTCATATACATAAGAGCGTATCTTTTTATGTCCACAAGCCTCTTTATAAAGTTCAAAGCCAAGTTTATGGAGATTAAAGACCTTAGAGTTATGTAAGGCAGAAGAAAGAAAAGGAGCATTTTTCTCTCAAGCAGAGCATCCTTTAGGTCTATTATTTCAAAAAGATAATCTTCTGGAAGAGGTAGACGCCATTTATATTTTTCCTTGAAGGGATGTGCTACCACTTTTAGGTCTCCCACTTCAAGAATATCTCCAAGCACTCTACCCTTTTCATCTGTAATCTTTATTTCCTTACCCGCTATTATGCTCTCATCCGCAAAGTATTTTATATGGTCGTTGTCGTGGTCTGTAATTATGAGAAAATCTATATCTTCTTCCCTTGAAGCCTTTTTTAGGTCCTCTGGTTTTCCAAGAGAGTCGTAGGAAAACTGTGTATGGATATGGAGCTCAAAAGAATACAGATATACAGGTGGTAGCTCTGGGAAACTCGCCTTATTTACCTTTTCAACCTTAAAAAACCTTACAGGATAGAGCTCTGCAACCAGTATATATACTGCAAGGAGAAGGATTGCCAGAAGTATGTAGGTCATCCCACTCTTGTTTTTAATCTCACTTCTTCCATAGTTTCTTTGGCTATCTGTCTTGCCTTTTCTGAGCCTTCCTCAAGTATATGTATAAGAAGCTCCCTGTCTTTGGCAACTTGTTCTCTTTTTTCTCTGATAGGTTTAAGAAAAGCCTCAAGACCCTCAAGCATGATTTTTTTACAGTCCACGCATCCAAGTCTACCACTTTTGCATTCCCTTTCTATTTCCTGAGTTCTTTCTGATGGAGAGAAAATCTTATGGTAGAAAAACACAGGGCATATCTCTGGTCTTCCGGGGTCTCCTCTTCTTAGCTTTTGTGGGTCTGTATAAAAGCTCATGACTTTCTTCTTTACCTCTTCTTCGCTGTCCGCAAAGTATATGGCATTGTTATAAGACTTGCTCATCTTCCTTCCATCTGTGCCTGGAAGTCTTGGAGTTTCTGTGAGTATAGCCTGAGGCTCTGGAAAGGTTTCTCCGTATAGGTGATTAAACCTTCTTGCTATTTCCCTTGAGAGTTCTATGTGAGGTAGCTGGTCTTCTCCCACAGGGACTGCCTGAGCCTTGTATATGAGTATGTCCACTGCCTGAAGCACGGGGTAGCCCAAAAAGCCGTAAGTGTCCGTGTCGTAAAAGTCCCTCTTTGAGACATTGAGTTCCTTAAACATTTCCTTATCCAGATATCCCTCAAAGAGAGCGGTTATAAGAGCGTCAGATATGGTGTCAAGAAGTAGCTCCTCAAGAGCGTCAAGGTCCTCAACCTTGTAAGGAAGTTTTGCCACAAGGGTCTTTACGTGGTCTCTAATACCACCTTTAAACATAAGGCTAAGGTCCGCAATTCTAAGGAGGTTATACTTAGTATCTTTGTAAGTGGGGTTCCACTCAAGCCAGCTCTTGGGTGTTATCATGGAAAATATGAGGAAAAGCTCCGCATGTTCCTTTACCTTTGATTGTTGAAATACCACACTCTTTTTTGGGTCAATGCCTAAAGTAAGCCAGTCTATTAGCATATCCTCTATGTTTTGAG
>JAXSOX010000004.1:1379-22655 GCA_037926525.1 Aquificaceae bacterium | reverse complement strand
TAGCTAATTACCAACTGTATCCCGTCAATACCCCAAAGAATAGTGCTTTTCTGTCGTAGAAGTTTGCATTAGAGTTTACCTGTCTGTATGCGGTGAAGGATGTCAGGTAGGCATTTTTATGTATAAAGTTCCTTTTGGTCATAGAAAAAAGTAGGTAGTAGCCTGTGTCCTTTCTCTTTTTAAGTAGAATTGGGTCTTTGTTTATGTAATTATCCACATCTATCCCCAAGCCTGCGTTGAGTAGGTATGTGCTTTGTCTGTATGTGCCAGAAAGTCCAAGTGTGTAGCCTGCATAAGAGTTAGCTTTGCCATCTGCCTTAGAATACCTTAGGTTTAGTGAAGGTGAGATGCCAAAATTTTTGCTAAGGCTGTATCTGTAAGAATAGCTTAACTCTGTAAGAAGCCTGTCTCTTCTCAAGTCCCTTTCTCTCTCGCCTAACTTGTCATCCTCTATGTCTGAGTATACAGACCTTATACCAAGGCTTGAAAAACCTTGAAAAAACTTCACACCTACTTCGTAATCTCGCTGGTAGGTCTTTTCTCTTGGTGTGTTTAACAAATATGGGTCTTTCCATACTCTCCTTAGAGGGTTGTAGCCAAGATATAGCTCCGTTGATTCAAAGACAAAGCCCTGTCTTTTGAAACCTACCTGAATCCCGGGCGTCATGGCTTCGGTGGAAGTCCTCAAAAAGTAAGTGTTCGCCCCGCTTTTGTAAGATAGGTTTATATCAAGAAAAGGCAAAGCCCTTAGGAAGCTATCCTCTGGTTTATCAAGGCTTTTTATCACGCTACCGCCCCTTGTGGATGTGTTATCCTTACCCCACATAATAGCACCGCCCACCCCTATACGGTTCTCCGCCATAGAGACCGCTGGTAGAAACAATGTAAGTAAAACCATGTATGGACGCATGGCTTAAACCTCCTCGCTTTTTAATGGTCTTTTTATTACAAAAACCTTTACCAAAAACCCTCTTACATCCTCCCAAAAAAGATAAAAAACTGGCAGACTGCCAAAGAGAGCCCAAAGGGCTGCAAAGAAAAGAGTAGAGCCAAAGGCATCAGAAAGGGCATAAAGGTTTTGAAGCTGGTATATCATAGCCTTTGCCTTTTCCTCTGACTGGTAAGCAAATTGAGAGAGCCATCCAGTGGCTTCTTGTATTTTGAGTTCTAACCAATAAGTATTTTGTATCTCTGTGCTTCTTTGAAAGTTTTCTACCGCAAACCTTTGAAGGTCATTGGTGGCAAAGGCTGTTCCAAAAGAGCCTCCCACAAACCTCACATAGTGCATAAGGCTCACTCCAAGAGTGGTCTTGTCTCCTAACTTTTTTAGAGCCATCTGGGTAACTGGTGCAAAGAAAAAGCCCATACCCGCACCCATGGCTACAAGGTAAAGAATGGCAGTTTCCTTTGAGGTGAAGTAATTGAGCCTTGGCAGTAGCAAAAAGGCAACAGAGAGATACAAAGCGGTTGCGATGTATAGAGCAAGCCGTGGAGATTTTTTGTCAGAAAGTATGCCAGCAATTGGAGAGAGAAAGCCTATAGTAAGAGCCATAGGCAGTATAACAAGACCTGTCTGAAAGGTGGTATAGCCCTTGAGCTTTTCAAAGTAGAGAGGTATAAGGTAAAAGACCTGATACATGGAAAAGCCAAGCACAAAGCAATAGACCCAAAAGGCTACCACAAACTCCTTAATCTTGAAAATAGAGGGGTCTATGAGCTTGTTTTTAGAGAGCATTTCAGAAAGCAGGAAAAGGAGAAAGGAGAGAAGGGAAAGCAAAGAAAGGTAAAGTATAAAGTCGCTGGCAAACCAACCCTCCTTTTGACCCCTTGAGAGGACTATGAGAAAGCTCACGGTGGCAAGAGAAATGAAAAGGTAAGATAGGAAGTTGAGCCTTAGCTTGTGAGCAGGCTTGTGGTCTTTTAGGAAAAAGAGGGCAAGGGTGAAGTTAAAGATGCCTATGGGTAGGTTTATATAAAAGACCCATCTCCAGTCTATGTGCTCTGTTATCCAACCACCCAGTGTGGGACCAAGGGCGGGAGCAAAGCTCACACCAAGCCCGTATATACCCATAGCAAGACCACGCTTTTCTGGAGCGTAGGCGGAGAAAAGGAGTGCCTCCGCACTAACCACAATTAAGGCTTCGCCAAAGCCTTGAACTATCCTTGACGCTATCATCCATTCAAGGAATTGAGCTTGACCACAGAAAAAGGAGGCGGTGGTAAAAAGAAAAAGCCCGAGCAGGAAGACCCTCTTTAGACCCACAAGACCCTCAAGCCACTCCACCAACAGTATGGCACTTGCGGAAGCGGTCATGTAGGCGGTTATTACCCACTGGACACCATATAGGTCTGTGCTAAGAGGTGCCATCATCTTAGGCACCACTATGTCCACTATGGTGGTATCCAAAATCGCCATAAAGACGCCTATCATCAGAGAAAAGGTGAGAATACCCCTCTCTATGGGTGTAAGACTTTCGTGAAAGGGTCTTTCTTCCTTCATTCTCTCCTTATCTCCACCTTTCCGCCCATGCCAACTCTAAGAAGGCTCTTGTCCCCTTTGGTTATCCTTATCTTCACCGGTATTCGCTGGACTACTTTGGTAAACTCTCCTGCGGACACATCCCTTGGCACGAGGGCAAAGGTTGCCGCAGAGGCTGGGCTTATCTCTTCCACCACACCCTCAAAAACCACACCCTTGTAGGCATCAAGCATCACATAGGCTTTTGAGCCAGGCTTTACACCCCTTAGCTTTGTCTCCTCAAGGAGGGCTTCCACATAAAAGCTCTCTGGGTCTATTAGACTAAAGGCTGGCTGACCAACCCTTACCATGTCTCCCACGCTTATAAACCTCTTGGCAACTATACCATCTATGGGTGAGCGTAGCTCTGTTCTTTCAAGGTTTAACTTAGCCTGTTGTATTTGGGTTTCTAAAGCTCCTATATCCTTCTCCAGTGCCTCAATCTGTTTGCTAAGCTCCTTTGCTCTTATTCTTTCAAGCTCAGTTTTTTCGTATTCCCTTTGAGTTCTTGAGTATACCGCTCTTAGCTCCCTTAAACTGTCTTCCAAAGCCTTTTTCCTAAGTTGAAGGCTTTTATAGGTGGTGTCTATCTGTTCAAACCTCTGCTTTGGAATAAGACCCTCTTTAAAGAGGTTTTCCGCTCTTTGTCTGTCTCTTTCTATTTGTTGTATTTGGACTTCAAGCTCTTGCACTTGTCTTATTAGTGCGTCCTCTTTGGCTTTTAGCTCCTTTAGGGTATCTCCTACCATACCAACCCCTAAGTCAATCTGAGCCTTTGACCTTTTTAGCTGAAGTTCAAGGGCTTCCTTTTGTGCCAAGAGAGAGTTTAGCTTCATCTGTAAGCTCTCTAAGTGTAGCCTATAGTCCTCTGGTTCAAGCCTCGCCAAAAGCTCTCCCTTTTTTACCCTGTCTCCCATATCCTTGTAGACCTCCACCACTCTACCACTAACCTCAAAGGACACGTTGCTCATGGTGTCCACCCTTACAAAAACCGCATCCGTTATGGCATATTCCATTCTGTGCTTTATCCATCTATAGGACAAAAAGCCAAAAAGCACCAAAAGAAAAAGAATTACCCCTATTCCTACCTTTTTCACAGCTCGCCTACCTCTCTTAGAAGTTCAAAGTAAGCTTCAAGTAATTTGTAGTAGGCTATAACCTTAGACTTCAAGGCTTGGGTTCTACTTGCCTCCGCCTGCAGTAGGTCTGTCCCGCTTATTATCTGGTTTCTATACTGCTCAAGGGAAAGCCTATAAAACTCCTCTGCAAACTTTACAGACTCCTCTGCTACCCTAAGATTGTCTTGTGCGGTCAAAAAGTTCTCATAGGCGGACTTCACCCTTAGGGCTATTGCCTGCTGTAGGTCTCTTAGGTCTTCCTTTGCGGACTTTTCCTCCTGCATAAAAGCCAAAGTGCTATAGTAGGCACTAAGGGACTGAAAACTTAGGCTAACCCCTGCACTTAGGACAAAAAAGCCCTTTGGAGAAACTGTAGGGTTTTGGTCTGAGTAGTTGTAAACCGCTTCCAGAAAGACCTTTGGATAGAGCTTTGAGCTTTCCATTCTTCTTTGAGCTTGTGTAAAGGAGATTTTTTCTCTGAGTGCCCTTATGGCTGGTCTTTTTTCTATGGCGGTCTTTATAAGCTCCTCAAGACTTGAAAGCTCTGGCTTTATATTTAGGGGTTCTAAGGCTTTTAGCCTTTCCTCCTCAATACCTGTGAGCCTTGAAAGGTTGGCAAGAGCTATTCTGTAGTTTCCTTCCGCTTCTCTTAGGTCTCTTTGGACCTCCGCAAGCCTCACTCTTGCCTGTAGCACGTCCGTTATGGCGATTAGACCTTCTCTAAAGAAGGCTTCCCTTTGCCTTAGGTCCGCCTCCACCGCCTCCTTTTGCTTTTTTACCACCTCAAGAAGCTCCAAAGCGGAAAGCACAGAAAGGTAAGCCTTTATAACCTCAAGTTTTACCTCAAGCACCGTCTCCTTATAGTCCTCCTCAGATATCCTCAACTGAGCCTTTGATATATCAAGACTTGAAGACCTAAAGCCTCCATCGTATAGCACCTGCCTTACTCCAAGCTGGAAGTTTTGGTAGCTCCTTTTTGAGCTTCTTACCTCAAAGGGTGGCAAGCCTCCAAAAGATGGTATACTTATAGACTGTCTTTCTGACTGAATTGAGTATCGGTATCCCGCAAAAAACTCAGGATAATAAAGTTGCTGACTTGACTTTAGCCTTAGCTTAGCGGACTCCACCACGTAGCCCTTTGAGGAAACCCTTGGATTTTTTTCAATTGCGGAGCTTATTAACTCCTCAAGTCCAAGAGAGAAGGAAAGTCCACAAAAAGCCAAAAGAATGCCTATCGTCCGCATTTTAACCCCCTGAATATAAGTCCAAGACCCTCATCTACCTCTCTCAGTAGGTCTTCCAAAGATGCGTTGTTTAGAAGGAGCTCCTCCATGTATATAAGTCTTACATAGCCTGCTATCAAGTTAACAAGGGTTTTTGTGTTTCCACACAGAAACTCACCCCTCTGGTATCCCCTTTCCACCATCTTTGTAAGCAGTTCTCTTATCTCTTGTAGGTGTTTGCGGTAAAGTCTTCTGAAGTCTTCCCTGTTGCATATGAGCTCAAAGAAAAAGACATAAGCTATATGCCTGTCCTCGTAGCACTCTATAAGAAAGTCCCTTATATGCCCCCTAATGCACTCCTCTGCGGAGACATCTTTTTCTAACCACCTTTTCATAATACTCTTTGTTCTTTCCGCCATCGTGTTTACAAGCTCTTCCATAAGCTGGTCTTTGCTCTTAAAGTAGAAGTAAAAAGCACCCTTTGAAAGACCCGCATGCCTTACTATGTCATCCACGGTGGTGTGGTTATAGCCCTTTTGAGAAAAAAGCTCCTTAGCGGACTGGATTATCCTATCCTTTGCACTCATCTTATAAGCCTTTCAAGCCTTGCTAAGGCAGTGTTATACAGATAGAGCAAATAGTAGTAGTTTTGCAAAGTGTTGTTGTAGTTGCTTACCGCATCAAGGACCTCAAGCTGAGTTCCAACACCAAAGCGGTATCTCTCCTTGGAGAGTCTAAGACTTTCCTTGGCAGATTCAAGGGCTAACTCTGTAGCCTTTATCTGAGCATCCAGAGCTCTTATGTCTAACAGGGTTTTGTTTAGCTCCGCCTTTAGCTTTTCCTCTGTGTCTTTTAAGTTTTCCATTTGCCTTAAAAGGTCAATCCTTGCCTGTGCTATGCTTGCCTCACGGGCAAAGCCATCAAAGATATTGTAGTTTAGCCTTACACCGAATGTATAACCTTCCACCATGGTGTCCCTGCCACCAATCCTTGCGGTATTACCCTGATAGGTAGCAAAGAGGTCAAGGGTAGGATAATACTGAGACCTTTGGACTTCAACCACCCTTTGGAAGACCTCAAGGTTCTTTCTTGCAACCCTTAGGGTGCTATTGTTTTCAAGGGATACTTTTAGGTCTTCTTGCCTTAGCTCTCCCCTTTGGAGTTCTCCTTGAATTTCAAGCTCTCCTTCGTATCTAAGAAAGGCTTTAAAGTCCTCAAGGCTTTTCTTGTAGTCCGCTATTGCGTTCTCTAACTGAGCTTTGGCGTTTTCAAGCTGAGCTTTTGCTCTCATAAGCTCCACCTTTGGCACTATGCCTGCCTGAAACTTGCCTTCTGTCTGTCTGTAGTTTTCTTCCCAGTATCTGAGGTTTTCCTCCAAAAGTTTTATAACCTCCTTCTTATAGAGAAGAGAATAGAAGAACTGCTTGGTTTGAAACTCCACCTCTCTTTTCACATCCTCGTATATGAGCTCTTGAAGTTCTCTTTGGTCTTTTGCAAGCCTTAGTCCTTCAAAGACCGCACGATTAAAAACCGCTTGGTCTAATTGAAGCAAATAGCTGTGTCTGTTCTTTGGTGTAAAACCAAAAGCTAAATCCCCACCAAGTCTCGTATAGCTGTAAGAGAAACTTACCTGAGGCAGTATACCCGCCTTGGCTTTCCTTATGTTTTCCTCCGCCTTTTGAAGGTCAAGGATAGAAAGCCTCATAGAAGTGTTGTTTTTTATGGCAAGCTCCACAGCTTCCTCAAGGCTTAGGGCAAAGACCAGCTTTAGACTTACAAAGAGCAATACAATAAACCTCATCTTACCTCCACCTTTACGCCTTGTTGAAGCACGTAGGCATTTTCTAAGGCTATGCTATCACCCTCTTGTAGCTCACCCTTTATGTAAACTATGCCTTGTCCTTGTTTTATAACCTCCACTTGCACAGGCTGAGCTGTGCCATTCTGAATTTTCCAAACCACCTTCTTGTTTCCTTGAACTACCACCGCCTGCTCTGGCACTGCAAAACCCTTTTCAACTCCAAGTAAGAGCCTTGCCTCTCCATACATGTTTGGCTTTAGGTCTCCCTTAGGGTTTTTTAGCCTCGCTTTTATGGTTATAAGCCTATTGGCATCCGCAGTGGGTGAAACAAAAAACACCGTCCCTTCGTATTCTCCAAAGGGTTCAACCCTTATCTTAACCTTTGAACCCTCCTTTGCGTATGGAAGATACTCTTGAGGAATTTGAAAAACAAACCTTATAGGGTCAAGGGTGACAAGCCTAAAGGTCTGACTTTGAGGCGTTATATAGTCTCCCACGTTTACGAACCTTTGAGCTATATAGCCAGAGAAGGGTGCGGTAAGGGTTGTCCTGCTTAGGTTTAGCCTTGCGTTGGCTATCTGTGCTTGAATGCTTCTAATTAGCTCTTCTTGAGCCTTGAGCTGTGTCTGGACGTTTTCAAACTCTTCTCTTGCAATAAGCTCTCTTTCAAGGAGAAATTTTCTCCTTTCATAGACGGACTTTAAGTTTTCATAGCTTGCCTTTGTTTGTGCAAGCTGTGCCTCTAACTGTCTGAGCACATTTTCATAGTCCGCAGGGTCTATCTTCAAGAGAGCCTGTCCGCTCTTTACGAATGCACCCTCTTCCACAAAAAGGCTCAAAACTCTACCGCTGACAAGAGGTCTAAGCAAAACATCCTTTTCCCCCTCAAAATATCCTTTAGTCACATACTCTATTGGCACTTCTTCGGACTTCAATTTATAGAGGCTCACCACTACCTTTCTCTCTCTTGGCTGTTGTTCTGAAGCCTTTTGAGTTTGCCTCTGACAGGAAAGGGCAAAGAGTAGAGCAAAAATGCCTATGGCATAAAGAACCTTCCTCATAGTGAGAAAGATTATAACATACTGACCAGTCGGTCGGTTATAATATACCTACCATGTATCGCTTTTTTATACACAGACCCGTCACCTCTTGGATGTTTATGATAGCCTTTATAATCCTTGGGCTTTATTCTCTGAGGACAATACCCCTTGATAGGCTTCCCGACGTGGACTTTCCCACAGTTAGCATCGTAACTACCTATCCCGGTGCAAATGCTTACGTGGTGGATGTGAACGTCACCAGAGTTATCGAAGACCAGATAGCCACCATAAGCGGGATAGAGAGCATCTCATCTGCCAGCTTTGCAGGCACTTCAAGGATAACCATAACCTTCTCCCTTGAGAAGGACATAGATGTGGCAGCACAGGAGGTCAGAGATGCGGTGCAAAGAGTTCTTGGAAAGCTTCCAGATGGCGTAGACCCACCAGTGGTGAGAAAGGTAGACACCTCACTTGCACCCATTTTTGTGGCACTACTTCACTCAAAGACTGCGGATTATCAGACCCTCGCTTACTGGGCGGACAAGGTTATAAAGAGGGAGTTTGAAAGGATAAATGGCGTAGGACAGGTAGACCTTGGCGGTTTTAGAGACAATGTGCTTTGGGTGAGGATTGACCCAGAGAAGCTCTACTCAAGAGGGCTTGCGGTTCAGGACGTATTGGATGCGGTAAGTAAAAACCACATAGAAGCACCAGCAGGAGCCATATACGGCAAAAACAGGGAATACATACTAAGGCTTTACGGAAAAGCTCAAGACCCAAGAGAGCTTGAAAGTGTATACATAAGAAACGGTGTAAGGCTTAGAGATGTGGGCTTTGTAGAGTTCACAGAAGATGAAAGAAGAGGCATGGCAAGGTTTATGGGCGAGCAGGCTATCGCCTTGGTTGTTTACAAACAATCTAAGGCTAACACCGTTGAAGTGGTGGATGCGGTAAAGGCAAAGATGGAAGAGCTAAACAGACAACTACCTCAAGGCATGAGAATGGACTACACCTTTGATTCCTCCATATTTGTAAAGGATAGCGTCAGAGCGGCAATAGAGGAGATAATAATAGGTAGTTTGCTAACCGCCCTCGTGGTTTACTTTTTCCTTGGAAACTTAAAGCTTACCCTTGTTCCCATATTTGCAATACCCATAACCCTTCTTGGCACTGTCTTTTTCATCTACCAGCTTGGGAACTCCCTTAATACCTTTACCCTTCTTGCCCTTGCGGTGGCAGTAGGCATAGTTATAGACGATGCCATAGTGGTGCTTGAGAGCATATACAGAAGAAGATATGAAGAAGGTCTTAGTCCCTTAGAGGCAGGAGAAAAAGGCACTCGGGTGGTCATCTTTGCCCTTCTGGCTTCTACCGCCTCTTTGGTGATAGTCTTCTTGCCCATCATATTCCTCAAAGGTGTAGTAGGCAAGCTCTTTGGAAGTTTTGCACTAACACTTGCTATAGCCATAGCACTCTCTTACCTTGTTGCCATTAGCTTTACCCCCATGGCGGTTTCAAGACTTGTGGCAGGTCCTCCTTCCACTAACCCCTTTGTAAGAGCTTATGAGAGGTTTGAAAACTTCTTTGATAGGCTTTTGAGGTGGTCTCTTGACCACAAGTTGGTGGTTATAGCCTTCTCTTTGCTAAGTGTTTTCATAGGCTTTCAACTATTTAAGGCGGTCAAAAAGGAGTTTTTCCCCATCGTAGATGAGGGTAGGTTTCTTATAAGGTTTGAAACGCCTGTGGGCTCTTCCTTTGAATACACAGAGCAGAAAACAAGGGAAATAGAAGCAATTCTTCTCAAAAACCCTTACGTGGACCGCTTTGGTATTGCTGTAGGTCAGGGAGTGGCAGGAAGACCGGATGTGAACGGAGGTCTTGGCTTTGTTTACCTAAAGGAGGGCAAAAGACCCCATCAGGCAAAGATTATGGAGATGGTAAGAGAAGAGCTAAGAAAAGTAAAGGATGTGAGAGTAAGCGTAGAACCTCCGGGTATTGTGGGACCTGGCGGAGGAAGGCAGGTAGACCTCCAGTATGCCATAAGAGGTCCCTCTCTTGAAGAGCTTCAAAACATAGCCAATAGACTTACCACAGAGTTTAGAAACAGGGCTGGCTACAGGGACGTGGACACAGACCTTAGGCTCAACGAGCCACAGGTTCAAATAAGGGTAAACAGAGAAAAACTTGGAGACCTGGGTGTTAGCGTGGAGGACGTGGCAATAACCCTAAACGTCCTCTTTGGAAAGTTTAAGCTCGGAACTTACGAGCTTGGTGCGGAAAGCTACGATGTGTATGTCAAGTCCATGCCGGAGTTTGTGCAAAACATGGAAAACCTCAAAAGGGTATATGTGAGAAACCTCAAGGGAGAGCTTATACCACTAACGGAGCTGGTAGATATACAAGTAGCCACAGGTTATAAGGTAATAAACCGATACAACAGACAATATTCTTTCACCTTCTTCGCCAACCTATCTCCAGAAAAGCCTCTTGCTGATGCGGTGGCAGAGGTTGAAAACTGGCTAAAAAATAACCTTCCACCCGGCTACACCTTTGAGCCGGTGGGTCAAGCAAAGGAGTTTCAAAGAGCCTTTCAAGGTCTTGGCTTTGCACTTATCTTTGCACTAATAGGCGTTTATATGGTGCTTGCCTCCCTCTTTGAAAGCTACAGGCATCCCTTTACTGTGCTTCTCATGGTCCCCCTTGCAGTGGCTGGTGCTTTCGGGCTTTTGCTCCTTACAAATACCTCACTTAGCGTCCCCTCCTACTTTGGCATAATTCTCCTTGTGGGTATAATCGTCCGTGATGCGGTGCTATTCATAGAGAGGATAATCCAGCTTAGAAAGGAAGGTATACAAACCCGTGAGGCTATCCTTCAGGCAAGAAAAGAAAGGCTAAGACCCATCCTTATGACTACCTTTACCATAGTGTCCGCTCTAACACCCGTAGCTCTTGGTCTTACCGCAGGTGCGGAGCTAAGAAAACCCCTTGCCCTTGCGGTCATAGGTGGTATATTCACTGGACTTCCACTTAGCCTTTTCCTTTTGCCAGTGCTGTATGAACTCTTTGACAAGCTGAGCCTAAGAAAGTATCATATTAGAAAAACCTAAGGAGGTGTCGCCATGCCAATTTATGTAATGTTAACCACTCTAACCGACGAGGGTATGAAAACCCTCAAGCACAAGCCCGAGAGGATAAAGGAAGTAGACAAGGAAGTGATGGAGCGTTTTGGCGTCAAAGTGCTTGCCCAATATGTGGTGATGGGACCCTACGACTTTGTCAACATTCTTGAAGCCCCAGACAACGATACCATAGTGAAGATGGCGGTGGAGCTTGGCTCAAGAGGGACTATAAGGACACTTACCATGCCTGCCATTGATGTAGACCAGTTTATAAAGGACCTAAAGGAGCTGGGATAAGGCATTTATGGAGCATACCCTTAGGGCATTCTTTGAGATAACACTGAGATACACAGACCTAAAGTGGGCAAAGACCAGGGATGACCTTATAAGCAGGTCTATAAAGGCTTTGAGAGCCTTCAAAGAAGGCAAAGACCTTGAAGAGATAAAGAGCACAAGGGAACTGAGCTTTGAAATAGAAGACTCCCTTCCTTTCCTCTACTCTTTTGTAAAAGAGCATCCAGAGGAAGTGGAAAGGCTTATAGAACTGCTTAGTATGTTTATAAAGTCGCCAGCACCCTGTAAAATAAGACTTATAAACTTTTCGGAGGCTTTGCTTGAAGATAGGAGATTATCTAAGGCAGGGTAAGTTTAGCGTATCCTTTGAATTTTTTCCCCCAAAAACGCCAGAAGGCGAGGAGGAGCTTTTCCAGACCATAAAGAGCCTTCAGCAGTTAAACCCTACCTTTGTGTCTGTAACCTATGGAGCGGGTGGAAGCACAAGGGACAGGACAAGAAGAGTAGTAGAAAGAATTCACAAAGAAACAAACCTCACCGTGATGGCACACCTTACCTGCATAGCCCATACAAAAGAAGACCTATACCATATACTCAAAGGCTACGCTCAAATAGGGATAGAAAACATATTAGCCCTTAGAGGAGACCTTCCTGCAAACATGCCAGATTTTAAGCCTCCAGAGGGTGCCTGCAAACACGGCTCTGAGCTCGTAAGGTTTATAAGGGAAAACTTTGGAAAGACCTTCTCCATAGGCGTTGCCTCTTACCCAGAGGGACATCCAGAATCTCCCAACATGGAGTGGGAGATAAGATACTTCAAGCAGAAGGTAGAGGCGGGTGCGGACTTTTCCATAACCCAGATGTTTTTTGATAACTCTTACTTTTACAGGTTCTTAGAGCTTTGCCAAAGGGCAGGCATAAACATTCCCATTATACCGGGTATAATGCCAATTACCAACTTCCGGCAGATACAA
Organism: Aquificaceae bacterium; assembly: GCA_037926525.1. Classification (GTDB taxonomy): domain Bacteria; phylum Aquificota; class Aquificia; order Aquificales; family Aquificaceae; genus Pampinifervens. Next base: position 10,568 of record JAXSOX010000004.1, on the reverse strand, counting down.
AGGTTTGCCAGCATGTGCGGTGCGGAGATACCCCAAAGCCTTGTGGAAAGACTTGAGCCTTATGCGGACAATCCAGAAGAGACACTAAAGATCGGTGTAGAGTTTGCCATAGAGCAGTGCCTTGACCTTTTGGACAACCGCGTGCAAGGTCTGCACTTTTATACCCTAAACAAGTCAAAGGCTACACTTCTTGTATACGAAGGCATAAAAGGTGCACTCAAAACATGAGGGTGAAGGTAAGCTATAGAGGACAGGAGTTGGAATTAGAGCTTGAAGAAAAAAATCCAAGGGCTAAGGATATTCTTAGGGCTCTTGGACTTTCCAGAGAATACGCCTTTGTAGTAAGAGACGACGAAGTGCTTGAGGAAAATGAACCAATAAGAGAAGGAGACTATCTAAGGGTTATAAACGCCATATCGGGTGGATATATTTAAAAAGAATGCGTAGGTGTCAAAGGTGCGGACAAAAGGCGGTAGTGTATCTCCCTCAACATAGGCTTTCTCTTTGCAAGGAGCACTACATAGAGTGGTATCTCAAAAGGGTAGAGTCCACCATAAGAGAGTTCAAAATGTTCGGTAAGGACGATAGGGTCCTTGTTGCAGTCTCTGGTGGGAAAGATAGCCTTTCTCTGTGGGATGCACTGTGTAGGCTTGGATACACAGCGGATGGTCTTTATATAGACTTAGGTATAGGTGAGTATTCTCAAAAGTCTAAGAAAGCCTGCGAAAACTTTGCACAAAAAAAGGGTCTAAGGCTACATGTCCTTGAGCTAAAAAAGGAAATAGCTTCCATTCCAGAGATAAAGGAAGTGGAGAGAAACAGACCCGCTTGCTCCTTTTGTGGTTTGCTAAAAAGATACTATATGAACAGGTTTGCAAGAGAAGGTGGCTACAAGGTTATAGCAACGGGACACAACCTTGACGATGAAAGTGCAACCCTTCTCTCCAACGTGCTAAGCTGGAACATGGGTTATCTTTCAAGACAGTTTCCAGTCCTGTTAGAAGGAGAGGGTTTTGTGAGGAAGGTAAAGCCTCTTGTGAAGTTTACAGAAAAGGAAAACGCCCTATATGCCTTTCTTTCTGGCATTGAATATGTGGAAGAGGAATGTCCCTTCTCGGAAGGTGCAAGCTCCATAGAATACAAGAAAACACTCGCCCAGATGGAAGAAAAGAGCCCTGGAACCAAGCTAAGGTTTTACATGGACTTTTTGAGAAGACTGCACCCTATACTTCAAACCCAAGAGGTGGAATTAAGACCTTGCAAAGTCTGTGGTGAGCCCACCACTGCTGAAGTGTGCTCCGTCTGCAGGTTAAAAGAAAGGGTTATTCCAAAGCTTTTGTCATCCTCACCCAGTAGTTAAACCTGTCCCTCTCCTCAAAGCCAAGATTTTTGTAAAAGTCTATAGCCTGTTTATTTTCGTCCCCTACCCAAAGCTCCGCCATATCAAGCCCCCTGCTTTTGAAGTATTCCAAAGCCTTTTGCACAAGAGCCCTACCTATACCCCTATTTCTATACTCGGGAAGAACCACAAGTTCATGAATAGCACCCACCACCTTACCTTCCCTTTTACTAAACCAATTTCCGTCGCTGGCAACAAAGCCTACTACCTTACCATCCTCCTCCGCAAGCCATATACCCGCCACATCCCTCCTAAAAAGCCAGTTAAGATATGCTTGCACGTCATCTGGGTGTGTATAGGAGTATTCCTCAAGACCCTTGTAGCCTAACAAATATAGGTCCACCAAAATTTTTATGTCCTTCTCTTCTGCCCTTCTTATGGTCATGGTCTTACAACTCTCGCCCCTTCGGGAACTACCACTCTAAAGAGGTTTTCAGAGGGTGTAAAGTTTGTGGTAATCCTTAGAAACTCTATGGTAGTGATTGTGCCACCCTTTTCTTCAACCCTTATACTTCTTATATCTCCTCTTGAAGATACCTCCACCAAAACCCTTGAAAAATAGTCGTCTCTTACCTTTGGCTTGAGAATAAAGGTCTTCCCTCTTGAACCTTCCATCTCACCCACAAGTTCAAAAACCTCAGAGAGAGGTCTTGAGAGCAGAAATAGGGCTTCCACCACCGGCGAGCTGTTTCTTTCAACTCCTTCAAGAAAAGCAGTCCTATCCCTGGGAACATAAACCATGACCTGCACTCCGTTAGACACTATAAGGGTCTTTTCTGGCTGTTCGTATTCTATCCTAAACCTTCCTCCTCTCTGGGCATAGAATATCCCCTTTGATACCTCTGGTTTTGACTGCCACGGATACTGGATTCTTTGCACAAAGTCCACTCTTATACTTCTTATACCTTCAAGTCTTCTCTCAAAGTCTTCAAAGGACTGTGCAACAGCTAAGTATACCATAAAGAGGAATAGCATTAGCACTTTCATAGCTTATGAAACCTCCTAAGAAAAGATAGTATAACCTCATACCACATAGCCACATGGTCCCAGCTTATGGCGTCATAGTTGTCATAAATGGTATGCCTTAGGGTAAAAGGGTGAGAGCTAAGATAGAGAGTTTGGATGCCTAACTCCTTAAAGGGTAAGTGCTCACCCTCCAGCTCATCAACCGTGCAAAAGTCTATATCCATCTTCATGTCCTGCAAATGCCTGTAGAACATTTCGTTTATCCTCTCTCCATTGTATCCCGCTCTATCTTTGTATACGACCACAGGGTTATGCCATCCTATACCCTCAAGGTTTATACAATAAAAGGTATGCTTTACCCCACTTTTTAAGTGAAACTTCACTCCTTCCATACCCAATTCTCCGCAGTCGGTGATAAGGAATCTAAGCCTATAGGGTAAATTGTAATTTTCTTTCAACTCTTCGTAGAGGAAAAGCAGGAGAAGAAAACCAATGCCATTACAAATAGCTCCATGTATCTCCGCCACCGTATCCATATGAGAAACCATGTATATCACAGGACCCTTTCCCAACTCCATGAAAAGGTTTACCCCTTCTATGACCCTTTCTTCTGACCTTACCTTAAGTATAACCTCAGAATCCTCCACTTTCGGAAAGTCCTCCCTTTTTATGCTGACTATCGGTATACCCACCCCCATATCATGACCGTGCACGTATGCGTCCGCCTTGTCTTCTGACCTATAGGTAATTATGGCTACCGCACCCTTTTGCTGAGCCTGAATAGCTTTTTCCTTAGTTAGGTCTGGCACAAGGGCTATATCACCTTCTATGTAGTTTCTCTTTACATAGGCTTTTTTTTCAATAGGTTTGCTTCCTATGTAGGCTACTGCCCTTATCTTTTCTTCACCTACAGTTAACCATGCCTCCTTGGGTATGAACTTTTTTACGGAAAAGGTCTCTTTTTTGTATTTGCATGAGTTATTTTTAAGAAAAGACTCTATGTGCCTGCGAACTTTTTCGCTTTCCTTTGTTCCTGACAATCTGTTATGAGTAAGGACATTGTATGCAAATTCCTTTAGAAACTCTAACCTTTCACTTTTCATAAACGGGCGTTAGCCAGCCAAAATACCGCTCTATCATCCCTCTTACCGCACGAAAGTATATGTCTTGAAGTTCTTTTGTAATTGGACCTATTTCTCCCTTTCCTACCTTTCTGTTGTCCACTTCCACCACAGGTGTTATTTCCGCTGCAGTGCCAGTTAAAAATATCTCATCCGCCACGTATAGCTCACTCCTCGCCACGGGACGCTCTTCTATCTCCACCACAAGCTCGTTTTTAAGAAGTTTCTTCACCGCAGAACGCGTTATACCCTCAAGTATATGCTCAGAGTAAGAGGGGGTTATAGCCTTGCCTTCCCTTATCAGGAATATGTTTTCTCCAGAACCTTCCGCAACAAAGCCATGTTGGTTTAACATGATAGCTTCGTCATATCCTGCCAGAAGAGCCTCTGTTTTTGCCAAAGCACTGTTTACATAAGCACCAGCCACCTTCCATCTTGAAGGTATGGAGTTGTCGTCATTCCTCCTCCAAGAAGATACCTTTACCCTTATACCCTTTGAAGTATCCAAATATCTTCCAAAGTTGTAGGTGTATATGGCTATTTCGGGCGTATAGTCTATTAGCTTGGGAGTGAGCTTGAGGTCCTTAAAGTAGACTATGGGTCTTATGTAAACGTCTTCTTTTATCTGATTTTTTCTGAGGAGCTCTACGGTTATGTTTACAAGGTCTTCCACACTGTAGGGTAGTTCCATAAACATGGCTTTGCAGTTTCTTAGCAGTCTCTGATAATGCTCTCTTGCAAAGAGGATATATAACTGCTGATGCTCCTCATTCCAATAAGCCCTTATGCCCTCAAAAATTGCAGTGCCGTAGTGGAAGGAATTGGTCTTTATGTTTATGTTGGCTTCCTCTATTGGGACAAACTTTCCTTCAAAAAAGGCGTATTCCATGGCAATATAGATTATAGCAGAAAAGCGGTTGAAGTTTACAAGGCTTAGCTTATATTTTTATTCCCTTGGAGGCGGGCATGAAAAGGTTTATGTTAAAGTCAAAGATTCATAGAGCAAGGATAACGGGTGCGGAGCTACACTATGAGGGTAGCCTTTCCCTTGACCTTGCCCTTATGGAGTCTGCGGACCTTTTGCCTTTTGAGAAGATAGAGGTGTATAATGTGAGCAACGGTGCGCGTTTTTCCACTTATGTAATACCAGCACCAAGATACTCTGGTGAAGTAAGGTTAAACGGTGCTGCTGCGAGGATGGGTGCAGTGGGCGATATTGTGATAATAGCCTCTTATGGTCTATTTGACAGGGAGGAGCTTAAGGGTTTTAGACCTTACCTTGTTTATGTGGATGAGAACAATCAGATAAGGGAAGTAAGGAGGGAGATGGTTATAGAAGGTGTGAATAGCTGGCATGATTGGTAAGGTTTTTAGAATATTTAGAGAGAAGGGAGGTGTGCTAAAAGCCCTTGAACTTTGGGATTGGTATGAGTCTCTTGAACCAAAGGACCAAAAGAGGGTGAAGTATTACTTTTCTCTAAAAAGCATAAAGGATATGCGATTTCCCTTTAGAGCAAAGCACTTTGATACTGGGGAGGTAAACAACCCTGGATACACGAAGGCTACCTTTCTTGGCACACTTGCTCAAACAGCTTTGCTTGACGGAAAATACGAGGATGCGGAATGGCTATACTTGAAAGCCCTTGAGTTAAGCCAGAGCCCTTACGAAAAGCATCTGATATTAAACGACCTCGTTATGCTCTCTCAAAAGCTAAAAGACTTTGAAAAGATGGAAAAGTATGCACGAATGGATTTGGAATTATTTCAAGAGTATAAGGAGGAGCTCAAAGACAAAAACGGTGGCACTTTGCCACAGATAAACTCTTATGAGCTTATGGTTTATCTCTTGGAAAGGAAAGGAGACAAAAAGTCAGCTCTTGAGCTTCTTGAGAGGTTACACAAGGAGGGTGTCCCTCACCCCTTTTACGAGGAAGTGAAAAGAAGGCTCATCACATGAAATATCACAGGCTCATAAGAAAGGTAGTTGAGCTTCAGAGAAGAAAAGGGCTTATACCTAAAGGAGCTTCTCTGCTTCTTGCCTTCTCTGGAGGTGTAGATTCTGTAGCCCTTACTCTTTGTATGCTTGAGCTAAAGGACTTTTTAAGGCTCAAAAGGCTTGCATTGGCTCATATAAACCATCAACTCAGAGGAGATGAGTCTTATAGAGATGAAGCCTTTTGTGTAGAGTTTGCAAAGGCGAAGGGTCTTGAGGTGTTTGTGGAGAGGATAGAAGTTAAATTGGAGGGGGAAAACCTTGAGGCTAAGGCAAGGGAGCTAAGATACAAGGCTCTTGAGGAAGTAAGGCAAAGAGAAGGCTTTGACCTTATAGCAACCGCTCATCATCTTAATGACTTGGCAGAAACTGTTCTCCTTTGGCTTGTGCGTGGTGCAGGAAGGGAAGGTCTTTTAGGCTTTGAGGAGAAAAAGGGCAACATAGTCAGACCCTTGTATTTGGCGACAAGAGAGGAAATAGAGGACTTTGTAAGGTCAAAAAGGGAAAACTGGGTGGAGGATTCTACCAACTACGACCTTAGCTATGCGAGAAACCTCATAAGGCATAAGGTTATTCCAGAACTAAAGAAGATAAACCCAAGGCTTGAGGAGAGTTTCCTAAGGCTTAAAGAGATTCTAAAAGAAGAAGAGGAAGTCCTTGAAGAGCTCACACAAAAGGCTATTATGGAAGTTTTCAAAGAAGGTGAGCTTGACAGAAGAGCCTTTTTGAAATTGCCACAAGCCATAAAGAGGCGCATAGTTTATCGCTTTTACGGTATAAGGAGTATGAAAGAGATAGACAGCATAATAAACAGTATAAAAAAGGGATATGCTCTTGAAAAGCCGGGGCACATGATTAATATTAAATCCTTAAGTGCGGAGGTAAAAGAATGCAATGGATGAAGAGCATCTTTATATGGGTGGTCCTTTTAGGCTTTATGGTTCTTGCCTTTAACCTCTTTGAAAGTAATAAGGGTCAGTCTGCGGTTAGAATACCGATAAACACGGTGCTTGAGCTTGCGGAAAAGGGTAAACTTGAAGAGGTGAAGATTAAAGATAATCTGCTCACTGGCATAACCACAGATGGTCAAAGGATAGAGACTGGTATACCACCTGGTTCAGACATAGTTAACAAACTTATAGAAAAGGGTGTTAAGGTAGAGGTTGCGGTGCAGGAAGGTAGCTGGCTTGTGCCCTTTTTGGTCTCCTGGCTTCCTATACTTCTCTTTATAGGTATATGGATATACATGATGAGGCAGGTTAGTGGTGGAGGAAACCCTACCTCAAGGGCTTTCAGCTTTGGAAAAAGCAGGGCAAAGGTCTACATAGATGAGAAGCCTAAGGTTACCCTTGAAAACGTGGCTGGTATGGAGGAGGTAAAGGAAGAGGTAAAAGAGATAATAGAATACTTGAAAGACCCTGTGAAGTTCCAAAAGCTGGGCGGAAGACCACCAAAGGGTGTGCTCCTTTACGGCGAGCCGGGTGTGGGCAAAACTCTACTGGCAAAGGCTATAGCGGGTGAAGCCCATGTGCCTTTCATATCCGTTTCTGGTTCTGACTTTGTGGAGATGTTTGTGGGCGTGGGTGCGGCACGTGTGAGAGACCTCTTTGATACCGCTAAAAAGCACGCACCTTGCATCATATTCATAGACGAGATAGATGCGGTAGGTCGTTCAAGAGGTGCTTTAAGTCTTGGTGGTGGGCATGACGAAAGGGAACAAACACTAAACCAACTTCTTGTAGAGATGGACGGTTTTGATACCTCAGAGGGTATTATTGTGATAGCTGCTACCAACAGACCAGACATCCTTGACCCTGCACTCTTGAGACCAGGTAGGTTTGATAGACAGATATACATACCCAGACCCGATGTGAGGGGAAGATACGAAATACTCAAGGTTCATGCAAAGGACAAAAAGCTTGCACCAGACGTGGACCTTGAAATAGTAGCAAGGGCAACCCCCGGCTTTACTGGTGCGGACTTGGAAAACGTGCTCAATGAGGCGGCACTCTTGGCAGCAAGAAAAGGTAAAGAAGCCATAGAGATGCAGGACATAGAAGAAGCCATAGATAGAATAACCATGGGCTTAGAGAGAAAAGGCATGGTCATATCTCCAAAAGAGAAGGAAAAGATAGCCTATCATGAAATGGGGCATGCAATAATGAGCCTAATGGTCCCTGGTTCTGACGCTCTCCACAAGGTCTCCATAATACCCAGAGGTATGGCTTTAGGCGTTACACAACAGCTACCTATAGATGACAAGTATATGTATGATAAGCAAGACCTGTATGGCAGAATACTTACCCTTATGGGTGGTCGCGCTGCAGAAGAAGTCTTTTATGGTAAAGAGGGCATTACCACGGGTGCGGAAAACGACCTTCAGAGGGCAACAGAGCTTGCCTATAGGATGGTTTCCATGTGGGGTATGAGTGAGCGTTTGGGTCCCTTGGCGGTAAGAAGAACGGTAAACCCGTTCTTAGGGGGTATAACAACCTCAATAGACATAAGCGAAGAGCTCAGAAGGGAGATAGACGAAGAGGTAAAAGATATACTCACAAAGGCTTATGAAGATGCTAAGAGAATAATACTGGAGCACAAGGAAGCTATACAAGCGGTGGTAAAAAAGCTCTTAGAAAAGGAAACCATGTCCTGTGAAGAGGTTGTAGAGATACTAAAACTTTATGGAGTTGAGGTAAGAAACGAATGTAAAAAGGAAGAGTTTAAGATGGAAGCTCAAAAGAACACCTTTGAACAGGAGGTAGCGTAATGGGTATGACAATAACAGAAAAAATACTGGCAGACCACGCTGGCAAGAAAGAAGTTCATCCCGGCGAGCTTATAACCGTAAAAGTAGACCTTGTTATGGCAAATGATGTAACCGCACCTCTCGCCATAAAGATACTGGAAAAATATGGTATTCAGAAAGTCTTTGACCCAGAAAAGATAGCCCTTGTGCTTTCTCACTTTGTGCCAGCAAAGGACATAAAGTCCGCAGAGCAGGCAAAACTGGTGCGGGACTTTGCAAGAAAACACAATATAAAGTGGTTCTTCCAAGAGGGTGAGGGTATAGAGCATACCATACTGCCAGAGCAGGGTATTGTTGTTCCCGGAGACTTAGTGGTGGGTGCGGACTCACATACATGCACCTACGGTGGTATAGGTGCTTTTGCCACAGGTATGGGTTCTACGGACATAGCCTATGCCATGGCAACGGGAGAAACTTGGCTAAAGGTCCCACCCACTATGAAGTTTATCTTTTATGGGAAGCTCCAGCCTTGGGTTTCTGGCAAAGACCTAATCCTGTATACCATCGGTCAAATAGGAGTGGATGGAGCTCTATACAAGGCTATGGAGTTTGACGGCGAAGCAATAAAAAGCCTTTCTATAGAGCAAAGACTAACCATAGCAAATATGGCAATAGAGGCGGGTGGCAAAAGCGGAATTATAGCACCCGATGAAAAGACTATAGAATATGTCTCTCAAAGAGCCAAAAAACCATGGAAGGTATACCAGAGCGACCCAGATGCACAGTATGAGGTGGTTTACGAGTGGGATGCGAGCAGAATAGAACCTCTTGTGGCTTGGCCATACCTACCCTCTAACGTGCATCCTGTGTCTGAATCCACGCATATAAGCATAGACCAAGCCTTCATAGGCTCTTGCACCAATGGAAGGATAGAGGACCTAAGGATTGCGGCAAAGATACTAAA
>JAXSOX010000004.1:0-1335 GCA_037926525.1 Aquificaceae bacterium | reverse complement strand
CGTTGCATATCCACATCTAACCGAAACTTCCCTGGTAGAATGGGACATCCAAAGAGCGAAGTCTATCTGGCAAACCCTGCGGTGGTGGCTGCAAGTGCGGTGCTCGGTAGGATTGCTCACCCAGAGGAGGTGGTCAGAAAAGAAGAGCTTGAAGAGGTTCTTGCTTGAGGCAAACCTCCATAGGCTTGCCCACTGGCTCAGGCTTCTGGGGCAAGATGCAATTCTTTTAAAGACCGCTATAAGTAAAACGGAAGTTATAAAGCACCAAGATAGAGTTTTTATAACCACTTCGCGAAGGTTAGAGCAGGATTTCAAATCCTGGGGTATAGAATACCTGATAATTCCCAGAGACGACTGGAAAGTCCAGCTATGCCTTCTTATAAAATACTTTCAAATAGAGCCAGTGCTTAAACTCAACAGGTGCTATCACTGCAACGGAGAGCTTTTAGCAGTGAACAGAGAAGAGGTAAAGGACAGGATTCCATCCATGGCTTATCTCTACGGAAGAGACTTTACCTTTTGTCCTCAATGTGGTAAAGTTTACTGGAAGGGTTCACATCATCCAAAATTAAAAAGAGCCTTAAGAACTATTCTTGCTTCCTGTTAGATACTCTTCCACTTTCTTTGCCACCTCATCACTTGACCTTATGCAATCCGCAACAGACACACCGTGCAGATAGTTTCCAGTTAAGAACAGCCCTGGGTTTTCTTTCTCTAAGGTCTTTGCCAACTCAAGGTATTTTCCATAGCCGAGTGTGTATTGGGGTATGGCTTTTTTCCACCTTGTAATGTTTAGAAATTCCACATGCTCTACGCCAAGGATTTCTTTCAGCTCCCTTAGTGCTATATCCAATATCTCTTGGTCTTCGTAGTCTATTATCTCTGGGTCTGTAGCTCCACCCATGTAAATGGTTAAGAGCTCCTTGCCTTCTGGAGACCTGCCTTTGAATATCTGAGAGGAGAACAAAACTCCGAGAATTCTCTTGCCTTCTACCCTTGGCACAAGAAAGCCAAAGCCAGGAGGGATTGAACCAGACCTTACGCTCACGTGTAAGACTATTACCGGTGCGTAATATATATTGTCAAACTCCTCTGACGCACTCCATGATATATCTCTTAGTAGGTAGCCTGCGGAGGTAGCGGGAGCAGAGACCACTACAGCCTTTGCTTCATACTTACCCTTTTTAGCATCAAGCACAAAGTAGTTATCCTTTCTTCTTATTTTGAGAACCACGTTTTCCGTATCCACCTTTAGCTCAGAGGAAAGCCTGTCTATTAATGTGTGGTTTCCACCCTCAAAGGAGATAAGCCTACCACCAGGACCCAAAGCCTTTA
>JAXSOX010000003.1:0-30729 GCA_037926525.1 Aquificaceae bacterium | reverse complement strand
TTACCGCAAGGCTTTTTCTACCACGCGTAAGATATAGTGGAAAAGTATTCTTTTTGTAGAAAATAAATGTCGCATTAAACATGTTCATAAGCCTTTCATGGATAGGTCTATAGAGAACTCCAAGGTCCTTAAGCCAATACGTGCCATCTATAAGCATCAAAAAGGGTCTGTTAGAAGGTCTTCTTATAGAGTATAGCCTTTCTATAGCGGAACTGTCATTGGCTTTTACCAAAAGTCCATAGATGGTATCTGTGGGAAAGCAAACTATCTTACCCTCTTCAAGGGCATCAGCCACTTTATCAAGATTGCTCCTTGTGAGTTTTATGACCTTCATAGACTTATAACTCCTACTATTTTATCCACATCCGGTGGAAGTGTTATGGGCTCTTCGCATACCCTCATAGCGGTATCTGGGTCCTTTAAGCCGTTTCCAGTGAGGGTGCATACTACCGTTTCTCCACCTTTGAAAAAGCCTTCTCTGGTGAGTTTTATAAGTCCTGCTACAGACGCAGCAGATGCAGGCTCACAGAATATGCCTTCTGTTGAGGCAGTTAGCTTGTATGCGTAGAGTATTTCATCATCGCTTACCGCATCTATTAATCCGCCAGACTCATGCACCGCTTGAAGGGCGGATTGCCAACTATAAGGGTTTCCAATCCTTATGGCAGTAGCTATTGTCTGTGGGTTCTTTATAGGGTAGCCTTTTACTATGGGAGCAGAGCCTTCCGCCTGCCAACCCATCATCTTAGGAAGGTTGTTTATTTTACCAACTTGGTAATATTCCTTATAGCCTTTCCAGTAGGCGGTTATATTTCCCGCATTCCCCACGGGAATAAAATTATAGTCTGGTGCTCTACCAAGAGCATCGCATATTTCAAAGGCTCCCGTTTTTTGCCCCTCTATCCTATAGGGGTTTACTGAGTTCACTATCTCCACAGGCAGGATTTCCCCTATTTTTCTTACAATATACAAGGCATCGTCAAAGTTTCCTTGAATAGCTATCACCTTTGCACCGTATATGACCGCCTGAGAAAGCTTGCCAAGAGCTACAGCTCCCTTTGGAAGAAGGACAAAGGCTTTTAGTCCAGCCTTCGCTGCATAGGCTGCTGCAGATGCAGAGGTATTGCCCGTTGAGGCGCATATTACCGCTTTTTTTCCTGCCTCCACCGCCTTGGATATGGCTACTGTCATGCCCCTGTCTTTAAAAGAGCCCGTAGGGTTTAGACCTTCGTATTTGAGAAATATATCTCCTTTAAAGCCTATAGCCCTTGCTAAGTTCTCCGCATGTATCAAGGGAGTATTCCCCTCACACAGGGTTATTATGGGTGTCTTCTCGTTTACAGGTAAAAACTCCCTATACTTGTGTATTATACCTCGCCAGTAGCTCATAACTTTGGGAGAAATATTATAATTTATTATCTGTAGGGGGTGTGGCGGAACTGGCAGACGCAGCGGACTTAAAATCCGCCGGCGATGAGCCGTGAGGGTTCGAGTCCCTCCACCCCCACACCTTGCCATGATACTGAGCGATAAAAGTATCAAGGAGCTTATAAAGAAAGGCAGGCTGGTAATAGAACCATACAGGGAAGAGAACATCCAAGCGTCTTCCATAGACCTCACTTTAGGTGGGGAGCTCCTATATTATAGGTCTAAGTGCATAGACTTAAAAAGTGCACATATACCTGTAGAGAAGGTAAGCATACCCGAAGAAGGAGTGCTTATACCACCAAAAGCTTTCCTGCTGGCAACCACTGAAGAGTATATAAAACTCCCAGAGGATATTACCGCCTTTGTGGAGGGTAGGTCTTCTCTTGGAAGGCTTGGACTCTTTATAGAAAACGCTGGCTGGGTGGATGCAGGCTTTGAGGGACAGATAACCCTTGAGCTATACAATGCCAACCACTGCCCCATACGCATATACAAAGGAGTGCGCATATGTCAGATAGTGCTCGCAAAGCTTGACGCAAAAGCGGAAAGACCCTATAGAGGTAAGTATCAAGGGCAAAGGGGAGCTACGCCTTCAAAGGTGTATATGGACTTTAAGTAGCTTTGTTTAAACTTTCCGATTGTAGCCATCCTCGTAAAGCAATTCAATAGGCTTCCTACCAGCAAAACCTTCGTCAAGCTCGTGCCAATACATAATGGTGTCTTCATCCTCTTTCCAACATAGCCATATATAACGGTTCTGGTGAAAGGACAGGAAGTCTACGATGATTGGGTCTATACCTTTTATAACACCACCCAGAGCCTCTATCTTTTGAAAGAGTCTTCTTATCTCCGTATCAAGGTCTTCTATATGGCTTTTGAGATAGAGTCTTTCTAACTCGTCCTTTTCCTCTTCCAGTCTTGCAAGACATGAATAGAGCTCTTCTTTCTTTAGGTTTATTTCCTCTACTATGGGCTTTATAACTGTTATTAGGTCCCTTGCGGTGTCAATGTCAAAGACTTTCATGGCTTTTAAATTTAATACAGAAATACTGTAGAACAACAGTTTGGTGAAACTACAGGGTTCAATCCAAGACTTTTTGCGTAGGTAAAAATACCTTCCGCAGGAAAAGTTATACCGTTCACTCCAGCATAAAGGGAATAAAGGTCAAACTTAGCCCTTTCTGGTCCAGCAGGTCTTGCGCACCCTATGACCACAGGTTTATTCCACAGGGACTTTCTTGCATGTAATACAACCTTGGCGCTCTCTTCTGGTTTTGGAGGTGGTAATAGTTGAAAGCGTGCCTTCCCATAATAGGGCATTACAACCACGATAACAAGGGCGGAGGGGTCAAAGTTGGCTATCATGTCTATGGCTCTGTATTCACCTTTTATTTGTCCATAGTGAAGTCCTATTATCACGTGCGGAACTATGTTGTGTCCTGCCTCTTTAAGAAGCCTCAAAGACTCCTCATAGTCCTTAACACTCTTGTGAGGTAGCTTGTATACCTCCGCTATGGTTTGGTCATCACCTATTACGTCAAGCAAGACCGCATCTACCTTTGCTTCTTTTAAGCCTTCTGCGAGCTCTTTGTCCACCAAGCCCACATGACAGCTTACGAACATACCAAGCTCTTCCTTTATTCTTCTCATAGTTTTCAAAAAGGGATACAGCTCCACCACACCATCCTTGTTAGAGCCTCCGGATATAAGAACTCCATCCACACCCTTGTGTTTTAGCTCATTGGCAACCTTCCAGAGTTCCTCCGGTGTTAGGGCAGGTATCATATGCCAGAGTATTTTTGAAGCACAGTGGTCGCACATGAGCTCGCAGTTTCTGCCAGTTATGGATATATCCACAAACTTGGGACCAGTCCTTATAGAAAAGTCATCTACCTCGTAGTGCTTAAACCCTGGACTATGGAAAAGTATATCCCTTCCGAAGTTTTTAAGCCTTATTTCAAAACCTTCATAAAGCTCTTCCAGAAGGGCTTGGTCCAACTCTAAGTCTTCAAGGGAGGGGGGAAGGTTCACCCCCCTGAAGTCTATCATCCGCACTTTATACCCTTCTCATTTATAACCTTTGTGAGGGCATCCACTGCCGCTTGACCCTTGAGCAGGTTGTTTATCTCTTCTGGGTTTGTGGGTTTTATCTTGGCTATCCATCCTGCACCATATGGGTCGTCATTTACGAGGGCTGGATTGCCTTTGAGGGCTTCGTTTATCTCCACTATTTCTCCGGTTAGAGGTGTGGGAACTGGACCCACCCATTTACCGCTTTCAATGGTCGCTATGCTTTTGCGTCTTTCTATGACCTTGCCAACCTTCTTTGGCGTGTAGGCTACAAGCCTTCCTGCCATTGCAGCAGCCACAGAGGTGAGACCCACAGTGTAAGTGCCGTCTCCGTTATCCTTCGCCCAGGTAAAGGCATTAGCCTCTGGGTCCACATCATAGAGCAGGTCTTCGGGTATGTTGCACCCATTAACTACTGCCATGTCTTACCCTCCTTTATAAAATTTTCAGAAAGTTAACACCTTATCCGCTTCCATAGCCCTTAGGGCAAATTCACTGGCTGGAAATATTCCATCCAGCTCAGGTATAAGGTCTTCGGGCTTATAACCCATAGAATCTATAGCCTGCTTGCAGGAGTAGAACTTTACCCCTGCTTGCTTGGCATCCTTCATAAAATCATAAACCGTTTTAAGTTTTTTGCCATTAGGAGACAGACAGTTAGGCTCTCCGGGGATTAGCTTTTCCGCCACACCCTTTTTTAGTAGCCTTGTCCCGTCCATATTAAAGAAGATTTCCACCTCCGCTTCGTTGGCAGACAACAGCGCCGCTATGTAAAAGGGTGAAGCACACCTCCAAGGTGTTTTGGGTCCGCTTGTCATTAGTATAACCACCTTCATGACTCTATAGCCCTTCTGGCTTCTGCTTCATCCGGGACGCCTACGAAGGCGAGCTTTCCGTCAATTATGGTGGAAGGCACAGCCCTTATTATGAGCTTCTTTGCCCACATTTTGCCCTCTGGTTGTGCCACATCAAGCACCTCGTATTTGAAGCCATACTCGGACTGAAGCTTTCTCCAGAGGGCATCCGCATCGGGACATGTGGCACACCACTGAGAAACAAGCAGTATTACATGCTTATCCTTGGCAGCCATCATGTACACCTCATGCAAATTATATCCCATTCATCAATGTATTTCCTCATCTCTTCTATGGCTTCCTTACCATAGAGGAGGTCCTTAATATCTCTTTGCAAGTCTGTAGGCTTCATCTTCACTATCCACCCCTCGCCGTAAGGGTCATAGTTTATTATGTCTGGTTGTTCAAGGACCTTTTCGTTTCTTTCTACCACCTCACCTTCAACGAGGGCGTTTATGGGTCCTGCCCATTTACCACTTTCTAAGGATGCTACTGGCTTTCCCTTTTGGATATGCTTACCCACGTTCTTTATGCGGGCGTGCAGGAGCCTTCCCGCTCTAACTTGACCCACGTCTGTAAGACCAATAGTGACCGTTCCATCTTCGTTAACCCTTAGCCATGTTTGAGTCTCTATATCGTAATAAAGGTCAAGAGGCACAACGCAGCCATTATATTCCCACTCCTTTCCACTTTCCAGCTCCTGCAAGACACCCATATCTTACACTCCTATGCAAGCCCAAGTCTTCTTAAAACAGGTAGAGGGTCAGAGAGGTTATCCTTTAGCTTAACATCGTTTGCACTATAACCAAAGGCAAGCCCAAGTAGCTGTGTAAAGTAGGCAACTGGAACGTCCACATCTGGCACACCCTTCATCATAAGCCTATGGCGATACATCTCAAGGGAAGCATGGCATAGAGGGCATTCTGTGGCTATTATATCCGCTCCATTCCTCTTTGCAGTTTGAAGTATCATCATGACAAACTTTTCAGAAACCATTTCGTCAGATAGAGAGTGAGGACCTCCACAGCATTGGGTATGCATGGGCTCAAACTCCACGCTTGTAGCACCCGCAGCTTCAAGAAGGGCATTCATATAGTAAGGATGCTCATCGTCATCTGCGGTTTCTCTTCTTCTTGGTCTTGCATCCTCGCTTTGACCACCTGCGTGTGCATAGGTTCTCGCATAAAAGTGAGGTCTTGTATACAGGCATCCGTAGTAGTTTGCCACCTTAAGACCTCTCAAAGGCTTCCTTGTTTTTTCCTTGACCTTCTGTGGACCAGCTTCATGGTAGAACCACTCCAGTATGTGATAGGTTTGAGGTATTTGGTCAAGGGGGTCAACACCACCTTCTCTAAGAAGTGCGTTAACCTTATCATAAACCGCCTTGTCTGTCTCAAGGAAATATTCTGCTCTCTGAAGGGAAAAGGAGCATCCATTACAGGGAGCTACTATTACATTATGTCCCTGCTTTCTTGCCAGGGACATGTTTCTGGCATTGAGAAGCAACGTGCCCATAAAGGTTATGTTTTTGGACTCCATAGCACCACAGCAATTGTAGTCCTCAAGATAGTCCAATTCAAGACCAAGCTCCTTAGCCACTATCCTTGTGGAAACATCATAAGCCCTTGCTGCACCCTCAAGGGAACAGCCTGGGTAATATGCAACCCTCTTTCCTATCACACCCATGTTAAACCTCCTTAATGTAATGCACCTTCTTCTTGCATAACTTTACGCAGGACCTGCTTAAACCTGTTCCAGTTCTTTGTTCTTGGGTGGAAGAGCATATGCTTGGCATTAAGGACCAAAAAGCTTATGTTCATGGACTTTATGGGCTTCATGGTCAACTGCTTGAGCCACTCGGGCGTTTCACCTATGAAAGGTATGGGCTTTTTGAGTATGGGGTCTTTGAAGACCTTGTATCCTTGCTTTTCTATCCACCCAAAGAGAAGCTCTCCATCCTCTATTCTTCCGTATTCAAGCACAGACTCAGTAAAGAACTTATCAAACTTTTTGGAAGGATATTCGTCAATTAAACCTTTCTTTGCCATGGTCCTTAGGATGACTTTTAGGACTTCTTCCACGAGCACACCTTTTGGACATCTGTGTGTGCATTTGTGGCAAGAAACGCACCTCCACATTACATCCGCACGCTTTTGGAGTTCATCTATGAGACCAAGCCTTGCCAAGTATATAAAGTGCCTGGGGTTGTATCTCTCATCCCAATAGTTATGCACAGGGCAGGATGCAGTGCAGTAAGAGCACTGATAGCACTGGTTTATGGTCTTGCCATCTGGAGAGTTTATAATCTCCTTGGCAAAGTCAAGGTCGTAGTCGTTTATAACCCTTGGAAGGATTATGAGGTTCCAGTCTCCAGAGACGTCAACACCGTCAATAACAAGCCTTTCCTTCCTTAAAATTCTCTCTGGTTCTACAAGGCTACGCTCATGTATCGCCATGGTTATACCTCCAAAAGGTCTTCCTTTCTTATAACGCCAAGGAGCCTCCTTGCCATAACTCCTGCAGGAGGGAAGAAGCCCTTGGCACTATGCATGGTAGACAAGGTCATATAGTCCACATAAGTAGCGTATATCATAGCGAGGAATATATCCACAAAGAGATACCCCTTCACCTTTATGCCGAAGTCAAGGAGCTTTTCCTGAATTTGTTTGTATATGAGCTCAAACTCTTCGTAAGTCTCTCCATACATGCTCCTCTTTGGTGGCTCTTCCTTTAGAAAAACCACTGCACCACTTTCGCTCTCTGGGTCCCATATCCAGCTGGTCCAAAGCACATACTCCTCTGGAAAGGTAAAGTGGAGTATCTCGCTGGCTATATCCCTTGCAAACTTTCTGTCCACACCCCTTATCTCCCTTACAAACCTTTCTACCCTCTCTTCCCAAGTCTGGGCTTTGCCATAGAGAAGGTCGCTTATGGCTTTTTTAAGCCTTTCTATGCCTGTCTCTTGGATTATCTTCTGCCTTCTCCTTCTTGCAGGGAATATCTTCTCAAGGATAAGGTCAAGGTCCTCTTCCGTTAGAGAGGGTAGCCTTTCCTTAGAAAAGGCTTGTTGGAAAAGGAGAGACTTGGCGAGGAGGTCCTTGTAAAACTCTTGCACAAACTCCTCGCCTTCTCCAAGTATCTTTATCAGATAGTCCCTAACCAAAAAGTCGTCAAGAACAACCGGCTTTTTCATACTGTCACCTTTGCACCAATAAAAGCTGCAGCTTCCGCAGCAGCGGCTTCACCTTCTGAGAAGGAGGACTCTATGTCTATTGGACCCTTACAGGCACCCGCTATGAATATGCCAGGCTTGTTAGAAATGATATTAGAGCCAGACTCTTCTGAAGGTATAAGGAATTGGCTATCGGGGTCTTGGGCAAGACCCAATATCTTGGCAACCTTCTTAGTTCCAGCGGAAGGCTCCATTCCAAGCACAAGCACCACAAGGTCCATAGGAACTTCTGAAGGTCTTTGGACTATGGTGTCTTCGTGCTTTACCCTCAACCTTCCATCTGCAGGGCTGTAGGTAATCTCTGCGATCCTTCCTCTTACGTATCTAACACCGTATTTTTCTTGAGGAGCCCAGTAGAAGGGATATTCCCACGTGCCATAGGTTCTCACGTCCATGTAGTAGCAAAACACATCCACATCTGGATAGTGCTCCCTTATCTCCATACCTTGAAGACCAGAAAGAGCACAGCCATACCTACAGCAGTGCACATTGGTCACACCAAGCTGTCTGTCCCTTGAACCTACACAGAAAACAAAGGCAACTCTTTTGGGAAGCTGTCCATTGGAAGGTCTGTATAGCCTACCCTCTTGGGAGAACATTCTCTCCAGCTCAAGGTTTGTAATAACATCGGGATATATACCGTATCCAAGCTCTCCCTTTCTTCTTGGGTCAAAGTGTTCAAAGCCAGTGGCAACCACAATAGCTCCAACTTCGTGCTTTTCTCCATTGGAAAGGGTTACCCTATATTCCCCGGGCTCTCCTTCACAAGCGGTTATCTCCGTGTTAAGAAGCACCTTCACATTTGGGTTTTGCTCCACTTCCTTTATGTAAGGACCTATCACCTGGGAGGGTTTTAACTTTCTTGGTATTAGCGTGTGATAGTGGTTTTTGATGGGGTTCCCACCCAGCTGACCGTCCTTTTCCACGAGGATGGTAGGCACTCCAAGCCTTCCCAAAGCTCTTGCTGCTGCAAGTCCTGCTGGACCGCCACCTATCACCAACACACTCTTAGCCATGATAAACCTCCTTTAATAGTTCTTAAGGGGGCAAAGCCCCCAGAAAGAGCTTAGGACTTAAACAGAGGCATGTTCGCAGTTGCGGAAGCCTTTGGCTTGCCAGTGGAGGTTCTGCTGTAAGGTTCATACAGGTCGTATTCCTTGAAGAACTCCATAAGCTCGTCGTATTTTCCAGCCTTTTCAAGCTCCGCTATGTATTTGACGGTATCTTCCCACTCTTTTCTTAGCTCTCTCCAGTTGGTTATACCCATCTTCTCAAGGAGAGGCTCGTAGTTGGAGCAGTTCCAGTAGAGCTGGACCACCTTAAAGGGATGAGCACCGCAGGCAAGAGCTGCAAACATAACATCAGACATAACCGCTACAGGGTGATACATACCGTGAGCTTTTCCTATCCACTGGTTCTTTTCAAAGGTGGTGGTACAACCTGTATCATGGGTTACTATAAGGTCCGCCTTTACCTCTTCTGCGATAACCTTGAGCTTTCTCTGTATAGCAAAGGACCTTGTGAATTCCCTTTCGGTAAGTATGTGTCTGAAGCCAAAACCACAGCAGTCATACCAAGTGGAGTAGTCCACCACCTGTGCACCAAGAGCCTTTACCACCGCTGTGGAAGCTGCAGGTCTTTGACCGTTGTAAACTTCTGGGTCATAGGGATAGTCATCCGCTATCATCTTGTAAGTGTGGCAGGCGTTGTGTATGGCAACTCTCACATTGGAAACATCTATGCCTTTAGCCTTGCCTTCTTTCTCGTATAGCTCCTTTATCCTATATCTCATAGCGTGGACCCACTCAGAATAGTGGACTATCTCTTGAGGTATCACTATCCTTCCATCCTCCGTGAGCCTTCCAAGCTTTTTGAGTATGGGCTTTACCGCATCCCTTAGCTCCTTGTTCATTATGAGCTGTTCCCTTGTTTCCTTGTATGAACCAAAGGATGTTCCACAGTGAATAAGAGGATAGTAGCCTGTCTTCCAAGCTTGGTGCATGTTTCTGAGCCATACCGCCGCCAAGGCTACAGGGTTGGAGGTACCAGAACCGTGATAGTTCCATGCGGTGCAAGAGGTTTGGTGTGGCTCATTAAGGTAGTCAAGACCAAACTTGTTCATAAACCAAAAAATAGAGGCAGGATATCCAGGGATGTTTCCACACTGACCACAGGACTTGTGGTGCCAAAGCTTGTTGGTGGGTATGAGCTTTATCCTTCCAGTTCTGGTGAAGACTTCCACAGGCTGGTGCTCTTCTGTAATCCTGTATATGAGTATTTCGCCCTTAGCTTCGAGCTCTTCCATCATCTCAAAGATGTGGTCATAGTGGGAGCTGTATTCTTTGAGGGGGAAAGGAGGCTTTTCTGGATACCTCAAAAGACCTCCTGGGCTGTTATGTCCAAAACCATGCTTTGCCATGATTACACCTCCTTAGGTTTTTTTGGGGCATTAACCCCATTTGTTAGCTTACTCTTCCTCTTCATAAAGCTCCGCATACCTCTCTTCGTTTTCTTCTACTATGTCCATGATAACGTTGTAGAGGTTTGGGTCAAGTTTTTCAAGCATTTCAAAAATGCCCGTCTCTCTCCATATAGTGTACATTTCTATAGCGGTCTCCAAAGACACCTCCCATGCGGTCTTGACAGACTTACCCACGTCAAAGGGTATGGCAAGCCTCTTTGCCCTTAGGTTTTCCATGTTGTCCGCCATCTTAGGACCCCAGTCTGGGAAGAAGTCCGGCTGGAGCATGTCCGCAGAGAGCTGGTTTCCTGTAGTCATAACCTTGAGGAGAACCCTTCCATAAGGCTTTAGAAGGTCCTTTGTAGCTTCAAAGGCATTACGCACCGCCACCTCTCTCATTATGGCAACAAGACCACCAGGGTTATTCACAAAGGGACACCTTATCCAACAGGTAAAGCACTGAGAGCATGCCCATATGTATTCATGCATCATGTCATATAGCACTTCCACGTCCTCTTCCAAGAACCTTTGCACTATCTCCCTTGGAGAGTAGTCAAAGAACCTGTTGGAAGGACAGGATGCGGTGCAAACGCCACAGTTTAGACAGCCAAAGATGTATTCCTTAAAACGAAAGTCCGACTTTATCTCCTCCACTATACGAACCTTTTCTTCCCAAGGCACTGCCTTAGTTTTTTCCGATATGGGTATGTTATATCCGTAAATGTGCCCATCCATGGTAAACCTCCTTAGGATTTCTAACTTCTATAAAAGTATCATACACATGACAAAAGTCAATTAAGTTTTGCTTATATGTATATAAGGATAAACTTATAGGTGCATATTCAAAAAAGGGGAAAGCCAAGAAAACCTTAAAGGGTGAGCACCGCATATTCACCGCTCATCAACTTATCAAGGAATGCAGCACCGCCTATTATGCCATCGCAGAGTTCGGGGTTCACATCTTCCTTCTTGTATACGTCAGTTAAGTCAAGTGAGGGCACGCAAAGATAAATCTTGACACCTGCATCCTTAGCCATCTTTATAAAGTCGTAAACCGTTTGCTCCACTCCTGGTCTAACCTTTACCTTTTTGGCGTTGTCTCTCATAAGTAGAAAGCCTGCCTCTGAGGTTATAACCATCTCCACCTCGTAGTCCATGGTGGTAGCTGCAGTAGCAAGGAAAAAGGGAGCACCCGCTTGTGGGTTTATAAGCTCTCCTGTGGTTGGCTCTGCCCTCTCAAAGAAGGGCACGGTAAGGATGTAGAATAGCACCTTTTCGTAAGCCATATCTATCCTCCTTAAACGAAGATTATCATAGGTTTTTCTGCCTCAAGCACGTAGTTCATAAAGGTGGCTGCACCAGCAGGTGGCTCAAGACCATCTATGAGGTCTTCGTATCTGTAGCCAAAGAGTTCCATCGTCATTTGACAGGGTATAAGCTTTACATCCGCTTCCTTACAAACTTCAATAAGCTCTGGTATATCCGCTACTCCATGCTCCTTTATTGCCTTTTTCATCATAAAGGTCATAAGGTCTGTCATGCCGGGTATTACACCCATTATCTGTGGAGGTCCCGGGAATATGGAAGATATGAAGTTGGTTACCGTGTTTTGCATGGAGGGTGGGAAAGCCATAGGCATGGCAGGATTTCCTATGGGTGCTACTTTTAACTCGTGCATTTTCTTTTTGTGGATAATGTTAAGCCCGTAAAAGGTAAAAAATATGGCGGTTTCTACACCTAAGGATGCAGCAGTTGAAGCTAATATTAAAGGCGGGTACGCCATATCAAGCGTACCCTTAGTGGCTATTATGGCAAGTCTTTCTGTAGCCATAAAATTCCCTCCTCATTTTTTCTTTATGTAGAAGATAATCTTTCCTCCTTCTTCTACCGTTTCAAGGAGCTGATGTCCAGTTCTATTGCAAAAGGCTGGTATGTCCGCCTTTGCACCCGGGTCTGTGGTTATGACTTCAAGGATCTGCCCAGATTGAAGTTCTTCAAGAGCCTTTTTTGTTTTTAGGACAGGGAGAGGACAGTTAAGACCTGACGCATCAAGGGTCTTATCGGGTGTTATTGTTGCCATCTTAGACACCTCCTATATTAAGATTTTCACCATATTATATGCCTCGCGTACATCTCGTGCTATTAATATTTATGATAAAAGCTATAAGTTTTCCTTATATCAATGAGTAAGCCACAGAACGTCGGAGATAAGACAAATACCCCCAGCCTTTTTAAGAAGAGGTCTAACCTCCTCCGCTATCCTGTGAGCCATCTCTTCTGAACAAACCGTAAACACATAGCTATTTTTAAACACATCTGTAAGCTCATCCCCAGCCATTATGCCCCTTTCTCCCTTTCCCAAGGCATCCCTTATAACCGTGTAACCAGAAACACCGATCCTCTCCAAAACGTCAAGGACCCTGCTTAGGTATACACTGTCAATTACCACCTCCACCTTTTTCATGGGTTTCATGTTCTCACCCCCATAGATGATTTATAACAAAATAGTATAGTGGTATACCTATCGCTATGTTGAAGGGAAAGGTTATAGCCAAAGACATGGTTACATAAAGGCTTGGATTTGCCTCTGGCACAGAAAGCCTCATGGCAGCAGGAACCGCTATATAAGAAGCACTGGCACATAATACAGAAAACATGAAGGCATCACCCTTGGTAAAGCCGAAGGTCTTTGCTAAAAATATCCCCACCAAAGCGTTAAACACAGGCACAAGAATTCCAAAGGCTACAAGAAACACTCCAACCTTTTTAATATCTCCTATCCTGCGACCAGCTACTATACCCATATCAAGTAGGAAAAAGGCAAGCATGCCCTTAAACAAAACTCCAAAGAGTGGTTCCATAGCCTTCCAACCCTTTTCACCCGTTAAGAAACCTATAAGAAGAGTTCCCATTAGTATATAAACGGATGGGTTAAGGAAAGCCTCTCTGAGAACTTCTCCCCAGTTTACCTTTGAGTTATTTTCCCTCTTAGCGAAGAGCGTTAAAAGTATAAGTCCTACAACTATAGCGGGAGACTCCATAAGGGTCATAGCAGCTACCATATAGCCACCATAGCTCTCCCCAAGGCTGTTTAGAAAAGAACCAGCTGTTATAAAGGTTACTGCGCTGATAGAGCCGTAGGTGGCGGATATGGCAACCGCATTGTATACATCCAGCTTTAACCTAAGAATAAAGAAGGCATAAATAGGCACTAAAACCGCCATAAACATCGCAAGCAAGAGCACCTTTAGAACCTCAAGGGTTATACCGCTCTTGGAAAGCTCATAGCCACCATGAAGACCTATGGCTATAAGAAGATAGAGAGAAAAGAGTTTTGGCAGAGGTTGTGGAATTTCAAGTTCAGTTTTAAGAAGCACCGCACCAATTCCAAGAAGAAACATAAGAACGGGAGGGTTCAATATATTTTGCAAAAGAAGGTCAAATCCCATAGATTGCCCTCCTTAGTTTTCTATTAATACAAGAAAAGAGGGTCCGTCGTAGTCTTTTATTTCTATTGGGTTATCCACGTATCCAAAGGAATAGTTTATGGCTACGGGAAAGGGATAATGTTTGAGCCTGACTATGCCCTTCACCCTTATTACGTTTTCCGGCAAGTTTTTCAATTTCCTTTCAAGCTCTTCATAGTCTACGGGTTCAATAAGGTTTATAACCTTGTGGTTATGCTTGTGCTCGTGGTTTGTAGGAAGGTTCTTTAACTCTGGTATGGTGTAAGCTCCAGAGAATACATCTTTAGGGAGTTTACAGTATGTGGTTTTGTATATTCTAACCTTCGTATAAAAGGGCTCACCTGTAAAGGAGTTTACGGGTCTATATATGTTCCATAGTTCTCTTACTTCCTTTTCTATAGCGTCCAATTTACCTTCTTCAACCAAGTCCAGTTTGTTGAGCACTATTATATTAGACCCACCTATTTGATACCTTGCAGTGCTGTCTTCCTTATACCTTTCAAAGTTAGCACAGTCTACTACGCATATAACTCCATCTACGGAGCAACCAAGGGATTGAAGACTTATTACCACAGGAAAGGGTACTGCACCACCAGAGGTTTCTACCAGCAAAAGCTCAGGGTTATATTTATTTCTTATCTCCTCTATCGCCTTTTCAAACTCCGAGTGAAGAGAGCAACAGATACAACCCTCTGGAAGCTCAAGCACCTCTGAGTAAGAATTTTTCAACACTTTTCCGTCAACGCCCACCTCACCAAGCTCGTTAACTATAACCGCTACCCTTTTGTTAGAAAAATGCTCTCTTGCGGTGTTAAGCAATAGGGTAGTCTTACCACTTCCGAGAAAGCCCGTTATCACGAAGGCAGGAAGCACATCATTCACCACCATATTCTACAGAATCTATCTCCTCCATAAACTGCTGTATTTGAAAGGTAACAAGACCCACAAGGTCTTTTATGTCCTTTTCCCAATACATGGGGTCTATGTCTATCTCCTTCTCATAAACATCGTGTCCCTCTACCACATACTTTACCTTGAGGTAGGGATAGCTTTTTACTTCGCACCCCTGGTCTACTTCATTGGGAAAGCACAGCTCAATGTCAATGTCAGGATTTACCATACTCTTCCTTACTTCCTCTGCCAATTGTTTAAACTTTTCTTCTAAGCTCATGCCTCACCCCCTTAATTACCAGTAGTCATCATTACCATCTCTATACAGTTTCTCTTTAGAAGGTCAGAGCATACATAAACGCATATGGCACAGCCTTTGCACCTGGAGTAGTTTACCCATGCCACATGCTTTGAGTTGTGATACATAAGGGTGTTAGGCTCGGGACAGAAAAGCACACACTGCTTGCAGTTATACTTAGCACAATCCGCTTCCTTTACATCCGCCACGTAGTACATACCTGCCTTGCCTCCTTGTATTGATTAATTTTAACTTGTTAGAGCTCCTTCTTCTACCCAGCCCCTTTCCTCCGCTATCTTAAAGGCTTCTCTTATAACCTGCATGTTTTTCTCAAGGAGCTCCATCTTCTTTTTGAACTTCTTCTCTATAGCACTGTCAAGGGCTGTTGTTCCACCGGAAGCTACGAAGGTGTTTCCAAGAAATCTCTCTCTTACCGCCTGCTCTATGTGCTCAAAGTCCACGAGCCTAGTTATACCAAAGAAGAGACCCACCATCGCCATGTTGGTGGCAAGCTCAGTCCCAGCTATATCAAGGGCTAATTTTGTAGCGGGGAACATATAGACTCGTGTATTTAGCTCCCTTAGTATATTCCAGTCCTCTTCTGGGATTATGTCCACATCCGTGTTTATTATCACAATACCGTTTTCCTTCAAACCTGAGTAGAAGGGCATGGTATAAGACTTTCCATGAGTTATAACCTGAGGATGGTAAATCATTATGACGTTGGGATACACCACTTCTCCCACTTCGTATATGGGCTGGTCTGAGACCCTAACGTAGGCTTCAACGGGTGCCATCCTCTTTTCTGAACCGAAGAAGGGAACAAGGGTGGCATACTTGCCTGCGGCGGACATGGCATTACCAAGAATATGGGCGGAGGTGACCACCCCCTGCCCACCAACACCAGCTATGCGTATGTTATACCTTTTCATGCCTTTACCTCCTCTGGTTTCCTCTCTATTTCTTCAAAGAACTCCCTTACCTCGTCGGTCATCCACTCATAGAAGGCGAAGTCTTGCTTTTCTCTCTTTCTGGCATCCTCAAGAACCTTTTCTGTGGGTATGGAGTATTCTATGTTGCAAGAAGTGTAGGCATGTATAAAGGTGGGTCCAAAGTGTCTTGCAGCAAGTATTGCTCTACGCACCGTCTTTGCTATTCTCTTGGGGTTGGTGGGTGCAAGCTTTGCCACATATACACAGCCTGCGGTCTTGGCAAGCTCCACTGCGTTTATCTTGTCAAATTGCTTGCCCTTGGGAGCCATCTTTAGCTGAACACCCTTTGGAGACATACCACTCTCTTGACCACCAGTGTTTCCATAAACTTCATTGTCCACCATGATGGTGGTGAACTTTTCTCTTCTGAACCAGGAGTGCATGGTCATTCCAAAGCCTATGTCTATAAGACCACCATCTCCTGCTATAACTACCACATCCTTTACCTTATCGGGAAACCTTATGCTGAGGGCTCTCTTTAGACCGGAAGCAACTGCGTTAGTGTCTCCATAGTTTCCGTATATGAAGGGAACGGCTGCCTGAGAGAGGGCAAGTCTTGCACAACCTGCGGTGCCTATAAC
The DNA here is from genome assembly GCA_037926525.1 of Aquificaceae bacterium. Taxonomy (GTDB): domain Bacteria; phylum Aquificota; class Aquificia; order Aquificales; family Aquificaceae; genus Pampinifervens. The sequence goes on along the minus strand of JAXSOX010000003.1, from coordinate 14,455 downwards.
AATGGTGTCTTCTGGCTTTGGAAGAGCTGCGTAGAATATCCTTATGAAATATGCCATAAAGCACCCTGCGCACATGGGGTGCTCTTCCACAAGCTCCTTGAACTGTCCAAGCTGTTGCACATCTACCTCTCTGCCAAACTGCCCATATTGGACCAGGTCTACATAGTCCTTGGGCATATATTTTTCAAAGCCTGGTGATATTCTCACATATTCCAAACCCATATCTATACCTCCTTAAGTTTTTTTATACAACAACTTTCTTTGCTTTCTTTATGCCAAAGGCATCGTATACCTTTTCCATGATAAGCTCTACCGGTAGCGTCATACCGCCGTAGACTCTTGGACCGCCTATAACTATGTCGTTGTTAGGTATGACCGCCTTTACCTCTTTTGCAAGCCATCCCACTATGTTGTGCTCAGGCACTATAACCGCCTTAGCCTTTGAAAGAACTTGTCTTATCTCCTTTTCTGGGAAAGGTCTTATGGACTTTACCTTTACAAGCCCTACATTTAGACCCTCAAGCTGTGCATAACGCACCGCCTCTCTTCCCTGTGCTGCGGCACATCCAGAGGCAACTATAAAGACTTCTGCGTCTGGGTTTACCACTTCTATAGGACCACCAAGGTATTTGTAGATGTATTTCATTGCCCTTATGTTAGAAGCCCAAACTTCTTGTTGCCATACCGCGTGTATAAGGTAGCTCATAAAGTTAGATTTTTGAACTGGTGCATCCCTCTGTATCCTTGCAGGGGGTATTTCGCAGTCTGTGGGTGGCACGGGTGCTTTGTAGGGGTCTCTTGGTGGCAGTTTCATGTCTTCTGGAGTCATGTGGACATAGCCCTTGGCGTGTGTTACAAAAAAGCCCTCGGTGCAAACCGCTATGGGTATATAAACGTCTACTTTTTCAGATATAACAAAGCTCGCAAGCGTAAAGTCAAAAACATCTTGCTGGTTTTCTGCATGCAATACCACCACTCCAGAGTGAAGCAGGTAAGCTATCTCCACATTGTCAGGCTGTATGGAAAGGGGTGCGTTCACAACCCTTGTGAGAACCCCAAGAACCGCAGGTATTCTATGCCCTGGCCAAGAGGCTATGGCTTCCAAACCCCTAAGGAGACCTGGTCCAGAAGTAGCGGAAAAAGCCCTTGCACCTCCTCTGACCGCTCCAGCTATAGCGGACATAGCACCGTATTCCTCTTCCGCCCTGTAGTAGTCCTTGAGATAGCCCTGAGCCCATAGGTCACCCACAAGGTGCATAACCTCAGATTGGGGTGTTATAGGGTATGCTATTGCTATGTCCACGTTGGCACGCTTGACAGCCTCCGCCATAGCTTGGGCACCGGTGATAAACTTTCTCTCCCTCGGTGCCTCTAAAAGAAGGTAATCCGCATCTACAACTCTTTGCTCTGGCATGACACTACCTCCGTTTTTATTCGCTTTCGGTCACGTGTTCTCCCCTTCTGGGGATTAAAAGATAAGAATACTCTCCATAGTCCAAAACAGAAAGGGTCTGATACTCTTCTTTTGGAAGGGATGGGTTCTCTGGTGGAAGTTTTGGCTCCCACTTTATACCAAGCTCTTCTCTAACCTGAACAAGCACATCCCTGAAACGTCTTATTTCTTCCGCATGCTGGTCTCTTAGGGAGACCATAGCATCCTCGTGGCCCATTTCTGCACAAAGGGCTATAGTAAAGCAGTTGGTTCCAGCCCTTATCATTCTAAGAGATAGGTTCGCATAGTGGCAATGCACACCTACAAAGATACAGGCTTCTATCTTATTGTGAAGTATGGTAAGGTTGGGGTGGTTTGGGTTTATCTCTGCTTCTGGGTCTATTTTGGGATACTTGGGCCTGTAGTCGGGCATGGGTATTATCCTACAATTGGGTATTTCCATGGCAAGTTCAAGAACCGCCTTTGCCTTTTCCATTGCTCCTGCGTTCCATCCCCAAAGAACCAGCGGTCCTGGGAATATGGTAGGGTTTCTTCTGGTAAGCATGGCTTTTGCAGCCTCTCTCATTGCGGTCTCTTCGTCCACTATCTTCCCATAAAGCAATGCTTTTCCCGGTGGAGGAAGTTCAACACCTTCAAAGGCTGCTGGGGTTGGTATATAACCAGCGGGTCCTGGCAAAACTTCCATCGGCATGCCTTAACCTCCTTATGAATGGGTTATCAAAAAATTAGCATGAGCTTAAAGGCTGTCAAGGGGAATTTGTATGATAAAAATCATGTCTTTTTCTTCCCTTTCTTATCCTCGCTCTTCTTTTCTTCCTCCTCCAGCTCTCTTATCCTTCTATCTCTTAGCTCTTCGTATCTCGGACCCACCTTTCTGTATACCCTATCCGCTATGAAGACTATTATCAAAAGGAGTGGTAGTCCTACAAGAACCATCAAAAGCAGGAGCTTTCCTAAAAACAGAAGCAGGTTTATCAAGTTTTCCATCCTACACCACCAGATTGAGGAGTTTGTTCCTTATGTATATAACCTTTTTTACCTGCTTGCCATCCAGCCATTGGCTCACCTTTGGGTCTTTGAGAGCCATTTCCTTCACAAGCTCCTCTTCCGCATCCACCGGAACCCTTAAGAGGGTCCTGAGTTTTCCGTTCACCTGCACTGGGATTTCTACCTCCTCAAGGGCAAGGGCTTTCTCATCGGGCTCCGGGAAGGGATAGAAGACCATGAGCCTCTCATGTCCCAGTTTGTGCCAAAGCTCTTCGCATATGTGAGGAGTTATGGGATAGAGCATGAAGAGAAGGGTTTCAAGAGATTCCCTTAGCACCTTGTAGTCCACTTCCTGGGATGGCTGGAAGTCCTGAAGGGCATTCAGAAGCTCCATTATGCTGGCTATGGCTGTGTTAAAAGAGAGGTCTTCCATGCTGGAGAGGTATTTTTTGAGGGTCTGATGGGTTTTGTGTCTTATCTCCTTTGGTTTTCCCGCAAGGGATGTAAAGTCCTCTCCGCTATACTTTACCAACCTTAGGCTTTCCAAGTGCTGATGGAAAAGGCTCCATAGCCTTCTGAGAAACCTGTAGGCTCCCTGCACACCTTCTTCCGTCCACTCAAAGTCCTTTTCCACAGGTCCGGCAAAGAGTATGTAGAGCCTTACCGTGTCCGCTCCGTATTTCCTTATGGCTTCCTCTGGGTCAACGGTATTGCCCTTTGACTTGGACATCTTGGCGGGCTCCCCAATCTCCTGCTCCTTTGCCCTTATGTATTCTTCCCCGCTGAGCCCTAGGGTATCCAGTAGAAGGCGAAAGTTGTCACCCACGGATATGTTCCTTTCCTTAAGAAAGTCTGTGAGCCTCATAGGAAATAATATTAGCACTTAGAAAAGGCGGAATGCTCTATAATAAAACCTGTCAGGAGGTTAACATGTTTGAGGGCTTTGAGGAGTTGACAGACAAAGACTTTTACGAAAAGGCAATGGCGGGGGAAAAGCCTGCGGTGGTGCTACTTACCATGCCAGACAATCCCAAAAACCAAACCTTTTACGAGAGGCTTATAAGGTTTCAAAGGCTTTATGGGGATAAGATAAACTTTTACTGGCTGGATGTGAGCAAGCACACGAGTGCAGAGGACCTTGGTGTCTTTGACTTTCCCACGGTATTATATTTCAGGGATACTATGGAGTTGGAAAGGCATGACTACATCCCCGAGGAGGAGGAAGTAGAAAGGGCAATAAGGAGGCTTTTGAGACTATGAAGCTCCTTTGGGCACCCTGGAGAAGCCAATATGTGGAAAAGGTGGACGAGCAAGAGGGATGCTTTCTTTGTGAAGCGGTATCTCAACCAGAGGAGAAGCTCAGAGACTACCTTGTTCTGCACCGTGGTAAAAGGGCTTTTGTAATATTTAACAAGTTTCCCTACAACCCTGGACATCTAATGGTGGCACCCATAGACCACATAGGGGATTATCTGCTTCTTGACCAAGAGACCGCACTTGAAATACACAAGCTAACAGGAGTTTGTATACAGCTTATAAGGGAAGTTATGAAGTCTCACGGCATAAACGTAGGCTACAACCTTGGCAGGGCTGCGGGTGCTGGATTGGAAAGCCACATACACCTCCATCTAGTCCCAAGATGGTTTGGAGACACCAACTTTATGCAAACCCTTGCGGATACTAAGGTTATATCTCAAGACCTTTATGAGCTGTATGATAGGATGAAACCAGTATTCAAAAGGCTACTCAATGCTTCTTGAGGTAAGGAACCTAAACCTATACTATAGCGATAAGCATGTCCTGAGGAACATAAGTTTTGACCTAAAAGAGGGAGAGGTGCTTTGCATAGTAGGTGAGTCGGGTTCTGGGAAGACTTCCATTCTTTACTCCATAATCGGACTATTGCCAGAAAATGCCAAACTTGAAGGGTCTATAAGGTTCAAAGAGCAAGAATTAGTCAGTCTTTCAGAAAAGGAATACAGAAACATAAGAGGAAGGCATATATCCATAGTTTTCCAGGAACCCTCCGTATATCTTGACCCTCTTTATAGAGTAGGCACTCAAGTAGAAGAAGCCTATATGGCACACTTTGGGAAAGAGGATGCAAAAGAAAAGGCTCTCCAAGCACTCCAAAAGGCAGGCATTAAGGAAGTAGATAGGATATACAACAGCTATCCCCATCATCTTTCTGGTGGCTTAAAGCAGAGAGTCTGCATTGCCATAGCCACAGTGTGCAACCCACAGCTTGTGCTTGCGGATGAGCCCACCACTGCCTTAGATGTTTCCATTCAGAGTAGGATACTTAAACTCTTCAGAGCTATGAAGGAGGAGAACAGAAGCGTTATTCTTGTTACTCATGACTTTGGCGTTGTGGCGGAGGTGGCAGATAGGGTTATAGTTTTAAAAGATGGCATGATGGTAGAGGAAGGAGATGTGTGGAGTATCTTTGACAACCCAAAACACTCCTACACTCAAGAATTACTGAGGGCTATTTAGAGGAAAGGAACTTCTCAAGACCTTGCAGTATTCTCTCTGGAGAGACCTCATAGGCGTTTTTCTGCATTTGAGACCTTATGCTTTCCACCTTTTTGCTAATGTCTTCGTAGTTTACAACCCCGCCCTTCTGAAGCCTCTGGGATAGTTCAACACTAACACCCTGACTTTCTTCCTTCTCCTGAACTTGCTTCCTCTTCCTTTCCTCAAGCTCCGCTATATACCCAATTATCCTCTGTATGTCTACCCTATCAATCATGAGTATATTATCGGTTATGTGAGTAGTTTTTTCAAGATCACCCCCTCTCCGAGCCTGACCCCAAGCCTTTCTTTGAGGTTTTCCATTGGCAGGAATACCTCCATAAAACCAAAACTGCCACACACAAAGGCAGGCTTGCACCTTTCTGCCTCAAGGAAGTAGGAAACAACCCTTAGCTTTTCTCCTCTGAAATATCCTTCCGCATATCTGCCACAGGGTACGTTGGTTATACCGTTGCCAAAGTGATCAAAGTAAACTATTTTTCCTACCACTGCGTCCCCTCTATCCTCTGGGTCTTCCCAGGATAGTTTAAACTGATAGTCTATCGGACTTCCCACCTCCTGAGGCTCTAAACCTCTGCTTAGCCACCCAGCCACTGGTGCAAACACGTCTCTGCCATGAAAGGTCTCGTTTATCCTTGGAAGTGTAAATTTTTCTATCCTATAAGCTCTCGGAGCTTTTTCTATATTTCTGAGGACAAGGTCAAAAAGTCCATTGTAAGGTCCCACAAATGTGTAGCCTCCACATGAGACCACCACGGGAAGCCTTTCTGAACCAACCCCCGGATCCACAACGCATAGAAATATGGTACCCTTAGGAAAGTAGGAGAAATGAGCTTTTAGAAGCAGTGCTCCATGAAGTATATTAAAGGGTTCTACTTCATGGCTTATGTCAACGACCTGAACCTCAGGATTAATGCTAAGTATTACACCCTTCATAGCACCCACAAAGCCATCCCTCAATCCAAAGTCAGTAAGCATTGCCACAAAACCCTTCATGGTCTATTATGTTAAAATTACTACACAAGGAGGTGCAAACCATGGAAAAAAACATGGCAACATGGGACAGGGCTATAAGGATAGTGCTGGGACTTGTTTTTCTTTACCTTGCCTTCACCAAGGGCGGTGCCTGGTGGATATTGGGTATAATAGGCATAGTGTTCATAGGGACTTCTGCCATAGGCTTCTGCCCCCTATACAGGGTGGTGGGTATAAGGACAGGTTGAAGGTCCTTGCCATAGACTATGGTAGTAAACGCATAGGGTTAGCCCTTGGAGACACAAGGCTTGGTATAGCTTTACCGCTGGAAGGTATTGAAAACAGGGGTGAGAAAACCCTTCGGACAATAGCGGATAAAGTAAAGGAATTCGGTGCACATATTATTCTTATAGGGCTCCCCCTCACACCAAGAGGAAGGGAGGGACAAAGAGTAAGGGAGGTAAAGGATTTCTCAGAAAAGCTCAAAAATTTCTTGTCCGAGGATGTGGAGGTACTACTTTGGGATGAGAGATACACCACAGAGGAAGCCTATAGACTGATGCAGGATGTAAACCCCAAAAAAAGAGAAAAGCTAAAAGATAGTTTATCCGCCTACCTTATACTTTTGGAATATATAGAGAACCTATGAGATACCTGAAGTTTTTTCTCCCGTTCTTTATCTTAGCTCTTTTTATTTTTTACTCCTTCTTGCCTGTAAAAACTGAGGAAAAAACTGTAGAAATAGCCTACGGGACTCCAACAAAGGATATAGCCCTCCAGCTATACAGGGAAGGACTTCTGAGAAACCCTATGAGTTTTATACTTATTCATGCGGTATACAAGAGAAAACTTGAGGCTGGAGAATACGAGTTTGGCGGGCTTGTATTTCCATGGGACATATACGAAAAGCTCAGTAAAGGTCTCAAAAAGGTCTACAGAATAACTATCCCAGAAGGTGCAGACCTTTATGATATAGCGAGGATTTTGGAGGAGAATCGCATATGCTCCGCAGAAGACTTTCTAAAATATGCGCTTTCTGAAGAAACCATTAAGAGATATGGGCTCAAAGTAAGCAGTATGGAAGGTTTCCTCTTTCCAGATACCTACTTTTTCTCAAAGAATACACATCCTCTAAGGGTTATTGATGTAATGCACAAAAACTTCTTAAGAAAAACCGAAGAACTTAGGAAGAACCTTAAGGAACTTTCCCTTGAAGAGTGGGTCACCATAGCGTCCATGATAGAAAAGGAGACCGCAAAGTCAGAAGAAAGACCCCTTGTATCCGCAGTTATACGCAACAGACTAAAAAGGGGTATGAAACTGCAGATAGACCCCACCGTCATATATGCATTGAAAAGAAAAAACTTATGGGATGGGCGTTTGACACTGAACCATCTTAGGCTTGAAGATCCCTACAACACCTATGTTTACTTTGGTCTTCCACCATCTCCCATATGCAACCCTGGGCTTGAGTCCCTAAGGGCTGTTCTTGAACCTGCAGAGGTTGATTATCTGTACTTTGTTGCGGATGGCTCAGGCGGGCACTACTTTAGCAAAACCTATCAAGAACATAACAGGAGAGTGAGGGAATTCAGAAATGCAAGAAGGTAAGTTTATATATCTCGCTGGTTTTGGTGTGGAAAAGAGGCTCATACTTGCCACTGCAAAGAACATACGTGAGGTGTTTGGTTTTGGTGTAAGGTTCTCGCATATTACACTTCCACCAAGACTTGGCTATAACCCACAAAGAGGGCAGTATAAGGGTGATACGCTTTTAGAGGTTCTATCAAAGGTTTACTATCCTGATATGCTAAAGTTTTTGGCACTCTTACCCTTTGACCTTTACGAAGAGGGACTAAACTTCATATTTGGGCTTGCCCAACTTGGTGGAAGGTATGCGGTGGTAAGCACATACAGATTAAAGAATGAAGATGAAAGGCTTTTCTTTGAAAGGGTCTTCAAGGAGGTTAACCACGAACTGGGTCATACTTTTGGACTGATGCACTGTAAAAATAAAAAATGCGTTATGAACTTCTCCAACAGTCTGCAGGATGTGGATGCCAAGAGTAGGTTTTTCTGTGAGTTTTGTAGTAAAATACTTCCAAAACCCTAAGGAGGTTTGTTATGGCAACTATAACCTATGAGGAAGCTCTTCAGTTATTGAGAGAGCAGATAAAGGGATTTGAAGCGTCCGCAAAGATGGAAGAGGTAGGTGTGGTCTACTATGTGGGTGATGGTGTGGCAAGGGCTTACGGGCTTGATAATGTGATGGCGAACGAGCTTGTGGAGTTTGAAGGCGGAACCATGGGACTTGCCTTTAACCTTGAAGAGGACAACGTGGGTATTATAGTGCTTGGTAGCGAGAGCGGTATAAGGGAAGGCTCAATAGTTAGGAGAACGGGAAGAATCTTGGACGCTCCTGTGGGTGAGGGGCTCATAGGAAGGGTTATAGACCCCTTGGGTAACCCTCTTGACGGAAAGGGACCTATAAAGTATGAATACAGGTCTCCAGTGGAGAAGATAGCACCAGGGGTTGTAAAGAGAAAGTCGGTCCATGAGCCACTCCAGACGGGCATAAAAGCTATAGATGCTATGATACCTATAGGAAGAGGTCAAAGGGAGTTAATTATTGGAGACAGGTCTACTGGAAAAACCACCATATGCATAGACACCATACTAAACCAGAAGGATACAGACGTTTATTGTATATACGTTGCTATAGGTCAAAAGAGGTCAACTACCGCAAGGATTATAGAACTTCTTGAAAGAAGTGGTGCTATGGAATACACTTGCGTAGTAGTGGCATCCGCTACAGACCCAGCATCTCTGCAATATCTTGCTCCCTTTGTGGGATGCACCATAGGAGAATACTTCAGGGACAACGGAAAGCATGCCCTTATCATCTATGACGACCTTTCAAAGCATGCGGAAGCCTACAGACAGCTTTCCCTTCTTATGAGAAGACCTCCTGGTAGAGAAGCGTATCCTGGAGATGTCTTTTATCTACACTCAAGACTTTTGGAGCGTGCAGCGAAGCTAAATGACGAATTAGGTGCAGGTTCTCTTACCGCCTTACCCATAATAGAAACAAAGGCTGGAGACGTAGCTGCCTATATTCCCACAAATGTTATATCTATAACTGACGGGCAGATATACCTTGAACCAGACCTCTTTAACAAAGGCATTAGACCAGCTATAAACGTGGGTCTTTCTGTTTCAAGGGTTGGTGGTGCGGCACAGATAAAGGCTATGAAACAGGTAGCTGGAACTCTAAGACTTGAGCTCGCACAGTTTAGGGAGTTGGAGGCTTTTGTGCAGTTTGCTTCGGAGCTTGACAAGGCTACACAGCAAACTATAAATAGAGGTCTTAGGCTCGTGGAGCTTCTAAAGCAAGAACCCTATAACCCTATTCCTGTTGAGAAGCAGATAATAGCCATATACGCAGGAACGAATGGATACCTTGATGACCTGCCTGTGGAATCTGTAAGAAAGTTTGAAAAGGAGCTATATGCCTATCTTGACAAGGAAAGACCAGACCTGCTAAAAGAGATAAGGGAGAAGAAAGCCCTTGATGACCAGCTAAAAGCAAAGATAGACCAAGCCCTCAAAGATTTCAAATCCAAGTTTATTCCTTGAGGGTATACATAGGCTGTAGCGGGTTTTTCTACAAAGACTGGGTGGGAGGGTTTTACCCTCCCCTTTTAAAAAGGGAGGATTACATAAGGTTCTATTCTAAATACTTTGAGGTGGTGGAGATAAACTCGTCCTTTTATAACTTTCCCAACAGAGGAGCGGTAAAGAGCATGCTTTCCAGAACTTCAAGTTTGAGGTTTGCTTTCAAAGCTCATAGAGTCTTTACCCATGATAGAAACTATCTCCAAGAAGACGTTAAGAAGTTTCTACACGCCATAGAACCTGTCATTGAAGAAGATCGCTTTATTGCAATTCTTTTCCAATTTCCTGAAAGCTTTGGCTACAGAGAAGAAAACCTTCAGCATATAAAAAGACTCTCAGAGGATTTCAGAGGTTTGCAAAAGGTTGTTGAGATAAGAAACAAAAGCTTCAAAAAGTCAGATTTTTATAGTTTCCTTGAAGAACTCGGCTTTTCTCTCGTCAACACTGATGCACCGAAGGGAGGTGGCTTTCTTGTAGGTCCGTGGGTTGGGGTAGGTGGGATAAACTACGTGAGGATTCATGGTAGAGACCCTGAAAAGCCTTACGACTACCTTTATTCCCTTGAAGAGCTCAAAAAAATAAAGGAAAAAATCAAAAAATTAGGGAACAAGGACACATACGTATTTTTTAACAATACGGTAAAAGCTCAGGCGGTGCTTAACGCACTTCAGTTAAAACTACTTTTTGGTATAAGAGTGGACATTCCCAAAAGCCTTCAAAGCTCCTTGAGAGAGAAAGAGTGGGAATAGAGTATTATCAAATGGATGGTGTATTATGGTAAATTTTCCTACGGTTAGATGAAGAAGTTGCAAGGGCTTTGAAAAAGCACAACCTATTGTAAGTGCATATTTTAGTCTCTTATTGTCAACTTTTGTGATAGGGATATATTTAAACTTACTATGAGGGATATAAGCAAGGACGCAAAAGAGCTTTTGGAAAAGGCTCTTCAGGAGCATATGGCTGGAAATATACAGCAAGCTATAGAACTTTACAAACAGTCCATAGAAATTCAACCTACTGCGGAAGCGTATACTTACATGGGCTGGGCGTATAGCATGCTTGGTGAGCTTGAAACTGCAATAGAGCTCTGTCTTAAGGCTATAGAAATAGACCCAGATTTTGGAAATCCATATAACGATATAGGTTCATATCTTATGGCTATGGGGAAGCTTGACGAGGCTATTCCATGGCTCAAAAGGGCAATAACTGCACCAAGATACGAACCAAGGCAATATCCTCACATGAACTTGGCAAGGATATATCTTATGAAGGGAATGTATAAGGATGCACTAATAGAAGTGGAGAATGCCATAAGGGTAGCTCCAGATTACAAGCCAGCGCATATATTGAGGCATCAGATATTAGCTATGCTAAACTAATAGAATGGCAAAGCAAACTGGAGAGCTTACCGTAGCCTACAACAAGGAAGCAAAGGCGGAATACGAGATACTGGAGACCTATGAAGCTGGAATAGTCCTTGAGGGACCTGAAGTAAAAGCCCTCAGAAACAGACAAACAGTTTCTTTTAAAGACAGTTTCGTGAGGATTCAAGATGGAGAGGCTTGGCTTTATAACCTGTATATTGCACCTTATCGCTATGCAACCATAAAACCTCCAGACCCACTCAGAACCAGAAAGCTCCTGCTTCATAAAAGGGAAATACTTAGGCTTATGGGAAAGGTGAAGGAAAAAGGCTATACCCTTATACCTCTGAGAGTATACTTCAAAAATGGAAAAGTGAAGGTGGAGATAGCTCTCGCTCGTGGTAAGAAGGCTCACGATAGAAGGGAAGAGCTCCGTCAAAGAGACCTTGAGAGACAGCTAAGGAGGGAGTTGAAGGAAGGGAAGATAAAGCTATAATATATAATTCTGCTTAGGAGGGGTGGCCGAGTGGACGAAGGCGGGTGATTTGAAATCACCAGTGGGTTCACAGCCCACCGGGGGTTCGAATCCCTCCCCCTCCGCCAACTACAATCTCTAAAAGTTTCAAAACCTCCTCGGTCTTTATGCCAATATCCTCAGCCAAAGTTATACACTCTCTTTCAAGCTCCTGTATCTTTTCCAATAGAGCCTCGCCATACAAAAGATAAAAGCCATCCTTGTCCTTTAGGTCATCCACCATCTGAAAGAGCAAACCTACCTTTAGACCCAAAATTTCAAGATTTTCAAAAAGGTCTGACCTTTTGGCTACTATGCCACCAGCTTTGAAACAAAAGGAGAAAAGCCTTGCGGTTTTCTTGAGGCTTATCTCTTCTTGAGAGGAGAGCTTTCTTATATCCATAACCTGTCCACCCACCATACCATTAAATCCAGAATCAAAAGCAAGTTCTCTGATGAGTAATAAAAGCTCTCTGTCTTGTAAGCTTCTAAAGTTTTCTCTTGTAGAGAGCACTTCAAAGGCATAAGTAAGCAAGGCATCACCCGCCAGTATGGCAAGGTCTTCACCAAAAACTAAGTGGCATGTGGGTTTTCCTCTCCTTACGCTGTCGTTATCAAGTGCAGGAAGGTCGTCATGAATCAAAGAGTAGTTATGCACCATCTCCACTGCACAACCTACAGTAATGGCATCCTCTATATCACCACCAAGGGCGTTGCATACCGCACACAAAAAGAGAGGTCTTATGCGTTTGCCTTCCTGAAAAAGGTAATAGGACATAGCTTGATAAAGGAGCTGTGGCTCAAAGGGTCTTAGAAGGTCTCTAAGCCTCCCTTCTATCTTCTCCTTCCATCTTTGAAGGTTTTCCATTTTTTAACGTTCCACTGGAGAGATTTCAAAATTCTCTATTCTGTATAGGTCTCCCTCTTTGCCTGAATGCATCTGTCTTAGGTCATAGTTAACTAAAAACCTATTGCCCTTGTATTCAAAAAGCACGCTACACTTAAAGACTCCCTCTTCTGTCTTACGAGCTTTACCTTTTTCTATGAGCTTAAGCTCCCTCATAATAGGTTCTATCTTGTTCATTAAAGCGCTCTCCACTTCTTGAGTTTCACCAGTGATAAGAGAAAAGCCTACGCCTAAACCTAAGAGGAGTGCTTCCATGGGATTTTGTTGAGACCATACATAAAAGGCGGTCTGAGCTCTTACGTCCTCTAAGAATTTTTCTTCATAGCAGGGGTTTGTGAAGGGTAAGCCTTTGCAACTTACAGAGAAGGCAAAAGCAAGTATAAAAAGCAGTTTATGGTAGCTCTTTTTCATAGCTTGCCTAATTAATTATACACCGGACTGCGCATCCAAAGTAAAGGCGAAGTGCAAGTTCAAAATATTATGGCAGTCAAGAAGTAGTCGGATATTAGGATAAGCATAGATGAGGTTACCACACTATTGGTAGTAGCCCTTCCCACGCCTTCTGTTCCACCCTTTGTGTAGTATCCAAAATAACAGCTAACCGCAGAGATAATAAAGCCAAAAAAGACCGCCTTGTATAGACCGCCGATGAAGTCATATAGCTCTACCAAGTCTTTCATTTTCTCCCAGAAGAGGTATTCGTTTACTCCAAAGAGTTTTACCGCCACAAACCAGCCACCAAATATGCCAGATATGTCCGCAATTACCACAAGCATAGGGACACCCACAATGCCTGCAAATAACCTTGGAGACACAAGATAGCTCTTTGGGTTTATTCCCATTACCTCAAGGGCGTCTATCTGCTCTGTTATCCTCATTGTGCCTATTTGAGCGGTCATTGCAGAGCCTACCCTTGCCACCACCATGAGGGAGGCAAGCACTGGTCCAAGCTCCCTTCCCATGGATATGGCAACTACTGCACCGATGAGAAACTCCGCATTAAAGCGACTAAAGGTGCTATAGGTCTGGAGTGCTATGACGCCACCAGAAAAAATAGAGGTTATAACTACCACAGGTATAGTTTCTGATGCCAAATAGGCAAGCTGTTTAAAAAAATGTCTTGCCTTCGGAGGTTTTCTAAAAAGGTAATACAGACCCCAAAGGGTAAGAAGTGTAGCTTTTCCAACCTCTTCAAAAATTCTTAACATGTTGGATATACCTTTCAAACCTTTCCTTTATCTCCTCCATGAAGTCTCCACCCAGTTTTTCAAGTAGGGCGTCTGCAAGCACTATAGCAAGCATGGCTTCACCTACTACAGATGCGGCAGGCACCGCCACCACATCGCTTCTTTCCTTTCCAGCCTTTACTCCTTCCTTGGTGTTTATATCCACACTTCTAAGTGGCTTTGTCAAAGTTGGTATGGGTTTCATAACACACCTAACCACAATAGGCATACCGTTGGTTATGCCTCCCTCTGTGCCACCAAGGTTGTTGCTGTATCTAAAATACCCTTCCCCTTCCGACCAACCTATTTCGTCATGAACTTCAGAGCCAAAACGCTCCCCGCTTTCAAAGCCGAGCCCAATCTCCACACCTTTTATTGCCTGCACACTCATCATAGCCTGAGCTATTCTGCCATCTATACGCTTGTCCCATTGAATATGACTTCCAAGACCGGGAGGAACGCCCAAAGCAAAGACTTCAAAAACACCACCAAGGCTCTCTCCCTTTTCCTTTGCCTCATCTATTGCTCTTATAAACTCCTCGTCCTTTGTAGGGTCTGGAAAACGCACCTCGGAGAGTTCTGCAAGTTGATGTCTTCTCCAAAGGTCTTGCTCCTTTATGGGAGGTTTAACCTTTCCTATGCTGAGCACATAGCTACCTATTTTTATACCAAACTCTTCAAGAAACCTTTTGCAAACCGCTCCAACCGCAACCCTTGAGGCGGTTTCTCTGGCGGATGCTCTTTCAAGGATGTTCCTTAGGTCTCTTTGGTTATACTTTATGCCACCTGCCAAGTCCGCATGACCTGGGCGAGGTCTCA
>JAXSOX010000002.1:0-31015 GCA_037926525.1 Aquificaceae bacterium | reverse complement strand
TGTGGATCTTGTAATTACAGACCCTCCATACTCAAATAAGTATCTCTATCTATAAGAGATTCTTGGAGAGCTTTCAGCTTACGCTCTAAAATAGAAGGGTCTATGCATTTTGATGACAGGTCAAAGCTATATGCCAAAGGTTATTTCCCTACTTTCTAAAACCCTTCCTATCATTGGACAATGGCGTATTTAACACACGGAGGGCAATCACTTTACATTTGGAAGCTCCAATGCAATAGTTTTTGGAAGCCCTTGCTTATATTTACAAAAAGTCAGGAATATAAGTATATAAGCTTTTGAGCTGTGGTCAAAACCAGTGTAAACAACAACTATAAAAGGTATCATCACTGGGGGCAATCTGTGGAGGGCTTCTATCTACTTAGGGATAAATTTGTTTTCCCTGGGCAGGTGGTGTTAGTCCCTTTTGTGGGAGGTGGTGCTTCCGCCATATCCGCTCTTCTCCATGGTTGTTCCTTATAGGAATGGATGTGGATTAGGAATGTATAAAAACCACTAAAGCAGGAATAAAGGAGCTTATAAAAGAGCACGCAGAGCTATGCATAAGTCCAGTAGAGATTGCAGTAGAATAAGATAAGAGAGGGCTGACTGTGGTGATTAGAAGCTAAGCATAGGACATAGAGATGGGGTTTCAATTGTCCCGCTGTTGATATTGATTTTACCAATGATTGAATACGACACATGGTCCCCTATCGCCCTAATATACTATAAAAGATATACTGGTAGCTCGTAAAATCTTAGACATAAAAGTGTAGAGGCTATCTCTATACTTGCGGATAACTCAAACGTCCCTTTCTTTGTAGTCTATTACTTGGATGACCCTTGGGCTTTTAAGATTGAACCTATTAATTCTTATGAGGAAGAAAGTCTTAAACAATCTAAATTTGCAAGCAAGGATAGGGTGCTTACGGGGCAAGAAGTTGTAAGATTCCTTTACGAACTAAGGAACATAAAACTAAAAGAGCAAGAGGAAATAATAATCTCAAGCATAAACTACCTTCTTCCAAACAATCTTTGACCTCCTTTACGCTCGCTTGTAGCTTACGTATCTAAGGCGAGAGGCTCTATTTCTGGATCTCCGCCCCTCTTAGGAAAGTTTATGAGTAAACCTAACTGACAGCTTCTAAGCTCTTCATCAGAAGAGTGTTTTATGGAAACAAGATAGGCTCTTAGCTGAGCTCTATGATTATCATTTAGTCTTTCAACTGCCTTCAATTCTATTATGATAGGTCTTTCGATTACGAGTTTTTCCAATTGGCAAGGTCTTAGGATAAAATCTGGTCTGTCAAAGCCTAATGGAATTTCCTTGTAGAATATCTCAATGTTTACCTCCCTTTGGAAGCGGAAGCCTCTTGTTCTCAGCTCATAAGCCATAGCACTCTGATATATGCTTTCATCAAAGCCAGCCCCTAAATGGCTGTAAATCTCCTTTGCTATTTCTTCCATAGTATATCTAATTAGGCTAAGGTCAAGCATTTTTGCTTCTCAAAGATGTAGTCTTCTGATTCTACTTCAGAACCTCACCTTAGGTCAACTTCTAAAAACCTCACATAAAAAACTTGACAAGACCCTGCTAAAGTTTTATATTAGATATGACACTTTGGATAAGGAGGTGTTTTATGGCGGAGAAGATAATAGGTATAGACCTTGGGACAACAAACTCTGTGGTGGCGGTGATAGTGGGTGATGAACCTGTAGTTATTGCCAATCAGGAGGGTTCAAGGCTCACTCCTTCTGTAGTCTCTTGGACAAAGGAAAAAGAGGTGCTTGTGGGAGAGCCTGCAAAAAGGCGCGCCATACTTGACCCAGAAAACACCGTATATGAGTCTAAAAGGTTCATAGGTAGGAAATACGAAGAGGTGCTTGATGAGGCAAAACGTGTTTCCTACAAGGTGTCTGCTGATGATAAGGGAGACGCCAGCTTTGATATACCCAACATAGGTAGGACAGTCCGTCCAGAAGAGGTGGGTGCTCAAGTTCTCAAAAAATTAAAAGAGGCTGCGGAAGCATACCTTGGAGAGAAGATAACAAAGGCGGTCATAACAGTCCCTGCCTACTTTAACGAAAGGCAAAGACAAGCTACAAAGGATGCGGGCAAGATAGCTGGTCTTGAGGTACTTAGGATTCTAAACGAGCCAACTGCTGCAGCACTTGCCTACGGTCTTGATAAGAAAAGCGACGTAAAAATCCTTGTCTACGACTTTGGTGGTGGCACCTTTGATGTTTCCATTCTTGAGGGTGGAGAAGGAGTAATAGAAGTCAAGGCTACCGCAGGAGATACGCATCTTGGTGGTGCAAACATAGACGAAAGGGTAATGGATTGGCTCATAGAAGAGTTTAAAAAAGAAACGGGTGTAGACCTAAGAAAGGACAGGACCGCCTTGCAGAGACTAAAAGAAGCCAGCGAGCAGGCAAAGAAGGAGCTCTCCTTTAAGTTAGAAACAGAAATAAATCTACCCTTCATAACCATAGACCCGTCTACCAACCAGCCCCTGCACCTACAGAAAAAGCTCACAAGAGCAAGACTTGAGGAGATGATAAAAGACCTTGTAGACAGGACTATGGATATTGTTAAAAAAGCCCTTGAGGATGCCAAACTAAGACCTCAGGACATTGACGATGTGGTACTTGTGGGAGGTTCTACGAGGATTCCTCTGGTTCAGCAAAAGATAAAGGATTTCTTTGGTAAAGAGCCTCATAAGGGAGTAAACCCCGATGAAGTGGTGGCAGTGGGTGCTGCCATACAGGCAGGCGTACTCTCTGGTGAAATAAAAGAAATCCTCCTCGTGGACGTGACCCCTCTATCTCTTGGTGTGGAAACCTACGGTGGAGTTATGACGGTCCTCATACCCAGAAATACACCCATACCCTACAGAAAGTGCGAAACTTTTACAACTGCCAGCGACTACCAGACAGAGGTGGAAATCCATGTGCTTCAAGGTGAGCGGCCAATGGCAAGGGATAACAAGTCCTTAGGCAAATTCTACCTAACTGGCATACCACCAGCACCCAGAGGTGTTCCAAAGATAGAGGTGTGCTTTGACATAGACGTGGACGGCATCCTGCATGTGACAGCAAAGGACTTAGGCACCGGTAAAGAGCAGTCAATAAGAGTTCAGGCATCTTCGGGTCTTACACAGGAAGAGATAGAGAGGATGGTGAAGGACGCACAGCTTCATGAGGAAGAGGATAGGAAAAAGAAAGAGCTGGTGGAAGCCAAAAACCAGCTTGACCAACATGTTTACAACCTTGAGAAGGTTCTTAAGGAAAGTAGGGAAAAATTGCCCGCGGATGTGGTTTCAGAGGCGGAAAAGGCTATAGAAGAGGCGAAAAGGGTCTTTGGTAGCTCTCAGGATGTGCAGGAAGTAAGAAGGGCTACTGAGCGTGTGCTTGAGATTGCAGGCAAGTTGGGAAGCTATTTGTATCAAGAGCAGACCGCTCAAAAAGGTGAAGGCGGAGATGTTATAGAAGGAAAGCCTATGTGATATAATATTGACCGCCTATGGCGGTCGCTTTTCCGTTTTTTATTCTTCTCTTACTTTTAGATATTGCTATAGCCTACGAAAAGAACTCAAAGGAAATCTGGCTAAGACTGTCAAACCCACAGAAGGTCTACCATTTATATAGACTTCTTGGGGTCAACTGCATATGGTATTGTGAAGGTCAGCCCACGGAAAACCTACAAAACCTAAAAAAAATACTTTCTTCTGCTGTCCATCATGGGCTTGACCCAGAAAGCTATAAATTTCCTGAAGGCGTTGACCCAGAGCTTGCCACCACAGATATGCTCATTAAGCTCGCTTATGACCTCTATTATGGAAGGGTAAGACCTTTAGACATATACAAGGAATGGAGTTTACCCTCTAAACCAGATAGAGTCCTTCAGGAGCTTGCTACCCTCATAAAAGATGGAAGAATTGGAGATTTCCTCTCCGAGTTTGCTCCCGGAAGTGCAGAATACTGGTTTCTTGTAGATCAGGTAAAATTTTATCAAGACTTGTCCGTCTTTGAATGGAGACCTATAAGGATTGCAAAGCCATTGCGTTATGGAGAGAAGAGTCCCTGTATTGATGAAGTAAGATTTAGACTTTTCCTCTTGGGAGATTTGGAAGAATATGCTTTCTCTGAAACCTTTGACGATGCACTACTGAAGGCAGTAAAGAACTTCCAAAGAAGGCACGGTCTAACAGAAAATGGGGTCATAGACAAAAAGACCCTTGCGGAGTTGAACATAAGCCCAAAAGACAGGCTCAGACAAATATACCTGAACCTTGAAAAACACCGTTGGCTACCAAAGGAATTTAGAAAGACTGTGGTGGTAAACATACCTTCCTTTGAGCTTTTCTTTATAGAAGGTGGTTCAGTAAAACTTCACTCAAAAGTGATAGTAGGCAGGAATTATACAAAAGACTTCAGACCAACACCCATGCTTTACAGTAGGATAGAAAGCATTACAATAAACCCAAAGTGGTATGTGCCTGTAAGCATATCAACCAAGGACATACTTCCAAAGGTAAAGAAAAACCCAGAGTATCTCACAAAGAAGAGTTTTAGGGTATTCCGTGGAGAGGAGGAAGTAGATCCACTGCAAGTGGATTGGAGCCAATATAATGAAAAGAACTTTCCCTTTAGGTTGGTGCAAGAGCCGGGAGCTAAAAATGCCCTTGGCACTATAAAGTTTAACTTTCCAAACTCCTTTGCGGTTTACTTGCATGACACACCCGAGAGACATCTTTTTAACCACACTAAGAGAGCCTTCAGCTCTGGATGTATAAGGGTGGAAAAGGCAAGACAGTTGGCTCTCATGATCTTAGGAGAGGGATGGAGTGACCGCAGGATAGAAAACCTTATAAAAAGTGGACAGACTCAAGCTCTAAGGGTCAACCCACCAGTCCCTATATACATACTCTACTTTACCGCCTTTGAAAGGGATGGCATGCTTCACTTTAGAGAAGACCTCTATGGGTATGATACAATTTTGTCTCGTGCACTCTTTGGGTCTGGAGGTAAGAAATGACAAGGAGAGAGCTTTTAAGGTCAATGGGATACATGGGATGTTTGCTTTTAACAGGTTCTCTGTCTTATGCCTCAGTTTCTGGGATTAAGGGCATCTTAGAAGGAGCGAGGTATCTCAACCTTTATTCCATAAACACCGGTGAAAGCCTCAGGGTTGCCTACTGGATAGACGGAGAGTATATAGAAAGTTCTCTTAGAGAGATAAATTGGCTTTTGAGAGACTATAGAAGCGGAGAGGTTGCCCAAATAGACATAAGACTTCTTGACCTTCTGTATCTCATAACCAGACTACCAGGAAAGGAAAGGGTGGAAATAATATCTGGATACAGGTCTCCGTCCACCAACGCCTACCTTCACAGGGTAAAAAGGGGCGTCGCCAAGGATAGCTACCACACTCGTGGGAGGGCAGTAGATATAAGGTTGGAGGGCATGAGCCTGAGCCAGCTAAGAGACCTTGCGGTTAGCTTACGAGCTGGTGGAGTAGGATACTACCCCAGGTCTGGCTTTGTGCATCTTGATACTGGACCTTTTAGGTGCTGGTAATGATAAGAGTATTTGTGGGTTTTTTTACCACAAAGAAGATACAGGAGGCTGTAGAAAAGCTACAAGCCCAAAGTGAAAGGTCTATAAGAGGAAAATGGGTAGAGCCACAAAACTTCCATATGACCTTCCAATTTATAGGCGACATCCAACAGGAAAGGCTTACAGACCTTTTGAAAAATCTTCAGGAAATAGCCCAGGCGGGCAAACCTATAAGGGTAAGATACAAGGGTTTGGGTGTCTTTCCAAGCCTTGATAGAGCTCGGGTTCTTTGGATAGGTGTGTCAGAGGGTCACAGACAGCTTATAGACCTAGCCAAAAACATAGTAAGGGCAAACAGGCAGGTAGGCATAAGGGATGAGGGTAAGCCTTTTCATCCACATGTGACTATATGTAGGATAAAGGAGTTTGATAAAAGGGCTCTCAAAGACCTACTGCGTCAGTATGAAAACACCATCTTTGGAGAAGACTTTGTTGACAGAGTAGCACTAGTAAAAAGCTCTCTGACCTCTGTAGGACCCATATACACTGTAATAGAGGAGTTTTATTTTCATGGGTGAGTGGACTTACGAGAAGGCTGGTGTTAGTATAGAGAAGGCTGAAGCTTTTGTGGACTACATAAAGCAGAAGGTAAAAAACCTGCCCCAGCAGGCTCTTCTTTTCGGCTCTTTTGCCAGCGGACTGAAGCTTAAAAGCTACAAGAACCCAGTTCTAATGCTTACAACTGACGGTGTGGGGACAAAGCTCAAGATAGCACAAGCAGCGGGTGTTCACAACACGGTGGGCATAGACCTTGTTGCTATGAATGTGAACGATCTCATAACCACGGGTGCAAAGCCTTTGGCCTTTCTTGACTATATAGCGACGGGTAGGATAGACCTAAAGGTTATGAAAGAGCTTATAGACGGAATAGTGGAGGGTTGTAGGCTTGCGGATATTGCCCTCGTGGGCGGAGAGACCGCAGAGATGCCGGACTTTTATCCAGAAGGGGTATACGACCTTGCAGGCTTTTGTCTTGGAGTATGCGAGGAGGATGAGCTTATAACCGGAAAAGGTATAGAAGCTGGAGATATTATAATAGGCTTGCCCTCAAGCGGATTTCATAGCAACGGATATAGCCTTATAAGAAAGGTGTTGGAAGACCGTGGTATCAGCTATCATGATAAATTTGAAGGCAGAGAGGTATGGGAGGTGCTTTTAGAGCCTACTAAGATATACCTACAAGAGGTGCATACCCTGAGGTCTTCCGACATAAGGATAAAAGGAATGGCTCACATAACAGGTGGCGGTATACCTGGAAACCTCGTTAGAATAATTCCAGAAGGTCTAAAGGCGGTTGTGGAAAAAGAGAAAATTCCAAAAAACCCAGTTTTTGACTGGATAAGGTACTTAGGTAAAATACAGGAGGAGGAGATGTTTAGAACCTTTAACATGGGCGTGGGTTTTATGGTGGTTGTTGGGAAAGAGGACATGCCTAATGTTCTTAACGCGGTTCCTTCTTCTTTTGTCTGCGGTTTTGTTGAGGAGGGCAGAAAACATGTGGTTATTGTCTAAGATTATACTTCCACTTTTTATATTGGTGGGCTTTTCCTTTGCACAGGTTGTAAAAGAAGTAAGAGTTGAAGGGGCAAATTATGTGCCAGAGGATGTAATACTTGGGCTTATAAACATAAGGCAGGGCAGTCTCTACAGCCCAGATATGGTTAGAGAAAGTATAAGACGCATGTACAGGACTGGCTTTTTTGATGAGGTAGAGGTCTACGAAGAAAGAGTTGGTTATGATGTGGTGCTTATATACAGGGTAAAGGACTTGCCTGTTATATACAAAATAGAGTTTGTGGGCAACAGAAAGATAAAATCAGATGATCTCGAAAAGAAAATAGGAATAGAGACAGAGGTGGGTAAAATAGAACCGGAAGAACTTATAAAGGGATTTACTTCAGCACCTGCGGTAGAGGAAAGGCTGGAAATACAGAGGAAGCTCAGGCTTGGAAGGGTGCTCACCCGTGAGGAGTTAGAGTTTATAAAGAGGAAGATAGTAGAAGCCTATCTAAAGGAGGGTTATCCAAATGTTCAGGTAAGCTATGAACTTGTACCAAAGAAGGGAGCATCAAAGGTGGTTTACAGAATAGTTGAGGGAGAGCCAGAGTATGTAAGGAGCATAAACTTCACGGGAAACAGAACCTTTAGCAGGGGTAGGCTAATCGGACTCATGGAGACAAAACCAGTGAGTCTTCTTTCTCTTAGGTTAAAACCACCTTTCAGTGAAGATATGCTAAAAGAGGATGTAAGAAAGATAAGAGATTTTTACCGCTCCGAGGGCTTTCTTGAGGCACAAGTGGATTATTCAATAAGGAAGGAGGGGAATAGATACGAGATAAACATAAAAATACAAGAAGGACCAAGATACAAACTCTCTGATATGAAAATAGAGGGCAATACTCTATACACCTACTCTGAGCTGGTGGGAGATGTGCTTAGGAAAAACAGAGGAGGCTACTATAGAAGGGAAGTTATAGACAAGATAAAGGAGAACATAAGGAGACGCTATTCAGATATAGGTTTTCTTGGTGTCTTTGTGGAAGAGAGGGAATCGGTAGACAGGGATAACAAAAAGGTCAATGTGAGTTTGAAACTGGATGAAAGCGAACCTGTCTATGTAAACAGGATAGAAGTCCAGGGTAATTACGAGTCAAGGGACTATGTTATAAGAAGGGAATTGAGATTTCAAGAGGGTGAGCTGGCAAACCAGAGAGAAATAGACCGTTCAAGGACTAGGGTCTTTAACCTTGGCTATTATCAGGATGTTTCCATAAGTCCTTTCCCCTTAGAAGGTAAAAATTGGGACTTTACCGCAAGCGTAAGGGAAAGGTTCACAGGACAGTTTTCCATAGGTCTTGGCTACAATCAGGTGACAGGTGTTTCTGGCTTTATATCCCTGCGTAAGGGCAACTTCCTTGGAATGGGTGATATAGCGGGCATATCTTTATCTTATGGAAGCAAATACAGGGACAATTCTCTCTCTTATACGAGAAAATGGTTTCTCAACAAACCTATAGACCTTACAGGTTCTGTATATGACAGAAGGATAGAATACACAACCTACACGGTGGAAAGAACGGGTGTAGATTTTATATTCTCAAGGGAGTTTGCGGAGTTTTGGAGAGCAAGTGCTGGAATTAGCCTTCAGAGGGTAAGGTATAAAGATATATCTCCTGATGCTTCAGTCCTTATAAAAGAAGAGGCAGGCACAAGACAGTCAAGAAAATTTATCTTTGGTCTAACGAGAGATACCAGGGACAGTTATCTTTTCCCGTCAACTGGTTCTCTTACGGAACTTGGCTACTCTGTGGCGGTGCCCTTGTTGGGAGGGAATGAAAGATTTAACAAGATAACCCTATCCCATCAGCAGTTTTTTAAAGACAGGTTCTTAGACACTGGTCTTATATTGTCCTTTAAGGGTTCTTTTGGTCTTGTTGAACCCTATGGCGGTAGAAGAGTTCCACTGGATGAAAGGTTCTTTGTAGGAGGCGATTTTACCATAAGGGGTTATAAATACGGTTACGCGGGTCCCCTTGACCCTAACACAAAGGACCCCATTGGAGCCAAGAGACAGCTCATATTATCTGCAGAAGCAAACTACCCCATCTATAAGAACATACTATACGGTGCGGTTTTCTATGACACGGGACTTGGCTTTAACGATTGGAGCGAGCTAAAAACACAAAACCTAAGAGGGGGTTTTGGTGTAGGTATAAGGTTTATAACGCCCTTTGCACCTATAAAGTTAGACTGGGCGATTAAAACGAAAAAAGTGCCTGGCGATACATCAAGGAGTAGGATACATTTTGTTCTTGGGGTGTTCTTCTGATGGTGCCAAGGGCTCTAACTGTAGCTGGCTCTGATAGCGGTGGCGGTGCTGGAATACAGGCGGACTTAAAGACCTTCACCGCGCTTGGCGTCTATGGAATGAGCGCCATAACTTCCATAACCGTCCAAAATACCTTAGGCGTCTATGAAGTTGTAGACCTTCCACCAAAGGTGGTCTACGACCAGATAAAAGTTGTGATAGAGGACATAGGCGTAGATGCCTGCAAAACTGGTATGCTCTCCAACGAAGATATAATAAAGGCAGTCGCAAGGGCTATAAAGGACACAAAGATTGAAAAGCTCGTGGTTGACCCAGTTATGAGGGCAAAGTCTGGAGACCCACTTTTGAGACAGTCCGCAAGAGAAACTCTAATAAGGGAAATCCTGCCCCTTGCACTTGTGGTGACTCCAAACATTCCAGAGGCGGAGGAGCTTTGCGGTTTTGATATAAAGAGCCTTGAGGATATGGAAAGGGCTTGTAAAAAAGTACTCTCCTATGGTCCATCAGCGGTTGTGGTAAAAGGTGGGCATATGGAGGGAGAAGAGTCTGTAGATGTGTTCTATGACGGAAACTCTTTTAAATACCTAAGGGGAAAGTTTATAAACACAAAGAACACCCATGGCACTGGTTGCACCTTCTCCTCTGCCATAACCTCATACTTAGCAAAGGGACATAGTCTTATAGAATCCGTCCGGATGGCAAAAGAATACACTCAAAAAGCCATAGAAAATTCCTTGCCTCTTGGCAGAGGTCACGGACCTCTTAATCACATGTGGCCCTTCTATTCCTTTAAAATGTAAGCTATAGCCACAGAAAATTCTCTTTCGTGAGACAAAGAGACCAAAACTTTTGCATCCTCGTAACCTCTTCTAAGTATTCTCACCCTTGCGGGCTTCCCTCTGTCGCCAAAAACTTCTATCTCTGAAAACTTAAGAACCACACCGTAGACCTGATAAAAGGCTTTTAGCACTGCCTCTTTGCAAGCCCACCGTGCTGAAAGGCATTCATAAAAGGTCTGCTGACACATACAATATTTTAGCTCATCCTCTGTGTAAACGCGTTTGAGAAATCTCTCTCCAAACCTTTCTACAGCAGACTTTATTCTCTGATTACTTACTATGTCTATGCCTACCATGATAAACTATCTTACATGTCCTTGCTTACTCTCAGCATAGTATTTTACTTTGCCTCTTTTGTGTTTTCTTTGGTTTCTTACTTTGTAGGCAGGGTCAGAGAGCTTACCCGCCTTTTTCTGTCTTTCGCACTCGTATTTTACATACTTCATATAAGTAGCCTATCCTCCAAGGTTGGCAGTTTCCCCTTTGCGGATACCTACGGCTTTTATTCCCTATTGGGAAATGTAATATTGAGCATCCTGATCCTTGCTTCCTTTAGATACGAATATCTTTGGAAGTTTTCCGCCTTTTTTGCCATATTTGGAATACTTTCAACCCTTTTGGCTATGCCCGCAGAACCCTCACCCTACAGAAGCCCCATGTATAGCCTCCATATTACCTCTGCCCTTGCGTCCTACGCCTTTGCTTTTTTTGGTGGATTTTCGTCCATATTTAAACTCCTTCTTGAAACAAGACTAAAACACAAAAATATAACAGGCTTTTTTATACCCCTTAGCCTTCTCAGAGGAGTGGAGAGGCTTTCCATGAACCTCAGCTTTCTCTTCTTTACACTTACCCTTATCTTTGGAAGTTTCTGGAGCAGGAGCTTTTTTGGAAAACACTGGATAAGCGACCCAAAGCTGATCTTTGTACTATACCTGTGGACATACTATGCAGTGGTTGTTCACCTCAGTCTATTCAAAAGGATAAAGCCAAAAACCCTCTCTTACGCCATTATACTTGGTATGGTCTTCACCGTGCTTAACATAATCTTTGTTAGGCATGAACTGTAAGAGAATATTTCTTGTAGGTTTTATGTGCAGTGGGAAAAGCACAGTGGGTAGACTTCTTGCCGATATGTTAGGCTGGAAGTTTGTTGACGTAGACAAGGAAGTTGAAAGGATAGAAAATATGAGCATACCTGAGATATTTGAAATCAAGGGAGAAGATTATTTTAGAAAGCGCGAGTTAGAGGTTCTTACAAAGTTAGTCAAAGAAGAAGGACTTGTAATAAGCACAGGAGGTGGTTTGGGTTCAAACCCTCAAGCTATGGAGCTAATGAAAAGCTCAGGGCTTGTTGTTTGGCTAAAGGTTGACTTTGAAACCTTTCTGAAAAGGTGTGGAAAAGACCCATCAAGACCCCTTCTAAGAAAGAGCAGAGAAGACCTCCTTAAACTTTTTGAAAGCAGGTCTAAAATTTATGGCAAAGCCCACCTTGAGCTCGATGGGACGATAGACCCTTCCTTGCTTGCAAAGAATATAATTCATGCTTGCAGAAACTACACTTTTACTTTATAATGGACTCCAAAGGAGGTATTATGTTGAAAAAAGCAGGTTTTCTCTCAGCGGTTGTGGTTGCATTCTTTTCTCTTGCTGCTTGCGGGCAGGGCTCAGCTAAGTGCCCAACAAAGGATCAAGTTAAGACCTCAGTGAAAGACCTCATACCTCAGGAATTCACTGTTGAATCCATATCCCAGCTTAAAAGCATAAGTGGTCTTTGCGAGGTAGTTATCAAAGTTGGTGCACAACCTCTGGTTTTCTACATGGACGGTAAAGGTGAATACTTGCTTGCGGGTAACCTAATAAGTGTAAAAGACAAAAAGAACATAACCAGAGACAGGCAGCAGGAGTTTATGAAGGTCTCCGCAGACCAGCTTAAAGAGATAGAAAAACATGTAAATGTGAAACATGGAGAAGGAAGCAAGTATATATACTTTATAACGGACCCAGACTGCCCCTTCTGTAAAAGGAGCAACCCAATAGTAGAGGAGTGGGCAAAGAAAAACAATGTCCAGATAAGGCTCATATTCTTCCCACTTCCTATACACCCAGAAGCCTTTGGTAAAGCAGTGTCAGTAATATGCGACAAGAAGGGCTTTAAGGAATACGCAGAAGGGTATGTTTCTCAAAACCAGTGTGAAGAGGGCAAGAAGGCAGTTGAGGCAAACCTTGAGCTTATGAACAAGCTGGGCATAGGCGGGACACCTACTTTTATAGGTATGAACGGGAAGCTGCACTCAGGACTTCCGACGGAGGAAGACCTTAACAAGCTAATAAATTGAATGCAATGGATAGAAGAGGAACTTGAAAGACTGAGGTTTGAAAGCCTATACAGACAAAGGTACCTAAGAGAGGGTTTTTTAGACTTTTGCTCCAACGACTACCTCGCACTGAGAGACCATCCTGAGGTAATTGAGGAGAGTGTAAGGGTTCTCAAAGATTACGGGCTTGGCTCTGGTGCTTCTGCACTGGTATCTGGCTATACAAAGCATCACAGAGACCTTGAAGATAAAATATCTGAGTTTAAGTCAACACCTTGCTGTGTCCTTTTTGGCTCTGGTTATCTTGCCAACCTTGGTACTATACCTGTCCTTGTGGGAGAGGGCGATCTCATATTAAGCGATGAGCTAAACCATGCAAGCATTATAGATGCCTGTAGGCTCTCTAAGGCTAAGGTGCTTGTGTATAAGCACAGAGATTACCAGCATCTTGAGGAGCTTCTCAGGAGTTATAGGAAAAACTATAAGAGATGTCTTATAGCCACAGATACGGTTTTTAGTATGGATGGAGATATAGCGGATATTAAGGCACTCAAAAGGTATGCAAGGGACTTTGATTGTATGCTATACCTTGATGAAGCCCATGCAACGGGTGTGCTTGGAGTTTCTGGAAGAGGTGGTCTTGAAGAGTTTGGAGAGAGTTGGGAAGAGTATATAGTGGTTATGGGCACTCTATCAAAGGCGATAGGCTCTTATGGTGCCTTTGTATGCGGTTCTAAGGTTTTATGTGATTATCTGGTAAACAGAGCTAGGAGCTTGATATTTTCTACATCTCTTCCTCCTGCGGTATGTGCTGGTGCAAGAAAGGCTATAGAGATAATCCAGCGAGAAAAATGGAGGGTAAAAAAGCTGAAAGAGATGAGCGAGTTAATCTATCGCAGGCTCTCTACATTCAGGTTTGAGGTTCTCTTTCACCACACCCCTATTCTGCCCATAATGGTTTACGAGGAAGCCAAAGCATTAGACTTGAGGGATAGACTTCTTAAGCAAGGAATACTTATTCAAGCTATAAGATATCCCACAGTTCCCAGAGGCATGGCAAGGCTAAGACTTACTGCAAGCCTAAAGCACACGGACGATGACCTAAAGAGGCTTTTTAAGTCCTTTGAAAATCTCTAACCCCCTCCCACCCCTTTGTTCCCTCCCATGCCCGCTCTTCTAAATTACCTTACCAGATTTATTGTATCATCAAGCACTGCGTTGGATGAGGTTATTACCCTTGTATTTGCTTGATATGCCCTTTGAGCAGATATAAGATTTATAAACTCAGAGGCTATATCCACGTTTGACATTTCTAACATACCAGACCTGACCTTCTCCGCACCACCTGGGGTCATTATGGTTGGTGTAGAAATGGAGGTGTAAAGATTAGAACCTTTTTTTGTAAGTTCCTCTGGGTCGGAGAACACTGCAACCGCAACTCTATAAAGGGGGAGGGATTTTCCATTGGAATAAACACCAACCACCGCACCATCTTCTGACAGAACATAGACATCCACAAGGTCACCCTTGGCGTAGCCATTTTGGTCTGCTGTGACAAGAAAGTCTGCAGAGTATTGGGTTATGTATGAATTTGGGATAGGGTCTCCATTATTTACTGTCACAGATTGGAGAGACTCACCTACGTATATCCTCCAGTCGGTGTTTGCAGGGAAAGTTCCACCGCTGGGAGTGGTTGTAGGAACGGAAAGAGCACCTGGGTCAAGATAGTAGTAATAGCTTTTACCATCGGGAGATGGTTCTCTCGTAACTACCGTTCCGTCGTAGACCAGTTTTCCAGAGGAATCAAATTGAACGCCTGTCCAGTCACCAGAAAGCTCATATCCTGTATTTACTGGGTCAATGTCCGCCCTGAGGTATATATCCCATGTATTTGTTCCTGTCTTCCTGAAAAAAAGGTCTGCTTGATAGGGGGTTCCAAGGCTGTCGTATATGGTTATGGTATATTTGTAGTTGTAGCTTGCAGGGTCATTTGGGTCAAAAGTAACCACAGGTACACCCGCATCTGCGTTAAGGTTTGTTGGACCCAAGAACCTTATCTGTCCAGTTGCGTTAGGAGGTAGTTGAGGTATAACGTGAATGTCCTCAAGACCTGTGCCTACAGTTTTCCCCTTTCGTCAACCCTGAAGCCCTGCAGTTTTAAACCACCAGAATTAACCATATAGCCATCCCTGCTAAGCCTAAATTGTCCATCCCTTGTGTAGTAGTTGATTCCTGAAATGGGGTCCTTTATTATAAAAAGTCCTCTGCCTTGTATGGCAAGGTCGGTATTTATACCTGTCTGCTTGAAGTTGCCTATTGTCCAAAGCTTTTGTGTGCTGTCAACCAAAACACCCGCTCCGTATGTGGTAGACTTAATGGTGTTGGTTACTGTATTAAGACCTATGGTGACCGAAGATATAACGTCCTGAAAAATGGGTCTACTACCCTTAAAGCCTATGGTGTTTACGTTCGCCATATTATCTGCGGTTATGTCCATCCATGTTCTGTAGGCGTTCATACCCGTTACTGCGTTAAAAAAGCTCCTCATCATGACTGAATCCCTCCTGCATATATTAGTCTTGAAGGAGAGACAAGCTCTCCATTTTCAAGCTCAAAAAGCAGTTCCCCACCAGAGACAATAACGGACTTTATCTTACCCATAACACCAAGATTTAGACCATCAACTGGCATGCCGTTCTTAAGTATCTGCACGCTGAACTGCCCCTTTGGCAGGTCCCTAAGTTCAATAGGATTAAGCCCCTTGTTTATATCTAATTGAAGCTCCTTTATCACATTATCTCCGTCCATTATCCTAATGGTAGCACCCTTTATATCCTCTGAAGACAGAAGGTAGTATTGCCCACCCTTTAGTGTGTCTATTTTGTCAGTGGAAAACACAAACTCTTTACCTATCAAGCTCAGGCTTGAGAGAAGTGTGATTTGATTAAACCAACCCTTGAGACCTTCCATAAAGCTTTTCATATCGTTCATATACCTGATCTGATTTAGCCTCGTCATGTCCTCTAACATCTTTGAGAGGTCTTGAGGCTGGAATGGGTCTTGATACTTTAGGGTCTCCATGTATATTTTTAGGAAGTCTTCAGAAGAGAGACTGTCTACGCCTTGAGTGTAGTTTTTGGGTAGAACTTTTGGCTCAGGGGGTTTTATATCGTAGGGGTTTGTAGCCTTAAGCTCCGCCATCCTTCTTCCCTCCCTTCTGTTTTTGGAACTCTTCCGCTAATATCTGGGCAAAGCTCTTCTGTTGGGTTTGCCCTGATGGGATGCTACCCTTTAGGTCATAAACCCTCTGCTCCTTTTTTATTATGAGCTGGTCATCTTTTACCTCAATCCTGACCAAGTCTCCCTCCTTTAGCCCGAGCCTTTTTCTAACATCACTGGGCAAAGCTACCAGCCCTCTTGCCATTATCTTGGCTACCTCATCCATGGGTATGATTATATACCTATTTTGGAAAATGTCAAGTAGTTTGATACTATAATAATGTCAAACAATAATTAACTATCAGAAAACCCACAAGATAAATCCGTAAAAAATTGTCGTATAATCTTCTACTCAATGAGCCTTGAGCCCACAAAAATACCTCTCACGGTGAAGGAGTTTGACAGCCAAAAAGTAGGCTTTTGTGCAGGTTGTGGATGTGCCTGCGGATATATCCTTTACCAAAAGGAAGGTAAGATAGTAGACTTATACGGACACCCTGCAGACCCAAGGGGGATGGGAAGTCTATGCACCAAAGGTATAGCCTATATACAGGAAGCGACAAGTAATCCTATGAGACTAAAAGGTATTTTTATGAGGAAAGGAGATGAGTTTATTTCTGTTGATTACGCTCAAGCTCTTGAAATCCTGAAGGGAAAACTATCAAAGGGCAAGACCGCCTTTTTGCTTGGTAGGCAGGCAGGACTTGAGGATTATCTCCTTGCCAGAAGCCTCTCAGAGGATGTTTTTGTTGATGCCCCCATTGTAGAGTTTATGCCTTCAAGTCTTAAGCCCACTGATTGGAAAAGGGCAAAGTTCATACTCTCCGTTGATGCGGAGCCAGTTTTTTCTGAGGTTATGGCAACGCGGTGGGTGGTAGATGCCATAGAAGCGGGTGCATACCTCTTTTGTCTCTCCAGCAGGTATGAAACCACCTGTGCCAAGGCAAAGGATAGACTGCTATTAAAGCCAGATTCTATTATAGAGTTTTTGCAGGCTATTCTTAAGCCTGAAAAGGGTGATAGCAAGGTGGAGTTTGTTAAAAGGAGTCTGTTTCTTATGAGAGGTGCCCTTGTCCTTGTGGGAGCACATCTTTTGAATTCTCCCTTTAGAGAAGCTATACTTTCTATTCTTGCTGGGCTTAGACGAAAGTTTGGTGTCAACTACAGCTTTGTGGGAGACCTTATGCCTTTCCCTGCCAAGTCAATGGAGGAGTTTTTTGAAAGGTTTGAGGAGTTTGATAACCTTGTGGTGGTAGGAAACCACTTTAGATATCTAAGGGAAGACCATCTAAAAGCCCTTAAGGATAAGTTTGTGGTTAGCTTTCAGGTTTTCCCAAACATTACAGCCCATTATTCGGACATGCTTTTTGCCTTGAGCATGTATCAAGAGCGAGACTTTATAAACTACAGGCATGGCTTTGGCTATATTGTATATTCACCAAAGACGGTAGATGCGCAAGATGTTTATAGTCCTGCGGACGTGCTTGGAAAAGCTCTTGGGCTAAGGGTAAGCCTAAAAGACTTTGAATACTATGAAGATTTAGAAACAAAGGGTGAGGTAGAGCTTAGGATGGAAGACATTGGTTCGAAGGGGTTTTCAGGTGATTACTACACACGAAAGGGGGAGCTTTTCCTTTACACAGATAGCACCCTTGTGGAGGACTTGGGACATTGGAACCCTTGGACCCATGAGATGGAAAGGTTTCAAAGGGCTTATATAAACACGCACACTGCAAGAAGGATCGGACTAAAGGATAGCATACAGATAGGAGGTATAAGTTTTGACTTAATCACCACAGAAAATATAGCAGAGGGCGTTATCTTTATACCTTCAGAGTATGAAGAATTTCAACCCTTTGACCCAGGGCATAGAGTTGGAGCTTTCCTAAAAACTCCCTATCACAGGTATGAGGTCTTCCTATGATGGTGGGTGTATGTGAGGATACTATTGAGTTTGAAGGTTTTTTAGTCAGGACTATAGGATTAGATGTTATTGAGGGCTATAAAAGCAGGAAATGGGTTGGCGGTGTTGACTTTCTTATCAAGGATGAGGAAGAGCTAAAGGTCTTTATGGAAAGGTATGGAGACTTTGTCTACGCAATTGGAAGGAAGAGTATGGAGGAGATTGTAGGAGTCCTTTTAAGAGAAAAAGGCTTAAAGCTAGCCATTGCGGAAAGTTGTACAGGTGGTCTACTTTCCGCAAGGATCGTAAATGTTCCAGGCTCTTCTCACTACTTCGTAGGTGGCTTTGTGGTCTATGCCAACGAGATCAAGACAAAACTGCTCGGGGTTGAAGAAAGCTCTATAAGAAGACACGGTGCGGTTTCTGAAGAGGTTTGCAGACAGATGGCGGTGGGTGCTCTTGAGGAAACGGATGCGGACATAGCACTTGCCATAACGGGTATATCCGGACCAGAAGGAGGGACAGACCAAAAACCTGTGGGGCTTACCTACATAGCCCTCGCAACAGACAGGGAAGTGGTTGTTAGAAGGTTTCTCTTTGAGGGTAGCAGGAATGAGAACCGTTTCATAGCTACCCAGTGGGCTCTTGAAATACTTAGGCAATACCTTATAAGGGGGGTCTAAAATGCCAAAGGTTCATCCAACAGCTATAATAAGGGGGGAGGTAGAGCTGGGAGAGGACGTGGAGGTCGGTCCCTACACCATCATAGAAGGCAAGGTGGTAGTTGGAGAGGGAACAAAAATAGGTGCAAGGGTCTCAATAAAAGGAAAGGTCTCCATAGGTTCAAACTGTAGGATTCATGACGGAGCTATCGTAGGAGAGGAGCCACAACACCTAAAATATGCAGGAGAAGAAAGCGAGGTGATAGTGGGCAATAATGTAATAATAAGAGAATACGTCACCATTCATAGGGGAACAGCCATAGACAAGATGAAAACAGTTATAGAGGATGATGTGATGCTTATGGCTTATTCCCATGTGGCACATGACTGCATAGTCCGAAGGGGAGTTATCATGGCAAACTGTGCTACCCTTGGAGGGCATGTAGAGGTGGGAGAGTATGCCTTTATAGGCGGGCTTTCCGCAGTCCACCAATGGGCGAGGGTTGGAGCTTACGCCATGGTGGGGGGTCTATCTGGAGTATCCCTTGATATACCGCCCTACGTGAGGGCATCAGGACAACATGCACATCTATACGGCATAAATACGATTGGACTTGAGAGGAGAGGCTTTTCCAAAGAAACAATAGCCATTCTCAAAAGGGCATACAGAATTCTCTTTAGAAGTGGTATGTTGAAGGAGGATGCTATAGCCTTACTTCTTAGTGAATACGGAGACCACAAAGAGGTAAGAAACTTAGTGGAGTTCATAAGGACTTCAAAAAGAGGTGTCGCAAGAGACGCAGGGAGGAGTTAAAATATTCCAATGCGAGCCCTTGTTCTTTCCGCAGGTCTTGGAACGCGCTTTAAAAGCGAAAAGCCAAAGGTTATGCATAACATACTTGGTAAACCCATGCTCTGGTATGTTCTAAAAACTCTGAAGGAATTGCATATAGAAAATATTGCCCTTGTGGTGGGGTATAAG
Source organism: Aquificaceae bacterium (assembly GCA_037926525.1). Taxonomy (GTDB): domain Bacteria; phylum Aquificota; class Aquificia; order Aquificales; family Aquificaceae; genus Pampinifervens. The sequence goes on along the minus strand of JAXSOX010000002.1, from coordinate 11,647 downwards.
GCGGAGGAAATAAGGGAATACTTTGGAGATTCTTACCATTACTTTTACCAATCAAACCCAAAGGGTGGAACTGGTGATGCAGTGCTTTCTGCCATTGACTTTTGGAGAGACTACGATGGTTATATGTTGGTAATAAATGGAGATTCTCCCTTAGTCAAGTCACAAACCCTCAAAAACATGCAGAGATATTTGCATATGGTGGAAGAATACGAGGGTATCAAGTTAAGTGCCCTTTTACTCTCCACACAATTACCAGACCCAACGGGTTATGGAAGGATAATAAAGGACGAAAGGGGAAATGTGATAAAGGTGGTGGAAGAAAAGGATGCGAGCTTTGAAGAAAAGCTAATAAAGGAAATAAATGGAGGGGTTTACATTTTCTATTGTCCTCATCTTGTAGAAACACTCTTTCATGTAAAGCCAAGTCCTAAGACGGGTGAAGTGTATCTCACAGAGGTTTTCAATCTCATGCACCAGAAAGGTTACACAGTAAGGAGCTTTATGGCGGAAGACCCTACGGAAGTCCTTGGAGCTAACACGAGGTGGGAGCTTGCCATAGCGGAGAATGTGATAAGGCTAAGGATACTTCAGGAGTGGGCGGAGAAGGGCAACACCATACATCAACCAGAAAGTGTGTGGATAGAACCAGACGTGGTTTTAGAGGGCGATGTAGAGATATATCCAGATGTTATGTTAAAGGGCAACACAAGGCTCGGCAGGGGTGTGTTGGTAGGAAAAGGTAGCCTCTTGGAAAACTCCGTGGTGGAAGAGGGAGCAGTGATAGAGGCATATTCCATAGTAAGAAATTCACACATAAAGTCTGGGGCTGTGATAGGACCCTTTGCCCATGTTAGAGAAAACAGCCTAATAGGGAAAGGTAGCCATATAGGAAACTTCGTGGAAGTCAAGAAATCCTTTATCGGAGAAGGAGTAAGAGCAAAGCACCTTGCATATATAGGAGACGCAACTATTGAGGATGATGTGAATGTAGGTGCTGGTGTGGTTTTTGCAAATTTTGACGGAAAGAGAAAGCATCAGAGCTATGTGGGAAGGGGTGCCTTTATAGGTAGCAACTCCTTGATAATCGCTCCAATAAGGCTTGGAAACTATTCTTTTGTGGCAGGTGGTTCTGTAATAAACAAAGATGTGCCTGATGGTGACCTTGCCATTGAAAGGTCTAAACTAAGAATTTTAAAGGGTAAAGGGAAGGAGAAACTGCTTGAATAGAAATCTCATAGATGTTATAATAACTAAACTTAGAGCCGGTAGCTCAGCTGGCAGAGCAACGGACTTTTAATCCGTGGGTCGCGGGTTCAAATCCCGCCCGGCTCATACTGCAAGTCTTTCAAGCTCACGCCTTTTTATTATCTCTATGTATCCCCTCTCTGCGTTTATTATGCCTTGCTTTTTCCACTTACTCATAACCCTTATTGTGGTCTCAACAGTTGTTCCCGTCATCTCCGCAATGTCAAGCCTTGTTAGGGGTGCATCAATAACTATGACATCTTCGTATTTTTTCCCTATTCTGTCCGCTATCTCAAGAAGGACCTTCGCAATCCTTTCTTCTACCTTACCACCCGCTATGCTCTTGAGAGTTTCGTAACTATGCAGAAGTGTGGCAGTTGCTTCGCAGGTCATCTTTATAGCAATAGCAGGATGCTTTATGGAGAGGTTTATAAAGTCCCTGTTAGAAATGTAGAGGGTTTTGCTTTCAAGCATCGCCTTAGCAGTGTAGGTGTTTCTTGGAACCTTTTTACCCCACTCTATCCAGCCAAATATGTCCCCAGGATATACAAGCCTAACTATAACAATCCTTGCATCGTGGGTTTCCTTCAAGAGCTTTATAAGACCATCCAAAAGGATGTATACGCCAGGCTCCGCCTCCTCTTCAAAGAAGAGATACTCATTTCTTCTAAACTCCCTAACTTGCATGTAGTTCAGGGCATCCCTGAGCTCATCCTCTGACAGGTCTTCAAAAATGTGAACCTTTCTTAGTAGGTCAATCCTCAGGTCCTGAGCCTGCCTTTCTCTAAAAGTCTCTTTTGCCATCCCTTACCTCCTATGGTTACTTGGGGTTCAAAAACCACATAATCGGTGTGAAAGGAAACTCTGTTCACACCTCCAAAGGTATGGTTGTCTCCTATGGCTATATGCACTGTGCCAAGAATTTTCTCTGCCTCAAGCACATTGTCGGGTCTTTTTGCACCTGGGTTTGTCCCAACGCCAAACTCTGCAATTACTCGGGCATTCTCGTATCTTTTAAACACCTCTTCAAGGTAATTCCTATATGGTTCAAAGCCTTCTATCTCTTCCACCGCACCATCTCGGAATTTAAGGGTTATGGGTCTTTCCAGTTTCCTATCAGGACCGTAGGTTATGGTTAGCTTTCCAAAGGCTGAGTTCTCTATAGGAGCTACAAAGGCTTCGCCAGCAGGCAGGTTTCCATATTGACCGCTATGATGGAAAAGACCCGTGTCCGCTATAGCCCTCCTTCCTAACACAGAAAACTCCATGTCTGTTCCTTCCGCCTTTACATGCACCCATTCCGCCTCAGAAAGCATATCCGCCACATCAAGGCTCAACTTTGCCACGTAATCCCAGTCCACGTTCATAGGACCGTAAAACATCTCCGGCTCAAAAAGAGGCATACTTGCGTATCTACAGCCAAAGCCTTCTGTAAGAGCTTTTCTAAAAAAGGTATGTGTGGTGGAAAAGTATGGAAAGGCTACCACCACTTGAGGGACATCCTCTGCGTAAGCCTTGAGTATTTGCAGAGCTTCATATTCCGAATAGTCTTCTTTAAGGAGTATATGCTCAAAGAGACCCTTTTTTCTTAGCTCATCTATTGCTCTATCTCCAAAGGCAAGTCTCCAAACCTCCTCTGGTGGCTCTTTGCCGTGCCCTCCCAAAGAGGGATAAACACAGTGCCTTACTTTTTGTGTTATGGCTCTTGCACTTTCCACAAACTGGTCTATCAGAGCCAAAAGGTAGTCCTTCTCCGTATCCGTAAGCAGGAGCAAAGACTCGTCCTCTTTCAGGTTCATGTTCACCCTGTAGAGCCTGTATATGTGTTCCCTATACATGGCTATTAATCATAAATTTATCTCAGTTTATCTCATGGCAAGGGCAGTCTTAAGCCACCAAGCAGGTATTTTAGGTCGTTGTCAGTGAACATAAGACCTACACCACCGAATACACCCCTTAGCTTTGAATTTAAAAGGTCATCGCCACCAAACCTCACATACATAGGACCATTAACCTTGTAGTTTACACCCACCTGAAGGTTTGGCTTTAGGTCCTTATCCTGTGGTCTGTCTCTTCTTCCAAAGTCCCAAAGGTCCGTGGTAAAGGCGAGCCTTTGTGAATATATAAGGTCAGCTCCCACTCCGCCTGTAGATTCCTTTAGTCCACCTCTTAGGACGAGCTCCTTACCAAAAAAGGGAAATATTCTTGCATACTGCAATGTAACTTCAGGCTTAAACTCCTTTTTAACTATCCATTGATTAGGGAGTATTTCCTCCTTGTAGACTCTACCCCTTGAGTCCCCAACTATCTCTAAGAGGTAATACTTTTCGTTATCGGGTTGCAGTTTGACAGTCAGTATCCCCTTTGAATCACCAGCCCTGTAGAGCTCACCCCTAAAGCCCATGTAGAGATTTGTCCTATCTGCGACCTCTCCTGCTTTGCCAAGCACCCTAACACCAGAGGATACATTTCTGTATAACTCATCATCCTTTATTAGCTTCCCTAAGGTACCTTCACCTCTTTCAATATGTGCCAGTATGTTATTTAACCTTTCAGAGCTTTCTTTAAGGCTTTTGGTAAGTTCAGAGAGGTTTGATGTGGTGGTTCTTATATCTTGACGGTTTTCCACAACCAAGGCGTTTAGATTTACTGAAAGCTCGTTAAGGTTTCTTGAAAGTTCGGGAAGGGTCGTCTTTAGGTCGTTGCTAAGCTGTTTTAGGTTTGCAACGGTTTCTCTTATGTCTTGCCTGTTCTCGCTGGCTATGGCTTCAAGACTCTTCGCAAGCCTGTCTATGCTTTCTATAGTTTGAGGAAGTGTCCTGTTTAAGTTATAGGCAAGTAGGTTTATGTTATGTATAGCTCCCCTTAGGGACTCTCTGTTTTCAAGGGCTATTAGGTTAAGGTTATGGGTGAGCATTTCAAGGTTTTGCACCACCCTCCTTATATCCTCTCTGTTTTCTGAAAGTATAAGATGGAAACTTTCCATCATTAGTCTTACAGATTCTGAAGCACTTGTCATTTGCTTTATAAGAAGGTCCGTATCCGCATAACCAAGGCTTTTACTTATCGTCCCGCCTTCTTCTAAAATGCCCGCTTGTGGACTTCCGGGGTATATGTTTAGGTATTTGTCTCCCATAAGACCAAGAGTTCCTATCTCCGCCTGTGCATCTCTATAAAGGGTTATATCCTTGTCAAGTTCAAAAACCACCTCCACCTTGCCATCTTTTAGGCTAATAGACCTTACCCTTCCACTTTTTATACCAGCAACCCTTACCTCCGCACCTGCACTAAGCCCTGCCACATTGTCAAAGTAGACCTTGTAAGTTTTTACCGCAGGTCTGAAAAAGGGGACCTCCCCGAAGGTAAGTATAAGAAAGGCAAAGCCAAGGGAGAATAAAAGCACAAGAAAGCCTACTTTTGCTTCGTTAGAAAATCTCATGCTTAAATTATAGCCCTAAGTGACAAGAGAATGCCAGAGTATTATGCCATCTCGGTAGCCAAGTAGGTCTTCGCAAGCTCTTTCTGGATGAGGCATAAGACCAAAGACATTGCCTTCCTTGTTGCATACACCTGCTATGTTGGATATAGAACCATTGGGATTAGCTTGAGAGTTTATATTACCCTTTTCATCACAGTATCTTAGGACAATTTGACCCCTTTCCTCCATAGACCTTAGCTCATCCTCTGGCACATAATACCTTCCTTCTCCATGGGCTATGGGGAGTTTTATCACCTCACCCTTTTCAAACTTTCTGGTAAAGGGTAAGGAATTGTTTTCAACTCTAAGGTATACGTCTTTACATAGAAAGGTTAGGTTTTCATTCTTGAGTAAAGCACCTGGCAATAGGTGAAGCTCTGTGAGAATTTGAAAGCCGTTGCATATACCAAGCACGAGCCCACCTTTTTGTGCGTATTCCACTATAGCGTTGCCAAGGGGTGTTTTGCTGGCAAGCACTCCAGCCCTTAGATAGTCCCCAAAAGAAAAACCACCTGGCAAAACTACACAATCAAAGGCATCAAGCCTTTTCGTATTGTGGTCTACAAAGCTCACCTCTTGTCCAAGAAGGTCCCTTATCACGTAGTATGTATCGTAATCACAGTTAGACCCCGGAAATACACATACCGCAAACCTCATTCTATTACATACTCCTCAACTAAGGGATTTACGAGATACTTCTCCACAAGGGCTTTTATGTCTGTGCCTTCTTCCACCTCAAGCTCCACCACTTTTCCCACCTTTACATCTTTTACATCAAAACCACCCTCACGGAGCATCTCCTTTACCGCCCTGCCTTCTGGGTCAAGAAGTCCCCTTTTGGGAAGTATAAGAACTCTTACCTTCATCACCTTATATTCTACCATCTTAAGGCATGCAAAGAAGGGATTTTCTATAATTTAAATATGCTAAAAAGAACAAGATACTGCGGACACATCAGCGAACAAGACCTCGGAAAGGAGGTTATCCTAAACGGCTGGGTTCATCGCATAAGAAACCATGGAGGAGTAATCTTTATAGACCTAAGGGACAGGGAGGGTATAGTCCAGTGCGTGGTAGAAGAGAAGACAAACCCTCAAGTATATGAGCTTGCGGACAGACTTAGGTCAGAGTATGTGGTTGCCTTGCGTGGCATCGTAAGAAAAAGACCCCCGGGCACAGAAAATCCAAAACTTAAGACGGGAAACTACGAAGTGGTAATTGAAGAGCTTGAAATTCTCAACACCTCAGAAACCTTACCCTTTCCCATTGACGAAGAGACACACCTTTCAGAGGAGACAAAACTCAAATATCGCTACTTGGACCTAAGAAGGGAGAGCATGAAGGAAAACCTTCTCTTTAGGCATAGAGCCTATCAGGTAATAAGGAAGGTTTTCCTTGAGGAAGGCTTTGTGGAAATAGAGACACCCTTTCTTACCAAGTCCACACCAGAGGGTGCAAGGGACTTTCTTGTTCCCTCAAGGTTACATCCGGGCAAGTTTTATGCTCTCCCCCAGTCTCCACAGCTCTTTAAGCAAGTGCTTATGGTTGCAGGCTTTGATAGGTATTTCCAGATAGTTAAATGCCTAAGGGACGAAGACCTGCGCGCAGACCGTCAGCCTGAATTTACTCAGATAGACTTTGAAATGTCCTTTGTAGAAGAAGAGGATGTTATGGCTTTTAGCGAAAGGCTTATATATAGCCTCTTTAAAGAGCTTCTCGGCGTTGAGCTAAAGCTCCCCTTTGACCGTATTTCCTATGAGTATGCTATGGAAACTTATGGCTCTGACAAGCCTGACCGTAGGTTTGGGCTTGAGCTTGTGGACCTCACACAGGTCTTCAAAAATACAGAGTTTAAAGTGTTTCGTCAAGCCATAGAATCTGGTGGAGTGGTAAAGGCTATAAACTTCAAAGGCTCAAACCTCTCAAGGAAAGAGATAGATGAGCTTACCCAGTTTGTGCAAAGCCTTGGAGCAAAGGGTCTTGCTTGGATAAAGGTAGAGGAAGACAAACTAAACTCACCAATAGTAAAGTTTTTCTCTGAGGAAGAGACCAGAGAACTCTTGCAGAGACTAAGGGCTGAAAGGGGTGATGTGATATTTTTCTCCGCGGACAAAAGGGAAATGGTCTACCGTATTCTTGGAAATCTAAGGCTTCACATAGGCAAGAAATACAACCTAATAGATACGAGTAAATTTGACATATTTTGGGTGGTGGACTTCCCTCTTATGGAATGGGATGAAGAAGAGAAGAGGTTTGTCTCTTTGCACCACCCCTTCACATCACCCAGAGAGGAAGATATTCCGCTTCTTGAAAAGGCTCTACAGGTGCAGGACTTGGAAGAGAAAAAGAGGCTTGTTCATTCCGTGAAGGCGAGGGCTTATGACCTTGTGATAAATGGCTACGAGGTGGGAGGAGGTTCTATTCGTATACACAGAAAAGATCTTCAGGAACTTGTCTTTAAGCTTTTGGAGATACCAGAGATGGAGGCAAGGGAGAAGTTTGGTTTTCTACTTGACGCACTACGCTTTGGAGCACCACCACATGGTGGACTTGCCTTTGGACTGGACAGGCTAATTGCCATAATGAGAGGCTTGGACTCTATAAGGGATGTGATAGCCTTTCCCAAAACCCAGAAGGGTATATGCCCTCTCACTGGTGCACCAGACTATGTGGAGCCAAAACAGCTCAAGGAGCTTCATATAAGGGTGGTGGAAGGTTAGAGGAAATGGGTTTCCTAAGCTCGGTGGAGGTAGAAAAAAGTGAAGTAAAAAAGCATTTTGTTAGACATGGTTTTATCTTTGCTTGCACTGACAAGAGCGAGGAAACACTATTGTCTAATAGGATAATCTTGACTGGGAAAAATTACGCAAATAAGTTATTCGCAGTTAAAGAAGGCGATTTTATTTTTCTGTATAATCTTGACAAAGATGTTCTTTATGGCACTTTTACTGCAAAAGGCGAACCTGGATATGATAAAGGTATTCCAATCTTTGAAGGTAGATACCCTTACTATATACGCTTTGAAACAACACAAACCATAAAAAAAGTTGAAAAGGCAAGTTCAATCTTTAGAAGTCTTAACATCTCGTGGAGAGATATACTGACAGAGAAGGGGGCACTTCTGATAAAGAATATCCTTGAGGGAAGAGCAATAAATAGGCTTCGCAAGGAAGAAATAATAGATGACAAATACATACCCCCAATGATGACAACTACCTTGTGGGACTATCCATACCAAAGTTACGGATATACCAGAAAGGGTAATAATAAATACCCCGGCGTTACTCCAGCCTTCATTATTTATAACCTCATATGGAGATACACTGAACCTGGTGAGATAGTATGCGACCCTATGGCAGGTTCTGGGACTACGATAGATGTGTGCCTTGAAGAGAGGAGAAGGGTTGTAGCCTTTGATATAGTGCCGACGAGAAAAGATATTATACAGGCGGATGCCAGAAACATACCTCTGAAGGATGAAACGGTGGATTTAGTGTTTGTAGACTCGCCATACGGAGACAACATCAAATATAACGACCATCCCTTAAATATAGGTCATATACCTGCAAGTTCTGAAGAGTTTTACGAGGAGCTTGAAAAAGTAATGCAGGAATGTTATAGAATACTCAAAAAAGGCAAAGTATTGGCTTGGTTAATAGGTGACCAATGGGCAAAGGGGGAATATATTCCAGTGGGCTTTAAGATATACGAAAGACTTACAAAATATTTTTCTCCTGTTGATGTGGTTTGTGTAGTTCGCAGAAATCAAGCCTCAAATACTCCCTTTTGGCATAGCAAGGCTTTACAGCATAACTTCTATCTAAGGGGTTTTAAATACCTTATAATAGTTAAAAAGGAAGAAAATGTTAAAAGAAAAGAGGTGAAGATAAGGTGGAATTTCTATGAAAGATAGTAAAAAGGTTTTTCTTAAGGCTTTAAAATTGAAAGCTATAGAAGATGTAAAACTAAAGGGCATAGAAAACCTCTCTGAGGTTCTTGAAACTATAAGGCATGAGTTCTCTAAGGAGATAACTAAGTTTGGTATAAGAGATGCAGAGCAAAGCTGGAAAGCCTTCAAAGGGAGGCTTCTTGAAGAGTTGATAGTGGAAGTTATAAGTTCTGAAGTTAAAAAACATGGTTTAAATATAATAAGTGGTTCAAAGTTAAGTGGTATAGTGTTAGATGAGTGTCTATGCATGGTGAAAAGGAGTATACTTGTTGATTATGGTGAGTTTGGGATGCATGTTCCAGATGCTGATTTAGTTATATACAATAAGAATTGCAGAGCTTTAGCGATAATATCTGTAAAAGCTACCTTAAGGGAAAGAATAGCTCAAACAGGTTATTGGTCTTTGAAGTTGAAACAATCAAAACTCACGCAAAATATAAAAGTTTTTTTTATAACGCTTGATGAAGATAAGGACCTCTCAAGGAAAAGGTTTGCAAAAAAGGGTAGAGCTATCGTTGAAGTAGATACAGACGGAGCTTTCGTAATAACCACAGAGCGGATTGAAGAAAGTGAGAAAGTCATGCCTTTTGAAAAGTTTAGAAGGATAATAGAAAAACTTGGTAGGGTTGACAAGGATGAGTAAGAATACACTTCGCATAGGCACACGAAAGAGCAAGTTAGCTCTTTGGCAGGCAAACTATGTAAAGGAGAGGCTTGAGAGCAGGGGATACAGCGTAGAGCTTGTGCTTATCACTACCACCGGCGATAAAATCCTTGACGCTCCTTTGGCAAAAATAGGAGGCAAAGGACTCTTTGTAAAAGAGATAGAGGAGGCACTTCTGAGAGGAGATATAGACCTTGCGGTTCATTCTTTAAAGGATGTGCCAATGGTTTTGCCAGAGGGTCTCATTCTTGGAGCTATAACAGAGAGGGAAGAGCCTTTTGATGTGCTCATATCAAGGGATGGGAGAGGACTTCATGAGCTTCCAGAGGGTGCAAAGGTAGGCACTTCCTCTCTGAGGAGACAAGTTCAGATAAAGAGAAAAAGACCAGACTTGAGGGTGGAGACCCTTCGCGGGAATGTGGATACAAGGCTCAGAAAACTGGAGGAAGGACTTTATGACGCCATAGTGCTTGCTTACGCAGGTGTTAAAAGAATGGGCTTTGAGGAAAGGGTAAGCCAAGTATTGGAAGACTTTATCCCTGCGGTGGGTCAAGGAAGTCTCGCCATAGAGATAAGGCAAGAAGACCAGAGGGTGTATGAGGCTATAGCCTTTCTTGACCATAGAGAAAGTCGTATTAGGGCGGAGTGTGAAAGGGCTTTTCTAAGAGAACTTCAAGGTGGTTGCCAAGTGCCTATAGGTGCCTATGCGTGGCTTGAAGGCGAGAAATTAAAGCTAAAAGCCTTTATTTCTGACCTTGAAGGAAGGAGGTTTTTAGAAGGAGTGGAAGAAGGAGACCTACATCAGGCGGAACAGATAGGCAAAAAACTTGCCAGAAGGCTCTTAGAAGAGGGTGGCAAAGCGATACTTGAGGAAGTATACCATCAAAGCTGACCTTCAAGCTCCTTTTTGTAGACCTTCCACCTTGCGGGGCTAAGACTTGAGGAACATCCAAGAGAAGATAGGTCATAGACCTTTATAGCTTGAGGGTTGTCTGGAGTGCTTACAAAGAAGAAGGTTGTGCCTGCGGGTATATGCCTACTTTCTTGCTTCCAACTCTTTACCATATTGACCAACTCAAGGAGTTTTTTCTTAACTTCCTCTGCAGACAGCTCCTCCTTATTGCCATTCTCTTCATAAAGCCATACACCATCTGTTATCCTCTCTACTATTTCAAGCATCCTATCCTCAAAAGGTATTCCATAGAATCTCATATCAAAACCTCCTCAAGCTTTATATCTACCTTACATTCTTCAAAGCTGAAGCTTCTGTCCCTTTTCTCTCTACCTTTAACCATCCTCTCATCAGGATAAACAAGCACAGAATATTTCACCTTTTCTCTTTCACACAGTTTAAACTTAAGCCCTTCATCCATATGTCTACTGGAGAGCGAAACTATTTCAATAACCATCTGTGGCGGACTTTTTACCCTTTCTTATTACCGTGATATACCAGTCAAGTTCTCCCGATACTTTACAGTCTTCGCAATTCCCTAAAGTGCTATATAGTAGGTGTCCGAGTTTTATGAGTGTAATTTGATTAATAGGTCTTGGCAAAGCTATAGCATAAGGTATACCTCCTACCAGCTCCCAGTCTCCTTGCCAGTGCTTCCAATCTTCTATGGTGGACCTTACCAGATATTTCTCAGCTAAACCCATTAAAGTTCACCCTTGTTTATGAGTTGTGCTATATCCTTTGCAAAGTAGGTGATTATCATGTCCGCACCAGCACGCTTTATAGAAAGTAGGGTTTCTATCATAACCCTCTTCTCATCTATCCAGCCAAGTTTGCCACCTGCCTTTATCATGGCATATTCACCGCTTACATTGTAAGCACACACTGGCAGGAGAGTGTGTTCTTTTACTTTTGCTATTATATCAAGGTAAGCTAAAGCTGGCTTTACCATTACAATGTCTGCTCCCTCTTGCACATCCAAAAGTATCTCTTTAATGGCTTCTCTTGAGTTTGCTGGGTCCATCTGGTAGCTTCTTCTGTCTCCAAAAGCTGGTGCAGATTCAGCTATTTCCCTAAAGGGTCCATAAAAGGCAGAGGCATACTTGGCGGAATATGCCATTATAGGAATGTGTTCAAAGCCCGAGGAATCTAAAGCTTCTCTTATAGCCCTTACCATACCATCCATCATGCCAGAGGGTGCAAGCATGTCCGCACCATTTTTGGCATGCGATATGGCTTGCTTCTTGAGGTTTTCAAGGGTCAGGTCGTTATGAACATCTCCATCACACAGCACTCCACAATGTCCATGCGTTGTATACTCACAAAAGCATACATCCGTTATAAGATACATATCTGGCA
>JAXSOX010000001.1:0-32008 GCA_037926525.1 Aquificaceae bacterium | reverse complement strand
CAGATTAAAAACTTTGATTAACAAACGCTTTCCCGAAGGCAAACGAAGGGAAGGTGAGTATTTACGCTCCGCAAGTTTTTCTATAAAGCACTACAGGAATTGCAAAAACCTAAAGGTGGTATTCATCCGTAAAGACATAAAAAGATTCTACAGCTTTCTATCAAAAGAACTCATTGAATTTATAGAGAATTTAGGAGGAGGTAATGCATAGCATAGAAGAGTTTCTCAACAGAGTTATATGTGGAGATGTTTTAGAAGTTCTTAGGGACATGCCTTCTGACTCCATAGACCTTGGGATAACTTCACCACCTTATAACAAGAAGGAAAAACATGGCGGTTGGCTTGTGCCAAAAGTGATATACAAAACTTACAAAGATGCTATGAAGGAAGAGGACTATCAAAGATGGCAGATAGACGTTTTAGATGAACTCTACAGGGTGATAAAGGAGGGTGGCAGTTTTTTCTACAACCACAAGCTTAGATACGAAAACGGAAAGATGATACATCCTCTTGAGTGGCTTACAAAAACCAAGTGGAATATATGGCAGGAGATTATTTGGAACAGAAAAATAGCAGGGAACATTAGAGGATGGAGGTTTTGGCAGGTTGAAGAGAGGATATATTGGCTTGTAAAGGGTAAACCTAAGGAGCTAAGTCCAAGTCATGCAAAGCTCACATCTGTATGGGACATAAGACCAGAACAAGGACACAAGGACCATCCTGCGGTTTTTCCCATAGAGCTTCCTACAAGGATAATCTACTCTATTCTTGAAGACAGATACGGTGTAGTCATAGACCCCTTTTGTGGCACAGGGACTACACTTGTGTCCGCAAAACTATTAGGTAAGGCTTATATAGGAATAGACATATCTGAAGAGTATGTGGCTTACGCCATAAAGAGGCTTGAATCCGCAGATAAGGAAAGGCATAGAGTCCTTTATGAGCTTTCCCTTCATGAGGTTAGTCTTACCTTTGAGGAGAGGAAAAAGAAAGGGCTTTGGAACAAGAGGCTTAAAAAGTTATAATAGTTTCTCATGGTAGTTTCACGCTTTGCACCAAGTCCTACGGGATATTTGCATCTTGGAAACGCAAGGACTGCTATATTTAGCTACCTTTTTGCCAGACATCACCGCGGGAAGTTTATCCTCAGGGTAGAAGATACAGACAGAGAAAGGTCTACAAAGGAGTTTGAGGAAATGCTCCTTGAGGACCTTAAGTGGCTTGGCATAGAATGGGATGAATTCTACAGACAGTCAGAGAGGTTTGACATATACAGAGAATATGCGGAAAAGCTCGTGCAAAGCGGACATGCCTATCCTTGCTTTTGCACTGTGGAAGAGCTTGAAGAAGAAAGGAAAAGGGCAGAAGAAAAGGGAGTGCCATACAGATACTCTGGCAAGTGTAGAGCTCTAAGCAAAGAAGAAGTGGAAGAGTTCAAAAGACAAGGCAAGCCCTATACCATACGCTTTAGAGTGCCCGATGGCAGGGTTGTGGTCTTTGAAGACCTCATAAAGGGTCATATAGCTATAAATGTGGATGATTTTGGGGATTTTGTGATAGTTAGGAGCGATGGAACGCCCACCTACAACTTTGTGGTGGTGGTGGATGATGCCCTCATGGGTGTCACGCACGTAATTAGAGGTGAAGACCACATTCCCAACACACCAAAGCAGATACTCATATACGAAGCCCTTGGCTTTGAGGTCCCTAAGTTTGCTCATCTGCCTGTTATACTGGGTGAAGACCGGAGCAAACTCTCCAAAAGGCATGGTGCGGTCTCTGTTAGAAACTACAGAGAAGAAGGTTATCTGTCTCCTGCACTTTTTAACTTCCTCTGTCTTCTTGGCTGGTCTCCACCAGAAGAAGGAAGGGAAATATTCTCCAAAGAGGAGCTTATAGAGTTGTTTACCTTGGAAGGGGTAAACTCCGCACCTGCGGTCTTTAACAAGGAAAAGTTAAGGTGGATGAACGGAGTATATATAAGAGAGGTGCTTTCTCTTGATAGGCTTGTGGAGGAGTTTATGCCCTTTTTGGAAAGAGCGGGCTATAGAGCTGACAAGGAGTATGTGAAAAGGGTTCTCCAAAAGACCAGAGACTCCTTTGATACCTTGCTGGAAGGCGTAGAAAGGTTAAGACCCTTCTTTGCAGAAAGCCTAAGCTACTCAGAGGAGGCGATGGCGGTTCTTGAAAACCAGCACTCAAGGGATGTGTTAGAGCTATTCCTTCAGAAGGTGCAGGAGGGTCAGTTAAACTCACAAAAAGTAAAGGAGATAGCCAAGGAGATACAAAGGGAGCTAAACTTGAAGGCTAAGGATGTGTGGCATGCCTTAAGGGCTTCTCTTACCGGTGAGCTTGAGGGGGTGGGCGTGGATATACTGTGCGATGTGATGCCAAAGGAAAAGGTAGTGGAAAGGGTCATAAAGGCTCTGACTCTCTTAGGTTAAGTTTTAACAAAAGGTTAGCATCATCTTCTGGAAGGATTTAAAAATCGCCCTTGTGGTATCCCTTGCCATACTCCTCACCTCTACTGTGGCCGGCTTTGTAGCATCTATATTGCCTATGTTTCTCAAAAGGCTTGGCTCAGACCCAGCCCATGGAAGTGGTCCGCTTGCCACCTTCCTGCAGGACATTATATCTGTGTTCATCTACTTTTTGGTAGCCTCGCTCCTTTTGTGAAATTCAGTCAAAAACCTCAAGGAATATCTCTCTTAGTCTCCTCATACTCTGCCCAACCTTTTCCTGAAGCTCCTCCACCTGCATACCCAGAGAGCTTGCCACCCGTTTGCTCTCCTGAGGTCCCAGCAAGGATCCTGCCCTCTCCTTGGAGAGCCTTAGCCTTGTTTCCACAAGCCTTAGAAAGGTATAGTGTTCGTGAGTCTCTCTAAGTATTGGATACTTTCCCATTAGCCTCTGGCACGCCCTTATCATGGATGGCTCTCTAAGTCCTTCTAAAAGCGTGTAATACTGAATGAGAAACTCCGCATCTATCAAGCCTCCTGGAGAGAACTTAAGGTCAACAAGTCCCTTTCCCTTCTTAGCGTTACCTTCAAGAGCAAACCTCATGTCCCTTATTTCCCTCCTTTCCTTCTCACCCAGGGGTTTCTCAAAAAGAAAGCTCCTGAGAAGGCTTTCAAACTCTTCTGCAAGCCCATGGGGTCCTGCCACATACCTGCACCTTGTCCATGCGAGCCTCTCCCAGGTCCTCGCTTGATGCAGGAAGTATTCCTTGTAGAAGCCAATTGGCGGGGCTATCTCTCCCGCACTGCCCATGGGTCTTAGTCTGAAGTCCACATCGTATAAATAGCCCTCCGAGGTATGCTTTGTGAGAAAGGCGATAAACTCCTGAGCTTTTTTTGTTTTCTCCTCTCCTGCCTCTTTGCACACAAAGACAAGGTCAAGGTCAGAGCCTATGGTGAGCTCCCTACTACCATACTTGCCCAGTGCCACGATGACCGTGTCCTCAAAACCCACCTCTTTCCAAAGATTTCTCAGCATAAAATCCGCAAGGTCTGAGAGTTTTTCAAAAAAGCTAAAGAGCTTTCTGTATCTATCTTCTCTTTTCACTAAGTATACAAGTGCTATTCTTATCTCCCAAACCCTCTTGAACCTTCTGTAGAGGTTTTCATGGCTTAAGTTTAGGGTAGCCTTGTATTTCTCAAACTCCTCGGTAAACCTCTCTTCCTCTGGAAAGTCTTGATAAAGAGTAAGCACATCCTCCACAAGGTCTGGATACCTGCTTATGAGAGTGGACAAATAAGAGGACAAGGAAAATACCCTACAAAGAGTCTTGCTTACATCTTCCTTTGCAGGACTAAGAATGACCTTTCTACCCGTTGGATTAGAAAAGAACTTGTCAAAGTTGGAAAGGGTCTCGTCGGGGTCTGGCGTTTGGGATATGCTTTCAAGAAGCTGTGGCAGGACTTTTATAAAAGCCTGCTTTTCTTGCGTGGAGAGCTTTATGCCCTCTCTTCCGCTTATGTAGCTCTGGAGGATGTTGAAAGCCCTCACGGGGTCTCTAAAGCGGTAGCCACTAAGGACTTCCCTTGCATCCTCAAGGTCTCCATTGAGCAAGGCTCTTTGTATGGGGTGTAGATCCTCCTCTTCCTGAGAGGGCATTATCTGAGAGAAGATAAGGCTTACGCCTCTTGTGAACTCTTGATATTTCCCCTTGAGCTCCTGCTCCCGCATGCCCATAGCCCTCGCAAGCCTTGGTATATCCGCCTCTGAGAAGCTCTGGGTCTGTGTGCAATTCCACATTTGCACCTTGTGTTCAAGCCTCCTGAGAAACTCGTAAGCCCTTTCCAGAAATACTGCCTCCTCGTCTGAAAAGACACCTTTCTGGCTGAGTTTCCATATTGCCCTAAAGGTATTGCTCTCCCTTATAAAGGGAAACTTGCCACCGAGCAGTAGCACAAGGGACTGAACTGCAAACTCTACTTCTCGGATGCCTCCTTCTCCTGTCTTTATGTTGTTCTTGCCCAAAAGGCGTTTTTTTGCCTCGCTGGCTATTTGAGCCTTTATAAGCCTTATCTCCTCAAGTATCCTGTAGTCCACAGACCTTCTGAAGACGAAGGGTTCTTTAACCTCTCTTTCAAAGACTTTGTAAAGCTCTTCGTCACCCGCAGAGTATCTTGCCCTCAGCAGGGCAAAACGCTCCCAGGTTCTCCCGTAAGACTCGTAGTATAGCTCTGCACTCCTCAAGGACATGCTTATGGGTCCAGACTTTCCAAAGGGTCTGAGGTCTAGGTCTATCTCGTAGGGCTTGCCCTCCGGCGTTATTTGTGTGAGGAGTTTAAAGACCCTTTGAAAGACCCTTGAGAAGAACTCGTTGAGGGTGAGCCTTCCCGCCTGACCCTTGTCTGTAGAATGGATAAACATTATGTCTATATCCGAGTAGTAGTTGAGCTCATAACTTCCTAACTTTCCAAGGGCGATTATGCAGGCGGTGGCCCGCTTTCCCCCTTCCTCAAGGGGTTCTCCGTATTTCTCCACTGCATCCTGATAGGCTCTTCTGTAGGCAAGCTCCAGCATGGCATCTGGTAGCTGTGAATACTCTTGGAGTAGCTCCTCATACCGGGCGGTGCCCAGTATCTCCTTTGCCATGACTCTCATAAGTTCCCTATGCCGGTAATAAGCCAAACGCTTTGAAAAGTCCTCATCAGACACGCAGTTAGATAAAAGCTCCTCAAGTTCCCGCAAGTATATCCTCTTGTCCTTGAAGACATACCAAAGACCCGGTATGGTTCTCTGGAACTCCTCTGGATGGTTTACAAGGAATTTTCTAAGGCACTCTGACTGGTCAAGAAGCTCAAGGAGGAGCAAAAACCGCCTCTCGTTGAGATATTCCACAAGGCTCTGGGGTTCAGGGTGTCTTCTCAGAAGCTCCTCAAGACTTTCTTTTGCCCTTTGTAGGTTGTAGAGCCTTTCCTCCGCCTTTTTCCACCAATCTGAGGGGAACATTCTTATATTCTAATCTTAACTTTACAAAAGGGGTCTTTTGACATATAATTTATTTTCATGATATACTCAGAAACTGTTAAATATGCACTGCTGGCGCTTGCCTACCTTGCCCTAAACAGAGACAGACTCGTCAAGGTAGAAGAAATCGCAGAAGCCCAAAGGATTCCCAAGCCCTTTCTTTCAAAGATTTTTCACAAGCTGGCAAGGGAGAGGGTTTTAAAATCCTACAAAGGACCAACGGGAGGTTTTACCCTTGCGGTCCCGCCAGAGAGCATAACCATAATGGATGTTATAAGATACCTTGACGAGGACTACAAGCTGGATTACTGTGCTTTAAGACCGGGAAGATGTGAGGAGTGGCAGAGTTCTCCCTGTGTGGTTCATCACAAGTGGACTGAGCTAAGGGAAAGAATACTGGAATACCTCACCACAACCACCATAGCGGAGCTTGCGGATGTGGAAAGCAGGCACAGGCATGAACCAGCCCGTGCCAGTGGAAACTCCGATTAAATAGTATATTCAAGCCTCTGCCTGAACTCCTCCTGCTTGCCCCTGTTCCATCGTTGAACAGGTCTGTAGTATCCCACTACCCTTGAGTAGACTTCTGTGGGCTTTCCGCAATGTGGACAGTGGAAGTGTTCTCCTCTTATGTATCCATGGTCCTCACAGACAGAAAAGGTAGGAGTTATAGTAAGATAGGGTATAGGGTATTTTTCAAAGGCTATTTTTATGAACCTTGCTACCGCAAGTTCATCAGGAGATTCTTGCAGGAAAACATGGATAACGGTTCCTCCCGTGTAAAGCCTTTGGAGGTCAGCCTGATGTTCAAGCACAAAAAAAGGGTCATCGGTGTGGTTAACTGGTAGGTGGGTTGAGTTGGTGTAATAAGGTTCTTTTTCCCCTGCGGTTATTATGTCCGCATACCTACTTTTATCAATCTTTGCAAGCCTGTAGGATGTGCTTTCTGCGGGTGTTGCTTCAAGGTTATAGAGATGTCCTGTCTCCTCCTGAAAGTCCGAAAGTTTCTCTCTCATAAATCTAAGCACCTTTATAGCAAAGGCCTTGCCTTCAGGCTCCGCTATGGATACGCCAAGAAGGTTAAGACAAGCCTCGTTCATACCCACGAGACCTACGGTGGAGAAAAAAGTGTCAAAGGACTGCAAGTATTCCCTTGAGTAGGGCATAAGGCCTTTTTTCAGGTTTCTTTCTATGACCTTCCTCTTTATCTCAAGGCTTTCCTTTGCAAGGTTCATGAGCTCGGAGAGCCTTTCAAAAAACTCATCCTCAGATTTTGAAAGGTAGCCTATTCTCGGAAGGTTTATGGTGACAACCCCTATAGAGCCTGTTTTGTCCGCACTTCCAAAAAGACCCCCCATCCTACTTCTTAGCTCCCTCAGGTCAAGTTGTAGCCTGCAACACATACTCCTTACATCACCGGGCTTTAGCGAGCTGGATATGAAATTTTGAAAATACGGTATGCCATACTTGGCGGTCATTTTCCATAGAAGCATTGCGTTTTCCGAATCCCACTCAAAGTCGGGGGTTATATTGTAGGTGGGTATGGGAAAAGAGAATATCCTGCCTTCATAGTCCCCCTCCATCATCACTTCCATAAAGGCTTTGTTTATCATGTCCATCTCCTTCTGAAACTCCCCATAGTAGCCTATATCGGGTCTTTCCTTGCCTCCAATTATGACAGGCCTGTCCTTCATATCCTCTGGCACTGTCCAGTCAAAGGAAAAGTTTATGAAAGGTGCCTGCCCTCCCCATCTTGAAGGGACGTTGAGGGAAAAGATAAGCTGTTGAATGAGCTGTTTCACCTCACCATAGCCAAGTTTGTCTAATCTGACAAAGGGTGCAAGGAAGGTGTCCACAGAATTTAGAGCCTGAGCACCGGCGAACTCCATCTGTGTCACTCCAAGGAAGTTAACCATCTGACCAAGAAGAGAAGATAGATGCTTTGCAGGACCTGCGGTAACCCTACCTGGACCTCCTCTAAAACCCTTTCTCAGAAGGTCCTCCATAGACCACCCCGCACAGTATCCTACTATACCATGAGAAAGGTCATGTATGTGAAGGTCGCCCTCCCTGTGAGCCTTCGCAATCTTTTCAGGATAGACATGTGTAAGAGTGTAGTGGGCTATAACAGTTCCCGCGGTGTGGAGCATGAGACCGGAAAAGGAATAGCTTGCGTTGGCATTTTCCTGAACTCTCCAGTCTTGTTGGTGTATGTAATCTTGAACTACTCTTTCCGCATCAACTATAGCCTTTGATATATCTCTTAGTTCTTCCCTCTTCTTCCTATATAAAATGTAAGCCTTTGCAACCTTCGCAAAGCCATGGAGTATAAGCGTTTCCTCCACTATATCCTGTATTTCTTCCACGTGAACCGCAGGTCTGTCAGACCGCAGGACCCTTTTTACAACTTCCAACACAAGCTCCTCAAGAACCTGCCCATCAAGAGGCTCTCCCACAGCCTTGAAGGCCTTTGAAATGGCTCGCTCAATTCTGCCTCTGTCAAAGTCCACAAAAGCACCATCCCTTTTCACAACCTTTGGAAGAACCCTTCCCAAAAAGAACTCTTTTTGAATATCCACTCTCAGCATAATTACCTCCTTGATAATTTATTTACTTTAAAATCATAAAAAGACTTTTTGAAAGAGACAAGCGAGGAAAACACCAAGAAATAACCTTTCTAAGGAATTGTTTCTTAAGTTAGAGGAACTTCGTGGATTTTTTCAAAGGCAGAAAACCAGTTCATATAATCCCTAAGTCCAACCACCTTTCCCACCACCATAACCGCAGGTGGCTTTACCTCTGGAGGATTTTCAGAAAGTTCTCCAAGGTTTGTTATGACAACCCTCTGTTCTGATGTTGTTCCCTTTTCTATAAAAGCGGTAGGTTCATCTGGCTCCCTACCCACCTCAATAAGCCTTCTTGCTATCTCCTGTCTGTTAGAAACCGCCATAAGAAAAACAAGAGTGTTTATTCCTTTGAGGCTTTCCCAGTCTATGCTTGAGTTTTTCTTTTTAGGGTCTTCATGTCCAGTTATAACCGCAAAGGAAGAAGAGATGCCTCTAAAGGTCAAAGGAATACCCGCATAGGCTGGGACTGCTATAGCGGAGCTTATACCTGGGACAATCTCAAAGTCTATGCCATGCTGGGCTAAGAACAGAGCCTCCTCACCACCTCTTCCAAAGACAAAGGGGTCTCCACCCTTGAGCCTAACCACAATTTCCCTCGTATGAGCATATTGAAGGAGAAGCTCATTTATCTTTTCCTGCTCTATGGTATGCTTTCCATCCTCTTTACCCACATACACAAGCTCACAGTCTGGTTTTGCAAGCAATAACACCTCAGGGTTTACAAGCCTGTCGTAGAGTATAACGTCCGCAGACCTTACGAGCCTGTAAGCCTTAAGGGTTAAAAGCTCTATATCTCCTGGACCTGCTCCCACAAGATAGACCTTACCCATGGCTACACCTCCTTACTTTATTAGAAAAACCCCAGAGGGGTTTGGAACATCAACTTCGTAAAGTAGTATTAGCTCCGGCACTGAAAAGGCTCTAAGTTTTGAGTCAAAGTAGGAGGAGATGTAAAGCCTTTTGCCATCTTTAGAAAACCTCGTGTGCATTACCCTTCTGCCTACTCGCAACTCCTTTATTACCTTCATAGCCTTTGCTTCCACAAGTGCTATGTAGTCCTCCCTGTCTCCGCTAAAGTTCACCGCTATATAAATGCCGTCTGGTGAGGTGGTAGCAAAGACGGGCAGTCCTGATAGGTCTATATGACCCTCAAGGTTGAAGCCTTTGAGGTTTACCACGTAAAGCCTTCTTTCACCAACTGCAGGAATAAAAGCCCTTTCATCCACAAGTCCCCACGTGCCAAAGTGGGGTATTTTAAAAACCACCTCTTTATCGCCAGAAGTAAAGAAAACCTTCCTGTAGCCTTCATCCTTTATGTTCAAAAGCCCAACGCCTTCCTCCTTGAAAAAGCCTACCGCGTAAACATCCCCCTTAAGAAGGGCATCAAAGGGCATAGCTCCTACCTCTTTAAAGACCTTTACTTCTCCATTCCTTACGAGCCATATCTCATCCCTGTCCATGAGAGAAAAGACAAAGCCTCCCTCAAAGCCCTTTATGCCTACGTTCCTTGAACCCGTATTGAAGCTCCGAACTATGTTTAACCTTTCATCAAGGACCACAACTGTCTTTGGTTCGTAGTTGGCGACCACCACATGGTCTTCTGTAAAGTCTATGCCTATGGTGCTCTCTCCAACCTTTACCTTTTTCAAGAGTTCATCCCTTTGTATATCTATCTGGCTTAGGTATCCATCCCTGCTTATGAGATAGGCTTTACCCTTCCATAGCTTAAGGGTTGCATGGTTTAGATTTCCAAGCCCTTCTATTTCCTTTACAAGTTTTCCGTCCTCTATAACCGCAAGTCTTCCTCTCTCCCTTTCAACCACATACAGCTTTTCCGCGAGGACAAGGACAGGAAAGATTAAGAGAAGTAATATCATAGGTAGCATGCTGGGTCCTCCTCTCTGTAATCTCCAAAAACTGCATAAGCCCTTGCCCTTGAGTTTCCGTTGCATATACCTATGAAGGAACACTTCTCACACTTCCCCTTAAGCCTCCGTGGTTTTTCTCTGAGAAAGCCCAGTAGCCCATTACCCTGCCATATTTTGACTATGTCCTCCTTCCTTACATTGCCCACACTGTGGAAGAAAAAGGGGTCAGGTTTTACATTGCCTCTGAAGTCTATGTTCATAAGCCTAACACCTGCCTGATTACCACCCCACAAAAGAAGTCTTTCGTAAAAGCTTTCTGCAAACCTTGGATACCTCTTTACAAACTCTCTGTATAGCAAGACCGCATCCGCCTCGTTGTTGCCTGTGACTACATCTATAGGAAGTCCTCTCTCCACATATTCAAAGGATTTGTTAATAACAAACCTTACCCAACTTCTGTATTCCTCCTTCTCAAGGTCTGAAAGCTTTTTGCCCCTGCCAGAGTACACAAGATGAGATATGTAGATTTTTGGAATTCCTTCCCTCTCCACAAGGTCAAAGACAAAGGGTAGGCTTTTTGAAGTAACAGGAGTAAGAGTGAACCTGAGCCCTACCCTTATGCCCTCCCTTATGCATTCCCTTATGGCTTTCAGGGATTCTTCAAAAGCTCCTCTCTTACCCCTGAAGGCATCATGAACTTCTGGCTCACCGTCTATACTTATGCCCACATAGTCAAAGTGCTTTTTTATCTTTTCAATGCATTCCTTCACGAGAAGACCATTAGTGGAAAGGTATGTGCTTATGCCTCTTTCTTTCAAAAGCTTAGCAAGAGTAAAAATGTCCTCCCGTAGGAGAGGTTCACCACCCGATAGTATGGCAAACCTTACTCCCACAGAAGGCAATCTATACACAAGGCTCACCACCTCCTCATGGGTAAGTTCTCCTTCTCTTTCTTGATTGGCGGAAGAATAGCAATGCTTACAATACAGGTTGCAAGTGTTGGTAAGGTTCCAGATGAGTATAAGACCTTCAAGACGTCTTGGCTTTTTTCCTTCAAGAGTATCTCTTATGTATTCAGTTATTCTAAGCATATCATCCCTCCTTCAATCCATCCAGCCATCTTTCAAAGCCTCCATAAACTTTAAAAGAGCCTTCAGCTCCTCATCTTTCAGCTCAATCTTTGGCATGGCGTTCCTTGAGTAGCCCAGAAGTCTGTAGGTGTTCTGAGGGTCAATTATTTGAGCCATAATCAGAGAGATACTCCTGTTTTGCACAGACCACTTAAGGGGTGGACCAAAAGCTTCTTTTGTAGTATGATGACAGCCCCAGCATTTTTCCATGAAGACCTGATAGCCAAGCTGTGCGGAATCAAACCTCCTTGACTTGTTTATAAAGTTATACTTACCAGCAGGATGGCTTGCAGGATATTCCGCAATTTTTTTAAGGCTTACACCATCGTAAAGCACAAGGGCACCATCCCTTTCGTAGACGCTTATGTAGGCTATCCTTCCATCACCGGTGAACTCAGCATGGGTTGCCCTCTTGCCCTCTACGGGTTTGATGCTTCTTACCTCAAGACTTCTTTTGTCTACAAGAAGCATTTGGTCTGATGAGTTGTCAACCCAAACAAAAGGCGTTCCATAATTGCTCCTTGCGAGGAAGCCTTCTCCACCCAGCGGTATATCCTTTACATGCTCCCAATGATATGCCCTCCATATGGAAAGGGTTCCCTTTCTGAGCAGGGGTGTTGCAAAATAAAAACTTCCCTTTGAATACCAAAAGTAAGCAGAGGCAAGGTGTGGAATTCCCACCGCTTTTATTTCCTTTATCGGCTTTAGTTCACTCAGAGAATAAACCTTGAGCCCATCCTTTGTGCTTCCTATGAGGTATTCCTCTAAAGGGTCTATGATAAAATCCTCTAAAGGGCTGTCTATATGCTTGTAAACAAGGGAAAGGTCCCTGTAGTCAAGAAATCCCACAATGGGTTTGTCTCTGAAGGTGAGTATGAAGGCTCGCTCACCGTATAGCTCATAGACCGCATTTATCCTTCCTTCTATCCTTAGCGTTCCTATTAAATTAAGGTCTCTGTCAAAAAGCACAAGCTGTGAGGGTATCCAGCAACCTGCCACAAGTATATTCCCATCGGGTGATAGGGCTATGTTCCTTAGATATATGCAAGCTCTTATCCTTTCAAGTTTTCCCTGAGAAGGGTTGTATTTACCTATCCATCCATCCCTTGATGGTATGTAGACCTCTCCTGAGATGGTAAACTTTATGCCCCCGTGCATGTTTGGGAAAGGAAACTTAGCAAGAACCTCCTTACCCCCCATTACCCACACAAGGTTTCTGCCCCTTTCTACAGCAAGGGTGTAATCTCTCAGGTTCTCAATCTTGACCCTATCCACCTTGTCCCTTTCCCTGCTTTCTTCAATTCTTTTTTGATCCCACTTGAGACTTTCCTTCTCAACAGGCTTCTTAATAAACTCCACTATAGCTCTTATCTCTTCATCCTTTAATTCCCTGAAGGCTGGCATGCCCGTTGTGCCTTCCTTTATCACCCGGTAGAGCTTTTCATCTTCTTTCAAATTGAAAAAAGGGGGGAGGGAAAAGAGGGGAGGTGCGACCTTTCCAAGCCTGTCCTCACCATGACAGGAAGAACAGTATCTTTGATAAAGCTCCGCTCCCCCCGCAAGGGAGAGGGAGCAGAAAATAATGGACAGGAGAAAGCTCTTCATCAGTAGATATCCTTCATTGTGTTGTATACGTTGAACCTACCAGCTGGAGTAGCAACCCAGTCACCTCTGATAACGTGCTTGAGTTTGAGGGTCTTGTCGTCGTATACGAGTATAGCTTGCTTTTCTGGCTCGCCCTTTTTACCCCATACAGAAATCCATACCTCGGTGCCGTCTCTGTTATACTCTGGATGAACAGCCCTTCCTTGAAACTCTGGAGGTATTTCTATCTGGGCTTTAACCTTGAGAGTGTTTCTATCAAGAACCGTCACGCTTCTTTGTAGTTTTTGATCAGGGTTGAGTGGTCTGTCCACCCAGAGGTTTTCTGATTTAGGATGGGTCTTTATAAAGAGGTTTCCACCGCCCTCGCCTGGAAGTTCAACCTTTGCCACAACCTTTGCAAAGTATTCCTTTCTCTTGGGGTCTGTGCCTATGCAGGCAATAGTGTTTTCACCAAGATGTCCAGTGCACCATACAGGTCCATACTGTGGATGAATAAAGTTAGCACCTCTACCGGGATGAGGGATCTTACCCGTTTCTATGTTGGCTACGAGTTTTTTCTCCTTAGTATCTACCATAGAGACCTTATTCCTAAAGTTGGCCGCAACAAGGAAATACCTCTTTGAAGCATCCCATCCGCCGTCATGCAGAAATCTTTCCGCTTCAATCATGGTTATCCTTGGGGCCTTTATATTGGAGTAGTCTACGAGCCATATTTGACCAGTTTCTTTTATGTTCACAATCCATTCTGGGTCATGATGAGAAGCTACTATGGAGGCTACCCTTGCCTCCCTTACAAACTCGTTAGTGTCGTAGGTATAGGAGCTTGTGGATATTAGCTTTAGCGGTTCAAGGGTCTGACCGTCAAGTATCACCATCATTGGAGGCCAGTAGCATCCAATTATGGCATACCTATCAAGAAAATCCCCCTTTGGTCCTTTATATTTTGAAGAGTCTATGGACCTTGCATCGTTGCAGGCTTTAACTTCCGCTACGGTGTCGGGTTTTTTCATCCATAGGTCCACTATGGTTGCTTTTCCGTCCCTTCCAATGGTATACATATATCTACCAGAGGCGGAGTATCTTATTATATGAACTGCAAAGCCTGTATCCACTATGTTTACAAGCTCTTTCGTATCACCATCAATTATTGCCACCTTGCCCACGTCTCTAAGTATCACACCCATGAAATTCTGCCAGTTTCTATCATGCTCGGGCTTTTTAGGTCTCTTTTCTGGTGGAACATAAACCTTCCAAGTTTTTTTCAGGTCAGCAAGGGATAGCTCTGGAGGTGCAGGTGGGTCATGCTGCAAAAACCTTGCCAATATGTCTATCTCTTTGTCGCTTAGTATTCCTTGCCTTCCCCAGTCAGGCATACCACCGGGAGTTCCATAGGTGATGAATACCTTGAGACTTTCTGTCCCAAGTTGACGCGTTCTGTCAGGCGTAAGCTTCGGACCTGTTGCCCCTTTCCTCAGGGTTCCATGACATCCTGCACACCTGTCAAAGTAGATCTGCTTGGCTATCTCCATCTCCTCCTTTGTTATAGGTGGAGGAGGGGGAAGCTCCTCCTTCTTCTGGTTTTGTGCATAAACCACCGCCATACTACCCGCAAGGGCAACAGCCCCCAGCACACCGCTTAGCAATACCTTCTTACCCATGGCTATGACCTCCTTAGGTGATTTTACTCATATTCATAAATATAAGTAATTGTTTACCATATGTCAAGAGTTTTTCACTAAAAAATAAGGAATTGTCCTGAAGAACTTGTAAATGCCTTTGCCCCACACAAGGGCGGGAACAAGGGTAAAGGTGAACATTCCTCCTGCTACGTTGAGAACAAAAAACCAATCCACCTCGTAAGTTCCCCTTTCTGGGTTATACCTAAAGCATCTCAACCAGAAGCCCTCAATGGGGCTCAGCCTGACCTCTTCCCTCTTGGCTTCAAGCACTGCAAGCTCAAGGTCTCTAAGCTTTGGGTTAACACCATACAGGTATCTTGACACCCTTCCAGAGGGTGTAAGCACCACATAAAGGTTGGGATGGTCAAATTCCCCGAGCTTTTCATCATACCTATACCTGTAATCTATGGCTCGCAGGAGTTTTTCTGCTTCTTTACTCCTTACCACATACCAGTTTTCTGGCAGGTTGTGAACCTCTCTAAACCTTCTAAGGTCCTCAAGACCGTCCTTAGGGTCAAAGGTCAGGGAAAGGACTACGAGATCTTCCCTAAGGTCTTTTATGGCTTTCTTGAGTCCCTGCGTCATAAGTGGGCAGGCGGAGGTGCATCTGGTGTATATAGGGTTCAGCACCACAACCTTGTTAAGCCCCTTTATGCTAAAGACTCTTCCATCGCTATCTTCAAGACTTACATCTGGCACATATGTGCCTATGGTCTTCTTCTCATCAGGCAGCAGTTCATTAGCCCACGACAGTAGGACCAGTAGGAGTAAAAGGCTAAAAATACCTGACATTTCTGTAACCTCTGAAAAGAGATAGGGTGGCGTAGGATATAAAGAGCAGTCCACCAAACACCGCCAGCAATCCACCAAAGCCCATAACATTCAAGGCAAGGACAACCTTTACATCTTGAACATACTCAAAGCCGTATGTCTTTCTCGGTGCACCCATACTGCCTGCCAAATAAAAACCAAGAACAAGAAGGTTTATTCCTAAGCCGAAGAAGGTTGGTTGGAGTTTTGCAACACTTTCCCAGAAGACATAGCCAAGCCTTTCTTTGAGCATATAATAGGTAAAGCCCATGAAGGCTATGGTTACGCCTGAGACAACACCATGGTAATGAGCTGGAATTCTCAAGTCACTTTGCATGCCACCATAAGCTATAAAAGCACCTACATGGTATACGACCATAGAGAACAGAAGGCTGATGGTGGCCACATTCCAGCTTAACCTAAGATTTCTAAGCACATAATAGCTGTGAAGTAGGATAGGCACGCCGAGCCCAACCCCAAAGGAGAAGGACAGCTGTTTTTTGAAGCTTTCAGAAAGTGGGTCTGTAAAGAAGCCCAGTGGTAGTGGTAGGGCAAACAGTAAGAGAAGAAGGTTAGCACCTTTCAACAGAGGACTGCTTACCACCCTGCCAGAGCTTCTTTTAAGGAGTTCATGCCATACCGCAAGCATTACAGAAGCATACATGAACTGCTGAAAATGTCCTGGTATCCAGAAGAGCCTCTCAAAGAAAAGCTTCATGCCACCCTCGGGGTGAGCAATGAGGAAAGAAGGGGGTATCGAAAGAAGAGTGAGAAGTCCAAAAAAAATAGAGAGAGAATACAGCTCATTCAGTCTAACTGCATCCCTCAACCTTTGTAGAACCTCAAGAAGAAAACCAAAAAAGAACAGGAAAAGCCCAATATAGAAGAGGGGAGTTCCAACAACGGGTATGTAATTGTTCAGATAGGGCTCTCCGTAAGGCAAAAGGCAGGAGAGGGAAAGGAGGAGCATGCCCAGTAGGGTGGCTGGAGGTGCAACCCTTCCCTTCCTGCCTTCTTTATAGTGCCAGAAGGCTAAGGTAAAAGTCATCAACCATACAGTTATGGAAAAGGTTACATGCCCTACAAGGAAATGATAAAAAAGCTCTGGAGATTTAAGAAGTGATACCGCTGGTGTCCTCGTTAAGGCTATAAGAAGCCCGAAAATGCCAGCCATTATAAGGGAAAAAAGGGAAAGGGAAAGGTAGAAAAGCATTATCTTACCTCCCACATGGCAGAGAGCCATCCCCAGTTGAGTAGGAGGAATATAAGGAATACACCCATGAAGAGGAGGGTAAGGGTCAGAGTTCCAGGCGCCTCAAAGCCATGGTTTTCCTTTGCAGGTGGAGGTGGAGAGGCTAATTGAAGTTGCATATCTTGAGGACCTTTTACAGGAGAACCAAAGAAAACAGAAATGACAACTATGAGTATCCATGCAAGGGCGCCAACCACCGCCAGCAGACCACCAAGGGCAAAAAGAACCCAGAAAAAGTCCACCGCTGGGTTAAAGGTGTAAGTGAAGGGTCCGCCGGAGAAGGTGATATCGTAGTGCCTTCTTGGAACACCAAAGGCTCCAAGTATATACATGGAAACCGCAAGCACCGCAATACCGATCCCAAAAAGCCATGGTTGTATCTTGGCAAGACCAAAGAAGGCTATCTTCTTCCTGAACACAAGAGGTATTAAGTAATAGGTTGCGCCCATGAAGGCAAGAGTAGTTCCACCCACAACTGTTCCCTTAAAGTGCCCGGGTATGGAAAGGGTGTTGTGGACTATTATGTTGGTTTGCTCCATACCGTTTACAACACCGGTCACACCACCTATAAAGCCAAAGATTATGATGGACAGAAGCACCGCAGAAAAAGCAGGGTTGCCCCAAGGTGCATTCTTAAGCCAGTCAAAAAGACCCTTTGTATAGCCTCTTCTTCTCTGAGCGGATTCTATCGCAGAAGGAACAGCAAAGGCGTGTATCATAGAGGCAAGGACTGCAATATACATGATATAGCTTGTGTTGAAAACCTTCCAGGCTGGGCTTGGTCCTGGGTCTACAAGGAGGTGATGTGCGGAAGCAACATTTATTCCTATAACATAGAAAACGAAGGCAAACCTGCTAACTTTTTCGTTTATGGATGTTCCACCGACGGTAAGAAAAGCTCCAAGATACCAGACAGCGATCATGGCGGTCACATTTATCTGCTGGGAGGAGTGTCCAAGACCCCACCAGACCAGTTTATAAACACCGGCATCCATAGTCTTTATTATTCCAAGCGACCATAGAAGTGTAGGAATGTATATAATCGCGCCTGTTGCGAGAGTTAAAGTTGCTATAATTGCTGCTGCAACAAGTCCGAAAGTAAATAAAGGCAAGGAATCTCCATAGGTTCTTTCTTTCCTTGCTATAAGAAGGTTTGCAAAGAAGAGAAAAACACCTGTAAGGGCACCAACCGCAAAGAGTATCACACCAAGATAGTAAAGAGGATGTGCCTGCAATGGTGCGTAAGAAGTCATAAGAACATCCGCATTACCACTTAGTATGGTAAAGTTTACAAGTAGGAAGCCAAGAACCATCAGGATTAGAGCGAGCCAGCCAAATTTAGGAGAAGACATGCGAGAGTTAAGCACAATAGTTGAGCCAAAGTAAAGTCCCGCTATTTCAAAAAAGACTATCCAGAATATGAGGGCGTTAAGACCATGAAGGGTGAGAACCCTGTAATACCACTCTACGGGCAGAAGGTGAACCACTTGCCATCTTGTGAGAACAAGAAGTAATGCAGCGATAACACCTATGAGTAGAGAGACAACAGCCATAACCGCATTGAGCTGTATAAGCTTCTCCGCCCTCAAATCAACCTTTAATCCGGTAATATCACAAGTTCTAAACATGGCTCAACCTCCTCACTCTTTTACTATGATCTTCCCTATCATCATGTGATGACCTATACCACAGAATTCATTGCAAACTATGTAGAACTCTCCGGCGGAAGTAGGTCTAAAGGTAAGCACATAATCATAGCCGGGATATACCATAAAGTTCATATTTACAGGCTGTAATGAAAAGCCGTGAAGAAGGTCAAGGGAGGATATATGGAATCTGTATTCTTGGCCCTTTTTAAGCACAAGTATAGGCTCCCAAGCCCACATTTTACCCAGAAGAAACACGTCACTGTTGGGTGGCGGTTCTACTATAGGTATACCCTTTTCTTCACCTATCTTATACTTCTGTATGAAAGCCTGCGTTAGGGCGTTGAATTCTTGAGGTGTTGTCCTGTAGGTTGTGAAAGAGGGGTTTTGCTTTCCGTAGACGTGCCACACTATCATCCAGAAGAAAAGAACAAGGCACACCACAAGGGCTATGGTTATCCACATCTTTTCGTCCTTTGCGACCCTTTTAAAATACCATCCTTCTTCAGGTGGAAGCAGTGCCATGTTACTTACCTCCTAATAGACTTTCTTTGATTTCGCTGGGTATAGGGGAGAGCCAGGCTAACTCCAGAAGCCCCCATATTAGGTAAGAGACCGCATAAATGGTGACCCCTAAGAAAAGCAGAAACATAAAATCGTCCAGCACCAGCTGAAGGAAAGGCACCTTCTTTTCCTTTTCCTCCATGGCTACACCTCCTTTGGTGAATGCTTACTTATAGATTAATATCAAAAGATATTTTTGTCAATAATTAAATTTATCATGTTTTAACTTTAAATTAAAACCTGTAAATATTTAATAAAGGGCTTATATTATTAGTAAATGATTATTTACAGGAGGCTCCCATGCATATGGCAAGTATACAGCCACTATACATAGGCTTTCAGAAGCTCTCTCATTTTATGAGCAGGCTATTTTCCTCAAAGCTCAATCCTCTTTATCACCTTGGTGCTATTGCTATTTTCCTTCTAATCATAGACGTAGTATCAGGTGTTTACCTCTTTTTCTTCTACAGTATAGACCCTCAAACCTCCTATCAGTCAGTGGAAAGAATATCTGAAGATTTCCTGGGAAACATAATGAGGGGAATACACAGATACTCTTCTGATGCCTTAATACTTACAACCCTTACCCATATGGTGCATGTGATAATAACGGACAGGTTCAGAATGTTCCGATGGGTTGCATGGGTTACTGGCGTGGCAACCCTTCTTATATTTTTAGCTATAGGAATATCGGGTTACATATTAGTTTGGGACGCAAGGGCACAGCTCACTGGACTTCTGACCGCCAAGTTCTTTTCCTTCTTGCCAGTCTTTGGAGATGCACTGATGAGTGCCTTCCTCGGAAGCGACATAAAGTATCTCGGTGGTCTTTTCAGAATATTGCTCTTTGCCCATATAGCTCTTACCATACTCATTGTTTTTACCCTTTGGGTTCATGTTATGAGAAACGCCAGACCGAGACTTATTCCACCAAGGTTTCTTTACATAACCATAACTATCCTTCTCATAACACTTTCTCTTATCTTCCCCGCAAAGAGCGACCCACCAGCTTATATAAACAGATTGCCTTTTGAGATGAGCGTTGACTGGTTTTACCTTTTTAGTTATCCCCTTCTTAAATACATACCCATGTCCATAAACTGGCTCATTTTTCTTGGCTTTTTTACCTTTCTTTTCGTCTTCCCGTGGCTTATAAAAGGTAGAAGAAATCCACCTGCCCGCATTGATTTTGAAAAATGCACAGGCTGTGAACAATGTTACATAGACTGTCCTTATGAGGCTATAGTAATGGAGGAGTATGATAATAAAAAGAAAGCCCTACTGAAGGAAAGTAAGTGTGCAGGTTGTGGTATATGTGTTGGCTCTTGCAGCAGTCTTGCTATAGACATCCCCACCTTCCCCTTAGAAGAGACTATGGAAAAGATAGAAAGGGAAAAGGCTTCTTATGTGGTTTTTCGCTGTCCTTTTAGTGCGATTCCGCCAAAAAGGGAAAAACTCCTTACCTTTACTGTCCCATGTATAGGTGTTGTGAACACAAAGTATGTGGAGGATATTCTAAATATGGGTGTAGAAGGTGTAGTTCTTGTTTCCTGTGAGTATGAAGATTGCTACTTCAGA
Source organism: Aquificaceae bacterium (assembly GCA_037926525.1). Lineage (GTDB taxonomy): Bacteria > Aquificota > Aquificia > Aquificales > Aquificaceae > Pampinifervens. Next base: position 11,771 of record JAXSOX010000001.1, on the reverse strand, counting down.
GAAGGGAATAAATGGCTTGAAGAGAGGTATGAAAGGAAAAGAAGACCCATACTTAGGAAAAAGGTTATGGGAGGGCGGGTGCTTATCCTTGAAGCTCCTTATGTGAAGTCTATTGAAAAAGAGATAGAAGAGTTTATAAGCTCTAAGAAGGAGGGGCAGGATGCGAAGGTCGTCAAAACTGAAAGTTTAAATTACCCAGTTGCTACCGCCATACTTGCAATTCCCATATTTCTATTCTATCCGCTTACCACCCACAAAATAGCCTTCTATCCAATCCAAAGCTCTGCTGTTATCCTGAGCTTTAAATACAGGTCTTCTCCAGTCAAAGAGGTGGCTCAGGTCAAAGTAGGTGGCTTAAAACATATGCAGGCTCAAAGTGCTATAGTGAAAGAAAGGTCTCCAATAAAGGTGGAGGTTTACAAGGATGGGAATCTTATATATTCAAAGGTTTACAAACCAAGGGGTATAAGAAGGGACGCCTCCATATTTGTCTATGAGGAACTTTTCTTAAAGGGTGATGCTCAAAAGCTCAAAATAAGGGTAGAAGAAACAGTTCATAGGGGAAAAGTTAAAGAATTTGAGTTTGAACCTCCGAAAAATCCAAAGGAGAGCGTGCTGATAACCTATGACGAGGCTACAGGAAACTTCCTTATTCTAAAGTAAGGTTCAGAATCCACCTTACCATAGCCCTTGCTTCTGTTTCTTCAATCCTCTGTGGTGGCATGCACTCCCACCTTGCCTTCCACCTGCTGCATGAGCCTTCTCTTATACTTTTAATAAGCATGCTTTCCGCTTCTTCCCTTCCTCTATATCTTTTAGCTATCTCAACAAAAGCTGGTCCCACGAGGGCAATTCTTCTGTCGTGGCAGTCGGTGCATCCTCTTGCTTTGAAAAGCTCCTTTACCTTTGAAGGCTCAACCGAGGGCTCAGCTTTCTTTTGCCCTTTTGGGACATCGCAGGAGAAAACCAAACATACTAAGACTAAAAGCCACATAGCAAACCTCCTAAAAATCCTTCCTCTTAAAGGCAATCAGTCCAAGCATAAAGATAACCGCTGTGTATAGAAAGGACAAAGGGATAGGTAAAAACCAGAGGTCTTTTAAGTATTTTTTAGCCCATGTTCCAACAAAACCCATAGCCTCGTAAAGACCAGCTTCCGTGAGAGAACTGAGCCTTATAAAGTCAACTGGATTTGAAAGGGTAAGGAAAAGAACGAGTTTTTCTATAGGATAGTTAGAGAAGGCAAGTATTATATAAAGAACTATTCCGTCATACATAGCTGAGAAAAAAAGCCAAAGAAGTAGCACAAGCCCGATACCCTTTAACCGATCCTCTACAAGGAGTCCAGAGAGAATACCAAGGGATACAAAGAGGGGAATAAGGGAGGTTGTTAGGGAAAGGGTCTTTGCAAAAGGAGGATAAAAGCCCTCAAGATAGTAAAAAACAAAACCAGAGCCAACTGCATAGCTAATAAAGATAGAGAAGCTAAGGCTGATTATAAGGGATGCGAAAAGAAAGCTTCTCTTTACTGGCTGAGTTAACACAAATTCAATAAAGTTTCTGTTTGTGTATAAGTAGTTTATGGAAAGGAGGAGGGAGAAAAGCGGGAGCGTGAGAAGAGATAGGTTCGTATGACTGACAACAGCTTTTCTCGTATTACCTCCAAATTTCACTAGCGAATAGACCAAAAGCCCATAAAAAACAGTTATACCCAACATCCATCTGCTCTTTAAAAGGTCATAAAGCTCGTATTTTATCAGCTTAATAAGCAAAGCACAGCCTCCTCAAGTTTTTCCTTACCCGTTGAGGACTTCAGGACTTCCACGCTACCCTTAAACACAACCCTTCCCTCCGTTATGAAAACCACATCGTCAGCCAACTCCTCCACTTCTGGCATTATGTGCGAAATGTAGAGGATGGTTTTACCATTCTCCTTCTCCTTGCGGATAAAAGCCCTAAGCCTATAGGCTGTTACTGGGTCAAGACCCACCATGGGTTCATCAAGTATGAGAATCTGCTGGTCAAAGGCGAGAGCTACAAGAGCTCCAACCTTCTGCTTTGTTCCGCCCGAGAGGTTCATAAACCTTTTTTCAAGCTCTGGCTTAAGATTGAGCACTTCCAGAAGCTCCTCAAGCCTCTTAGCCTTTTCCCCTCTTAGGTCTTCTACCATTGACACTATCTCTCTAAGAGTGAGGTTTTCAGGAAACTCTGGAACCTGTGGCATGTAGCCTATAAGCCTTTTGTGAAAGCTATCATTTCCTATCTCTTTTTTGTTTATGTAAACCTTTCCCCTGTCTGGTATTACTAACCCAAGCAAGATCTTTACAAGGGTTGTTTTACCCGAGCCGTTAGGACCAAGGAGGGCGGTTGTCCTCCCCATCTCAAACTCAAGGCTGAGGTCTTTGAAGAGGATTTTCTTACCAAAGGACTTGAAGATACCCTCAAGTTTTATCATTGCTTCACCATAAGCGGTTTTTTATCCACAAGGGCTTCTGGGTGGAGGAGAGGTATGAGCCTTTCCATCGTGTCTAAAATTTTCATAAGAAAGCTTTCGTAGAGTATAAGGGTAAGGGGAAACCTTTCAAAGAGAAAGGCTATAAAGGAAACAGGTCTGTAGGGTATATCCCCATAGCCGTCTCTGTCAAGGTCATAGCCTTCGTATCTGTCATAGTAGTTTCCTTCAAAGGTGTTTCTAAAGTAAGATAGTGTGTTTGTGGATACATCAAAGGCATTTCCTATAAACAAATTTCTTCTGAATAGGTTATCTTCGCTGTTAGCGTATATCCTTACAGCCCACCCATTCTTTTCAAAAAGATTACCCTCAAAGATACTCCTATTACATCCCTCCAAATAAATTCCATGTGTGTTGTTTAGAAACTTGTTTTTGTATAGTTTGCTGTCTGTTATATCCTTGAGAAGGAGGCCATAGTTTGCAAGACCCTCGTTTCTTTCAAACACATTCTCCACCATGTGTATATTTCTTGAATACATAACCGCAACTCCAGCACCGTTCTTGTAAAAGTAATTGTTACTGTAGCTATCGTCGTTGGAAAACATGAAATGAAGCCCATACCTTAGGTTTAGTTCGCTTCTATTGTTTTCTATAAGGCTATCCTTTACGAACTCAAAGTATATCCCATCCCTGTGTCCCTTCACATAGTTATTCCTTAGAATAAGTCTTTCCGAGTTCCACGCATGCACACCATTACCAGAAGAGCCCTCCGACCTTGCAAAGCCTACTATACTGTTGCCCTCCACTAAGCATCCGCTAACCCTTTCAAGATACAAAGCAAAGAAGTTGTTCAGAAACTTGTTGCCCTTTATTATGCAATCCCTTGAATCCACAACTTTCAAACCAGCTATATCCTCACTGTAGGACATACCTGAGTTTTTTATAACAAAGCCCTCCACTTTTACACCATCCGCCTTTATGGTCAATACCTGATATTTCCCCTCACCATCAAGCACTGGTCCACCTTCACCGACGAGTTCAACCCTTTTGTCAACGACCACCGGCCCCTTGTATGTTCCAGACTTTACCACTATCCTGTCTCCATTCCTTGCGTAGTTTATAGCACTCTGGATGTCTTTAAACTTGCAATCGTAGCATACAAACAATGTAGAAAAAATTATGCCTAACATGTTAGTGTGAAAACCTATATTCCTTTTTTATAAACTCTCTCAGGGAAGTCCAGTTGAGGATTTCCCCCCTTTTCCCTTCAATCGCTTTCTTTGCTTCCGTTTCGCTTCTGTAGGCAGAAAGGTTCATGCCCATTGGACTTCTTATGTCAGGGCTTCTTACATACATAGCTTCCTCTGCGGGTATAAACTCCTTTGGATTAAGAAAATTCACTACATAAGCCCTCTTTATATCTTCTTCATTCTCGTTGTAATAGCCAACCATGCACTCTATAGCATCAAACTTATATACCCTGCCTTTTTTCGTTATCACCTCCGCCGCAAACCTTTCGTCAGCAATAACCATCTTACAGTATTCACATACATCTTCACCAAGCCTTATAGGTTCCGGTCTTTCTCCCCTGCAGGAAAAGAAAAAAAGGGGCAGGAGGAAAGCCCATAGCACTCGGAGTATCATGCTGGCTTCACCTCCGCTTTCCCAGTCTCTGAAAACCTAAGGTCTATTGCGATTGCCAGAAAGCCTAAGAACAAAGAGACCACCGCTATGTAGCCTCCCACATCAGGGAAAGAACTTGCAAGCATGTTGAGAAGCTGTTTTGTGCCTATCAGAGGTGGTTGATAGGCAAGACCAGGTATCTTTATGGGGGCGTTTGGGTTAAGGTTATGTCCATAGTCATATCCCCATTTGTAAAAGTCTGCAAGCCCAGCGACCCCAAGCAGGACAAAGGTTATAACCCAGGCGTAGAGCAGAACCCTTTTTCCAAGTATAGCTGACAAAAGACCAAAGGCTATAAGAAAGCCAATTATGAAAGGCAGTATCTTAAGCTCAGGTATGGCCTCTGGCTCTATTGGCTTCATGCCTATGTAATGGTTTAGGAGGTTTATGTTATAAAGGTCGAACTCCGTCCCGCCTGTAATTCTGTTTACCCATATGAACATCCTAAGACCCTCAGGATACTGAGGTGCGACAAGTTCTATCCTCCAGAGAGGGAGGAAGTAAGTCAGGATAAGCAAAAGGGAAGCGAGGGCAAGAAGCCCTCTTGAGAGTATGTTCATAGCTCACCTCCTCATTTCTGTGTGGTTGGTGTGCCGGTGTAGTATCTGAGTGGCACATTAGAGCCAGCTGGGGAAACCCTTACATAGCCTTGCATTTCCTGATGAAGTGCTGAGCAAAAGTCTGTGCAGTAGAAGGGATAAACACCTGGAGCCTTTGGCTTCCACACGAGGGTCTTTGTTTGTCCGGGCATGACAAGAATCTCCGCCTCTTCAGAACCTTTGACCGCAAAGCCGTGAGGTATGTCCCAGTCTTGTTCAAGGTTTGTCACGTGGAAATATACCGTATCCCCAACTCTTATACCTTCAATGTTATCTGGAACAAAGTGAGACCTTATCATGGTCATGTAAACATGAACTTCGTTGCCTTTTCTTTCAACCCTTGCGTCTTTTTCAGCCTTTACCGCATAGGGGTGTTCGTTCTCAGCGAGCGGATAAATTTTCTTAATCTTGTCCTTTATCTTATCTGCGAGGATAGCCTGAGCATAGTGGGGCTCACCTATGGTGAAGAACTCGTGGATAAGCTGCATCTTTTCTCCGCTTATATCGTAGAGTTGTGCGGACTGAAGTAGCTCTGGGCCCACTGGAAGTTGCCTGTCTTTGGTTATCTTGTTCATGGCCACGAGATACTTACCGTAGGGCTTTTTGGTGTCTCCGCCGGGTATTAGCAGGTGTCCCACAGAGTAGTATGTAGGCACCCTATCCACCACCTTACAACCCTTGTAGTCATACTTCACTACTTCGGAGGAAACAAAGCAGGAGGTGTAGGCAAAACCCTTTCCGTCAAACTCCGTATGCAAGGGTCCAAGGCAGGGTTTCTCAACCTCACAGTGCAGGACTGCGTCATATTTGAGAACCGGAACCCCGTCTATTTCCTTCTCAAAAGCCTTCTGCTCTATGGCTTTTAGCATCTTGGAGAAAGAGTGTATGGGTATGACCGTTGCCAGCTTCCCACCACCTACGATATATTCACCATCGTCGGAGACATCCACACCATGGGGGGACTTGGGTGTTGGTAAAAGGTAAGCAACTCCAGGGCAGTCCTTCGGGTTTATCATCTTTACAGATTTTTTGACTTCGGAAACAGCCATATGCTTTTTCTCATCATAGTAGTTGTGGTAGTAGACCGCGGGCACTTCCTGAAACCTACCCTGAGATAGGCATTCCTCCGCTCTTTTCCAGTTTATCGCCGCTATATAGTCCTTGTCATTCTTTGATGCATTTATCTCAAGCAGTGTATGAGCCTGTTCTGTGTTGTAGGAGGTAAAAAAGCACCAACCATGTGATGGACCTCTTCCACACCTCGCAAGGTCATAGTTAAAGCCGGGCATAAGTATTTGGAAGGCAACATCCATCTTGCCGGGCTCGTTGGCTTTTATAAAGCTTATTGTTCCCTTAAAGTTCTGCGCATAGGAATCTATGGGAACATCCTTTTGGGGAACGGGAACTGAGAACCTTGTTCCTGCCACCACATACTCTGTGTTCTCAGTCCCGTAAGGTGATGGGTGATTTCCTGCAGAGTTTGGTATTTCTATTATCTCGGTTGTTTCAAAGGTAGTTAGGTCAATCCTTGCTATCCTCGGTGTGTTGTTTGCATTTATAAACAACCATCTTCCGTCATGCTCTCCGTTAGTCTGAGAGAGCCATGGGTGGTGAGTATCATCCCAAGGTATGAACCCATGTGAAGTCATAAGCATAGGTCTGGTTTCTGGCGTAAAGCCATAGCCAGTTTCTGGGTCAACTGAGAAGACCTTTATAACCTTTAGTATTCTCCCTGACGGAATACCGTATACGGTCACCTGACCGTTGAAGCCTCCGGAGAAGAAAACATAAAACTCGTCATGTTTACCAGGTGGGACATAGACCTTTGAAGCTGCATCCGTACCCACAGCACTTGTCTTTAAGGCTTCCTTTTTCGGCGGGCAACCCGCCAGCAATGAACCTACCACGAGGGCCGAAAGCCCTCCCAGGAGAACCTTTTTCTTGCCCAGCATGGCAACACCTCCTTTATAAACTTTTTACTTTTCATCAACGCTTCTCAGGTATTCCAGTATTGCTCTTGCCTCTTCTTGGGATACATCTTGAAAGGGCATCTGTATGGGATACTCTGCTAAATGTCCCCTCGCTACAGGGTCCTTCTGAACCATCTCCGCAGGGTTTAGTATCATGTTCATTATCCACTCGGGTTTTCTTCTCTTTGTAACACCCTTTAGGGGTGGTCCCACATACTTCTCTTCAAGCTTGTGGCAAGATGCACACTTGGAATCAAAGATTTCTTTACCCTTCTTGACAAGGGCTTGGTCTATGGGCCCAAGCTGGACCTCCCTTATAGGTCCTATACCCTTATCGCTCGCCGGCTCTTCCTCCTTCTTTACTTCTGCAGGTTGAGCTGGTGCCTCCGCAGGTTTTTCTACGGGCTTTTGTTGGCAGGAAAGGACAAGGCTCATCAGAGGGACGATGAAGAGAAGCTTTCTCATAGCACACCTCCGAAGTATTCTTATTTATTTAATAATATATGATTAAGATTAATTTGTCAAGATATAAGAAAAACTTATATGATTGTAATCATTTACATACTTTGCCCCCTCTCACATATTTATCCCTTAGGAGGTAAAAAAAATGCACGGAGTATTGACTGAAGAAAGGGTTGGTAAGGAAGGTCTTGTAGTAAGAGTCCTGGAAAGGGGGCTTATGCCCTCCGCCTTTGGATACAGAAGGCTATACATACTTTCAAAGGGTGCTGGCAGGTATATAATCGGTCATAGATTTGGAAGGGCGGAAGCACCCTATTACTTTCTTGTGGAGAGGGCTGATATATTTGGTTTTCTACCAGAGGAAAAGGTGGTTCTTTACGAGATAAGTCTCGGGCAGGAGAATTTTGTAAAGGGTGAGACTTTAGACCTCAGACCCCTTGAGCATGGTATAAGGCATTCTCTTGTAATGGAGAGGTTTTCTGAGCTCAAGGAGGCGGAGACCTTCTTTATTGTAAACGACCATGACCCTTTACCACTCTATTTTCAGATAGCTATGAATTTTCCTGGAAAAGTTGGGTGGGAGTATGTGGACTATGGAGAGGACTTTTGGAAGATAAGGATATGGAGGTTGTAAAATGAGAAAGATTGCGGTATTTTCACTTCTGATGTTTGCTTTGAGTTTTTCTCATGAGGTTGAAAGTGAGCTGAACTTCAAACAGGTTATGCAATTGGTAAACCAGTCAGCCACCAAGATGCTTCAGGGCTTTCTTTTGGGTAACGATGCCATGGTTCTGGAAGGTGCCAGAGAGATAGCAGAACACCCCGTACCAAAGGGCGGACCCCTACGATACATAGACCCATCAAAAAGGGAAGAGTTTATGAGATTTATGCCAGCTTTTGAGAAGCAGGTTCACGGCGGTGCGGAGGAGGTCATGAAATTTTTAAGGGAAGGCAAAAGGGACCAAGCCTTTAAGACTTATACCAACATGCTTCAGGGATGTATTGCCTGCCATGAGCTTTTCAGAGACAGAATAGGGGGTAGATAGACATGGAAGATGTGCTGAAGGTCTTAAAGGAAGTCATTGATCCTCACACGGGTATGGATATAGTTGGCATGAACATGGTAAGAGAGGTGAAAGAGATTGAACAGGGAAGGCTTAGAGTTGTAATAAAACCTACAAGCCCCTTTTGCCCTGTAGGAAGCTATCTCCTGCAGGCGGTTAAGGAAAAGGTTGAAGGGCTGGGCTACAAAGCTGATGTGGAGCTTGAAGGATATCTATTCGGGGTTGAACCATGAAAAGGCTTGATGTGAGAAACCTTGAACCACCACAGCCTATGATTAAGGTTGCTCAGGCTCTTGAGGAGCTTAAGGAGGGAGAGACCCTTGAGGTGCTTGGTTCAAGACCCTTCACCCATCTCCTGCCAAGGCTTGAGGAGCTGGGATACCGCTATGAATTGAGGGAGACAGAGGAAGGATACCTTCTTAGAATATGGAAAAAGTCCTCACAACCTCTAAGATTTGAAGAAACCGAATGTGCAAAAGAGCTTGAATTTGAGATAGATGAGAATACCAACGTAGGCGAGCTTTTAAAAAGGGTTCCTGAAGCCCTTGATGTGCTTATAAAGTATGGCTTCACGCCCCTTAAGAACCCTATACTGAGGAAGATATTACCCCATACTGTGAACCTCGGACAAGCCAAGAAAATAAGAAGGATGTCCGACGAAAAGTTCCAGGAACTTCTTATAGAACTTAGAAGGCTCGTAGGTAAATGATAAGACCTGCATCCTTCGTAAGGCTCACATCTATATACATCTTCCTCAGCCTTATCCTCATAGACCTATCACTCCTTTTTAAGCTCCTTGGGAAAGCCTATACAGAGCTTCTTATCTTCATAGCTTTCCCACTTCTTATAATGGGCACTCTTTTCCAGATGTATCCTACCCTACAGGGTATAGCCATAAGGTGGGAATGGTTAACATATATCCACCTTGCCTTGTTTTTAACCAATCTTTTCAGTTTTTTTGTCAAACCTGCATCTTCCCCATATTTCTATTTTCTTTTTGCTCTTCTTAGCCTTGCTTTTCTTCTTATAAACACAAAAAGCCTTAGGGATCCATCTGTGGTATTCTTCCTGCTTGGAGGTGTATACTTTGCCCTTTCTGGCTTTTTTATGCTCATGGATTTGAACCTTCTTATGATAAAGCATACGCTTACTGCTGGGTTTTTTCTTAATGTAATATTAGGTGCTTACTATGTCTTCGTTCCCATGCTTCAGGTAGAGGAACTAAAACATCCAAAGGCAAGGTGGATAAGTCTTATCTTGCATAACCTCTCAATCCCGCCTTTTCTTTATGGCTGGCATGTGGGAAACATGAAACTTGTAGCCTATTCTGGACTATTTGTGCTTCTCTCTTTTTTCTTACTGGCCTTTGTAGTCTACCAGAGCCTTCTTCAGAAGAAAAGCCCTCTCAAAGGCTTAGACCCATCAGTGCGTTATCTTATACTCGGTCTCTTTATGGCAGTTTTCTTCCTCTCCATCGGCATATCCACCGCCGGAAGTGGCAATTATGGATTTATAGGCTGGCACAGAGATGGTATGCTTTATGGTTTCCTCCTCTTTATCACCATAGGAGCCTCTTACCACATAGTCCCCTTCCTCTACTGGTGGAGGGTATACGCACCAAAGATTGGAAAAGAGAAGATTCCAACGCTCAAAGAGCTTATAAATCCCGAAGTTCTCAAGTTTTACCTCTTTGCGGGGCTTCCATCCTTTGTCCTGGCACTCCTAAATGAGAACTTCAACCCAACTCTTTCTTCAATATTTTACGCACTCTTCCTGCTTGTGAACATATACTACAGCCTTAGAATTCTACCACTTGCTTTCTTCCCTCCACCAAAAACTTGACAACAATCTACTAAAGCATATTATAAAAGTCATTATAAATTTACAGGAGGCTTGGAATGTTTAGTGAGAACCTGCTTTCTGCAAAAACCCTTGAATACATAAACAGGGCAAAGGAGCTTGCAAGGAAAGCCGGGGACAGCAAAGTGGACACAGATCACCTACTCCTTGCCCTTCTCGTGGATGAAAAATCCGCACTGGCGAAGTATCTTGAAAAAAGGGGTGTAGACACAAGGGGTCTCTACAAAAAGGTCTCTGAATACCTTGAAAAGCTCTCCTCCCAGATAGGCAAGGCGGTCCAGCAGGAAGCCCAACACCTTATTGACCTCAGAAGCAAGATAATGCAGGTAAAGTCCGACATAGGACAGGTGCAAATAGAGCTGGAAAAGGTCAGGAGGGCAAAAGAGAGAATAAGGGCAGAACTGGAGAAAGCGAGGAGGTATGGCGACTACTGGAGCCTTCAGGAGCTACAAGTGGAGCTTGCCCGACTTGAAAGGCTTGAAAGCCAACACAGAAGCCAGCTGGAAGGCGTAGAGAAGAGCCTCTCTGCGGTCTTTAGGTCTGAGGATGTGAAGGCATTCCTGGAAAACAGGCTCAGCATTGACGGGCTTATTAGGAAGGCTCTTGAGAGCTCAAGCCTTGTGGAGCAGGTAAAGGAGCTTGGGCTTTCGCCAGAGAGGGTCATAGACGCAGTAGGAAAGATTGTCTTTGGCAAAGAGCCTGCCTTTGACTACTCTCAGAACCTCATAAGGGTTCTTGAAAAGGCTCAAGACAAAGCGGTCTCTGAGGGTCTTTCTCAGGTGGAGCCCTATCATATAGTGGCGAGCCTTTTGGAAGCAAAGGATACTATTGCTGGTAAGATTTTAGAAGATATAACAGGAGGTGAAAGGATGAAGGATGTGGCACAAGAGCTAAGGGAAGAAGAAAAGTCCGCCCTTGAGAGGTTTGGTGTAGACCTCACACAGATGGCGAGGGAGGGCAAGCTGGACCCAGTTATAGGAAGAGAGCGGGAGATAAACCAGCTTATAGAGGTACTACTCAGAAGGACAAAAAACAATCCTGTGCTTGTGGGAGACCCCGGCGTTGGAAAGACTGCCATAGTGGAAGGTCTGGCACAAAGGATAGTTAACAAGGAGGTGCCTGTAGAGCTTCAAGACAAGGCGATTATATCCGTGGATATGGGTTCTATTATAGCAGGTTCTAAATACAGGGGAGAGTTTGAGGAGCGTTTTAAAAGCCTTTTGGAAGAGGTAAAGCAAAAGGGCAACGTAATACTCTTTATAGATGAAATTCACACCGTGGTGGGTGCTGGCAAAGCGGAGGGTGCGGTAGACGCTGGCAACATGCTAAAGCCTCCTCTGGCAAGAGGTGAAATAAGGGTTATAGGTGCAACCACGGTGGACGAATATCGCAAATACATAGAAAAGGACCCAGCCTTAGAGAGGCGCTTCCAACCAATCTACGTGGACGAGCCTACAGAGGAGGAAGCCCTTGAAATACTGAAGGGTCTAAAGCCCAAGCTGGAAAAACACCACAAGGTGAAAATATCTGACGAAGCCCTTGAGGCGGCTGTTAAGCTCACAAGGCGGTATGTGACCTTTAGAAAACTGCCTGACAAGGCAATAGATGCCCTTGACCAAGCCTCCGCCCGCAAAAAGCTCATGGCGGTCTCCCTACCGCCAGAGGTGCAGGAGATAGAGAG